>JASLOE010000001.1 GCA_030745655.1 Nitrososphaerales archaeon | reverse complement strand
TGGATAGATACCATCATTTTGGTCGCTTAGGTCTAGGAGCTATCTTTGGGAGTAAGAAACTTAAAGCAATATCTGCACGTGGCTCAGAAGGCATTACTTTAGAAAATGCACTAAGTGTCAAGAAATTCTATGAGCAGACTTACAATGACATAGTTGGTACTGATATTATGGTGAAGTACCATGATTATGGAACCCCTTCAAATGTCCTCATGCTAAATGAACTTGGTGCTCTCCCAACCAAGAACTTCAAAAAGACTCGGTTTGAAGATGCTGATAAGATATCTGGTGAAGTAATAGCTGAATCAAGACTGGAACGAAAGATATCATGTGCAAGCTGCCCAATTGCATGTGTCCATTTGGCTGACATAAAAAATGAGTTCAAACCAGCACATGAACGAGGACGGCCAGAAGTTTTCAAAGAAAGTAAATTGATCCCATACAACTATGAGCCAATGTATGCATTAGGTTCTAATCTTTGTATAAGCGATTACGACGGATTACTCCATCTAATAGACATCTGTGAAGACCTAGGGTTAGACGCAATGACAGCTGGTAATGTTCTTGGTTGGGTCACAGAAGCCTTTGAAAATAAGATAATAACAGAAAAAGACACTCAGAAACTAAAACCGACATGGGGTGATGCTGAAACATACGGTATTATGCTGAAGAATATTGCAAATGCAAAATCTCCTCTTTATGTCGCCTTGGCAAGAGGTATAGATGCTGCTGCTGAGAAATATGGTGGTAAAGACTTCTCAGTATCTTTAGGTGGAAACGGTCCTCCAGGATACATGACAGGATACGGAACGATAGCTGGGACAGTAGTAGGTGCGAGGCATTCTCATCTTAGCAATGCCGGATACTCATATGACCAAACTCAACTCGGGAAACCATTCAATGCCGACGAAATGGCAGATTATTTAATAGAAAATGAAGATTGGCTCTACATAATGTACTCCTTAGGTATCTGCTACTTTGCCAGAAAAGCATATTCAAAGGAAACTATCTCTAAAATACTCAAAGCATTAGATATGGATTACTCTCCAGAAGGCCTTATGGCTCTCGGTAAAGAAATTACACATAATTTCCTGAAATACAAGGTTCAGGAAGGATTTGAGATGAGCAATATAAGAATTCCCAAAAGATTCCTTGAACCTGAAACTCCTTGGGGAAAACTAGATCAAACGAAAATAAAACAAATAATCTCATCATATATTGATAAAAGAGAAAATGAAGGCATTAAACTAAAAACAGAAGATGCTGCATTAAAAGACCTTTTATCAATTTAATTGATTTCATTTTTCATAGAATAATTTCTTTATGGATAAATATATATCAATAAAGAAATTTAGATGTTAAAGACGAGAATTCCCTTGGCTATTTCATTCAACATAAAAGATAAACATTTGAAGTGGCTACTCATTTTACCGACTTTAATTCTGTTAACAGTTTTCGCCATTATACCATACTTATGGACATTTGGAATAAGTTTCTATGATTACTCAGTTCAAGTATTTGGAAGAGCTCCTGATTTTGTCGGATTCCAAAATTATGAAAATATGATGACTCATCCAGATATCTGGCTTCGTTTTCAGAATACTGCCAAGTTCGCTGTAACTGTTGTTTCAATTGAATTCATTTTAGGTTTAAGTCTTGCATTAGTTCTTTCCGAGCGATTTAGAGGTCATAGACTTGTATTAACAATTTGTGTCCTACCGATGTTGATAGCGCCAGAAATTACGGCGATGATCTTTAAGGTGGTTATGTTTAGACCCGATATCGGATTTATCAATTATCTGCTCGGAGTGCTAAAAATACCATTTGATGGATATGGAAAAGATGCTTTCTTGTCCATAGTGATGGTCGACGCTTGGACATGGACACCTTTTGTAATGCTCATGATAGTTGGTGGTTTATCATCTGTGCCAAAATCAGTCCTTGAGGCAGCTGATATCGATGGTGCAGGTTGGTGGGCCCGATTTAGATATGTCATATTTCCTTACGCTAAACCTTTCTTGTTTCTAGCCCTTATTTTTAGGTTAGCGGACGCTTTGAGAACTTGGGAGGTAATTAGAGAGTGGTTGGATGTTCCTCCACCTCTGGGACCTAACCCACTAGAAATAGATATGTTGCCTTCATATCTGTATACCTTAGCTTTCCGGGCGTTTAAAACAAGTGAAATGACAACTACCGCAACAATAATGGTGATTATTTCTTTGGTTCTAGTGTACACATACCTTCGATATTTGTGGAAAGTGGAGCAAAATGAGTAATTCAATTTTCAAAGCAAAGAATCTGAGATTTGTAATAATCGGCTTCTGGCTAATTATAGTTCTATTCCCCTTATCTTGGATAGCTCTTACATCCGTCAAACCTACAGAGGCTACTCTTTCAACTACTCCAGTCTTCCTTTTTACTCCTACTTTACAGAATTATATGTTTGGTGCAGAAATAATGGATCCACACACTAATGAACCAATATTTGCAGGTATAGCAAGTCAATTCCCAAGGTATCTTGGAAATAGCATCTTGATTGCATTAATGAGTACGTTTATTGCTTTAGCTGCAGGCCTAACTTTTGCCTACTCATTATCTCGATTTAAAATAATAGGTGGAACACCTCTGTTGGCCTATATGCTTACTCTTCACGCCGTCACACCAATAGTTTTTACACCTGCACTATTTGAAATATTCCAAAAAATTGGTCTTCACGATACTCATATCGGACTCTCTCTCATATATGCAACATTTGCTCTACCACTTACAGTATGGATACTGAAAAACTTCCTGGACGGATTCCCTAAGACTTCAGAAGAAGCAGCTAAAGTTGATGGAGCTTCCACATTCGATGTACTTCTCAGGATAACCTTACCTCAAATAAAGGTAGGATTGGCTGTAGCTGCAGTCTTCGCTTTTGCGGTGGCATGGAATGATTTTATCTTTACCCTATCACTAACTGAAACTAATGCTGCTACATTTGTCTTCCTTGCAGACTTCTTTGACGATTTGCTTCGAGTAGGTGTATTGACACCTGGACCATTAGCATCTATGTCCATAATTCATATGATTCCATCCTTCATTTTTGCATTCCTAATTCAACGTTACTTACTAATCGGTTTCTCTGCAGGAACTATTCGAAAGGAGATGAAATAGATGACTGGACAAGAACCACTTATCACAGATTTTAAGCGCATAAAACTCAGGATTGAGCAGCTAGGATTGATATTATCACTTGCAGGTCTTATATCTATTCTACAACCAATTAATCTTTCATTATACACAAATGGTTTTTTTATATTGATATTAGGGGCTTTAATCTACTTTCTAGGAAGCACAATGCCTGATGAAGCTAAAAAAAGCAGAGCTCTAATGCAAATTACAATATTATTCACCGTATTAATACTGATAATCCTTCTGTCAATATATACGGCACCTATCCTTATTCAATAGATAATTATTTAATAAGACCACTTTCTAAATCATTGATGAATTGGCAAGGATTCAGCCCTACATCCTCGTATCAATTGTAATTATTTCTGCTATCACTGGATGGTATCTCATAAATCCCACAGAAGAAAAACCCTATATCTCTGAAGAAGTATCATTTTTAGCTTCAGATGGAATAAAGATCAGTGCTACATGGTATGTTCCTAAAGAATTAGAGGCACCATATAAACCAGTTATACTTTCCCACGAATTCGATGGAGATAGACAAGATTGGAATCCATTTATATCCGACTTTGTTGAAAGAGGTTATGCAATACTTGCATACGATATACGTGGTTTCGGAGAAAGCCAGAATGTCGACAAATCAGAAGAATATTATGACACATTAATTAGTGACATTGAAGGAGCAGTTACTTATCTAAGAAATAGAAATGATGTGATTATAGACAGAATCGGTATAGTCGGCGCTCAACTCGGCGGAAATATTGCTTATGCAGCATCAGGATATATTGAGGAAATTAAGGTTTCAGTGGTTATTTCACCATCAGCTGATATCGGCTCCCTTATCAGAGGGGAAGGAGTGGATACTTTCAATCCGCATTCAATTCTATTTCAGTATCTTGATACTGAACGCACAAATATCCAACCTCTAATCGATAGAGCTGAAGAACCGAAAACAAGTCGATTATATCGACCTGAAAGTCCATCAGTTAGAGCTTCAGGCATTTCTCTTCTTCATCGTGATTTAAGAGCCCTTTCAGATCTACTACGTTATTTGGATGAAAACCTTTAATTTAGAAGTTGTTCGCCGGCGTAAAACGATTATATTTACAGAATAATTTCTCCAGACTTTTTGAAAATATGAATATTATGCTTATTAAATTTCAACCGCACCTTATCACCAATCTTGACATTCATTCCAGCGTTAACTTTAACATTGACTACGTCATGCATTCCAAATTTAAAGGCTTTATATGTGGGAAGCTTAACAATAATATTGCTCTCAGAGCCTAGTGGTTCAATTACATAAACTTCTGATTCTATGGTATCTGCACTTTTTTCATGTGCCAATGATATATCTTCAGGTCTTATTCCAAGTATAAGTTCACTTCCATTTCTCTTTTTATTCATTATATCCTTTTGATCTGTAATATCTAGCTTAAAGAACTCCAAATCAAGAAAAGTCTTCCCCCCTTTCTCAACATAACTGCAATCTAGGAGGTTTATAGCCGGCGAACCTAGAAAACCCGCAACAAATGTATTACTTGGTTTTTCATATATTTCATCTGGTGTACCTACCTGCTGTAAAACTCCATTCTTCAGAAGCGCTATCCTATCAGACATAATCATAGCTTCTGATTGATCATGCGTTACATAGATTGTTGTAACCCCCAATCTTCTTTGAAGTGTTTTGATTTCCACTCGCATTTGTGTTCTAAGCTTTGGATCCAGAAAAGTTAATGGTTCATCCATCAAGAATACTTTAGGTTCTCGAACTATTGCTCTACCAAGGGCAACACGTTGTTGCTCTCCTCCGCTAAGTTTTCCTGGTTTTCGGTCTAGCAGCTTATCCAATCCAAGGAGTTCAGCTGCATTTTTTACTCTACGCTTAGTATCCTGTTCAGATACTTTTCGCATTTTTAGTGGGAAAGCTAAGTTATCGTACACCGTCATGTGGTTGTACAATGAATATCGCTGAAAAACCATTGCTATGTCCCTCTCTCGGATAGGTACTTCAAGAACAGAATTTCCATCAATTAAAATATCTCCATTACTAGGTACTTCTAATCCAGCTATCAGTCGAAGAAGTGTTGTTTTCCCGCATCCTGAAGGACCAAGGATAGTCAGAAACTCCTTATCTTGTATATCTAGACTAATATTTTCAATTGCTTGAATATCCTTATAGTATTTGGCAAGTTTTTGAATTGAAACAGTAGCCATATCAATTGTCCTCCTATATGTACATCACATAAACTTTTTCATAAACATTTTCTGTTCATAATAATAGTTAAGTATCCCATATTATTCATTAAATCCGTTGGACTTTGGTTAAAACTTCATTTCTCTTCGGTGTAGGGATTGGTATTATCATAATTGCCTTAATTGGATACTATGTAACAACCGGAGAGTCAACAGATACAGATGATCCATCTGGAGATATAACGCCAATTACGATAAAACTTACAGAAACTCAAAATGAAAAGAAAGAGTGGGTTCCAAATGTAGTTTACGTGAAAGTTGGAGATAAAATTGAACTTACAGTTGTAAATGGAGATGACGACGACGAACACAGACTTGCAATTCCTGATTTAGGTGTAGAAACTGGAGATATACCTGGAGCAAATGAACGGGAGGTAGTCACTTTCACTGTTGATGATGTAGGTTCGTTCGTGTTTATAGAATCACTTGCCCCAGATTTTGAATCTGAATTATGTAAAAATGAACAAGAAGGTGAACCCCAAGGTGATGAGGAAGAATTCGTATGTGTTCCACCAGGCCTATTCATTGTAGAGGAATAATTCTATCTACATGTGTTCTTTCTGAAGCGAAAGAATTATCTATCTACACAATCGAACTAACATTAATACCTTGAAAAATAGAAAACTGATGATTGTTATTGCTATTTCAGTATTAGGCATAATTGTCGGTTACTACTTTTTAGCAGCTTCAAATCCATCTTTAATTATTCGATTGGTAACTACAAATCCACCAGTTGAAGATGGTTTAATTCTTCCTCAAAACGAAAAGCGGAGCTGGGACCCGGATCATATCGAATTCACTGTAGGTGTACCCGTTATACTCGTTGTAGTTAATAATGACGATATCGAATCACACCAATTCTCGATACCTGAATTAAATATTGAAACCGAACCCATCCCACCATTTGAATCCACTACTATAGAGTTTACACCTACAAAATCTGGAACATTCATCTTCTTAGATCCACGCCCTGAGGAAACATACACATACGTCGACTACCGTGGAGAAACCGTAAATCAGTTAGTCGACCATTCAATTGAATTAGGTGAAATTGTCGTAAATCCATAAAATAGAGCATTTCAATATTATGAATCCTTGTAATAAAAAATAAGATGAGTTAAAAAAATGGTTAAGGTTATTCTAGATGGCGTTAGTAAACGATTCAATGGAACCTCAGCTGTTGATAAATTCAACTTAGAGATAAACGATGAAGAATTCATGTCAATTCTTGGTCCTTCAGGATGCGGGAAAACAACACTTCTTCGACTGATAGCTGGATTAGAGCCTCTATCAGAAGGACGAATCCTCTTTAACGATAAAGTAGTTAATGATGTGCCCCCAAGAGATAGAAATGTAGCTATGGTTTTTCAAAGCTATGCTCTTTTTCCACATATGACGGTTGCTGAAAACATAGGTTTTCCACTTGTTGTTAGAAAAACTCCTGAAGAGAAGACTGCTGAAAGAGTAAAAGAAATCGCCGAGCTTCTACGATTGACTGACCTCATGGAACGTAAACCCAGAGCGTTAAGTGGTGGTGAACAACAACGAGTTGCAGTGGGCAGGGCAATTGTGAGAAAACCTGATGTATTATTAATGGACGAACCACTATCGAATGTAGATGCTAAAACTAGAGCATATTTACGGGCTGAGTTGAAGGAGCTTCAACGAGATGTAAAAACTACACTTCTCCTTGTAACTCATGATCAAACTGAAGCTATGACTATGTCTAATAGAATTGCACTTATGCGATACGGAAAGTTGGTCCAGTTAGGTTCTCCTGAAGATATCTATGAACATCCTAAAGATGTCTGGTCTGGAAGTTTTGTAGGAAGTCTTCCAATGAACCTTATTAACTCCAAAATTATTGATGAGAAAGGGACTAGAGCTATTGAAGCGTCATGTTTTGCTCCACAATCTCCCAAGAATCTTATTGAGTTGTTAAAGGATCAAAAGAATGGAACTCAATTCACTTTGGGTGTTCGTCCGGAAGACATTGAGATAAGTAAGAAACAAATCTCGAACTTCACTTGTGAATCTGATGTTCATCTTCTAGAACCAATGGGAGATAGTCTAATAATCTCCTTAAAAGTTGTGGACACTCTAATGCGAGTGAAGACAAAACCAGGGTTTGAGGTTAGTGTAGGTGACCATATGTATCTCTTATTTGATTGGAATAGAACCCATCTATTCTTAAGTGAGAACGGTGCTGAATCACTTAGCGATAAGAACCCATAGTGAAGCCATGCACCAGATAACGTCTGATAACCAAGACTAATGCCATTGCGGGGATAAAAGCCAATACACCACCCGTATTGATATCATCCCATTCCACCACTTTGAATCCACCAGCCTCACCCATCCCAAACCATATTCCTTTTGTAACAGTTCCAGTTTCTGGACCGGTTAAGATAGATGCAAAAAGGAATTCATTCCATGTTAATACAAAGGCAAATATTACTGTAGCAATCAAACCTGGTACAACCAATGGCAATGCAATTTTTCTGAAAATTCTGAATTCAGATGCTCCGTAAAGGGTTGCTGTTTCCCAGATATTTTTAGGTATGTCATTGAAGAAGCCCCGCATCATCCAAACAACAACTGGGAGGTTTATCACCCAATACACAATCATCATACCATAATATGTATTCCAAAGATTCAGTTGTCCATAAATCCAATAGAAGGGCACAATAACTGCAAAAGGTGAAATGGTTCTTAAAGCCATTAATGAAAATTGAAGTAAGTTCTTTCCCCTGAACTTGAACCTAGCTAGTGCATAAGCTGTAGGTGTACCTATCAAAAGACATGATACTACACTTGTTAGTGCAATTATGGTGCTATTGACCATTAATCTGGGAAATGCAACAAAGGAAAAAGCTTCGAAATAATTAATAGTACTAGGACGGAATCCACCACTATAGAATGGAACACCTGCAATCCATTGGACACCTCTTCCTG
Source organism: Nitrososphaerales archaeon (assembly GCA_030745655.1). Lineage (GTDB taxonomy): Archaea > Thermoproteota > Nitrososphaeria > Nitrososphaerales > JACPRH01 > JASMAB01. The sequence goes on along the minus strand of JASLOE010000001.1, from coordinate 104,339 downwards.
AAAGTAATGGGCTTAAGTCAATACGGAAGCTTTCAAGAACCATTATTGCAATAGGCCACAAAACCCAGAGAAGAACTAGAACGTAAACAATGTAACGTTTACTTTTCATTAGAGTTTTCCTATATCCCTCATCCAATATTTACTTCTCCTCCCAGAGCATATCGCTAAACTTCAAGAGAATTGTTGTTATTACTAGACTTATCATCAGCATAGTAAGTGCAATTGTTGCAATATACGAAAACGGAGATTCATATGCTGGAAAAATTAACAGTTTATACATGAAAAGACTCAAAGTATCAATCGGTGAACCCAAACTCTCAGCCCCAATCCATCCTGCCCATGTAAAAGGAATCTCAAATGACCTGAATGCATCTATGGATCTTAACGCGATTATTATGAAAATAACCGGAGACCGTATTATCAAAGGAAAAGTTACTCGCCTGAAAGTCTGAAAATTTGATGCTCCATGAATTTCAGCTGCTTCATAGGTCTCCTTTGGAATTGATTGCAACACACTCAGAAATACAAGCATAAAAAGTGGTGTCCAAAGCCACGCATCTGCTACAACTACTAAAGAGAAAGCAAAATTGGCATTGTATACATCTATCATAGGGAGCCCAAGGACAAATTTGAGAACTACATTGATATCATCCCATATAGCAGCTGGCGAAAAGAAGACACCAGCTATCAAAGGCGAAATAGCAATAGGTAGAATTAATACAGTTTGAAGACGCTTTCTATATTCAATATCTCTAAAAAGAAGCACTGCAAATGATAAACCTAATACAAAAGCTAGGCTTACTGATCCAAAGACATAGAGTAATGTAACTCTGAGAGATATCCAGAAGTTTTCATCATATATCATTCTCACATAATTATCAAATCCAATGAATACTGGTTCAGTAGTTAATGTACTAAATTCAGTTACACTTAGATAAAGAGAATATACTACCGGGTAAGCTTCCACAATTAATAGAGCAACTACTGTAGGAATAATGAATAGATATGGTAAATATTTAGTATTCAATCCTCCTACAACCTAAATTAATGACGCCTTGGCATATCTATAAATATTTCAATTTTATATAATAATATGGAAGAGAAATTATATGTGTGAGTTTAAAGTTTACTTAAAGAAAGAAAATCATGAAGAAACTGTTGCTGAAGATATATTATACGCCAAAAAAACTGATGGTAAAATAATCCTCAAACCAATTCTTGGCAACCAAGTTACTGTGGATAATGCAGAAATCATAGAAGTAGATGTGGAAGCTGAAAGATTAATCCTTTCACCCATTAATCATCAACACTAAAAACTTAATCATGAAGGAGAAATATCAAAAATGACTTTTAGTATAGCAATATCCGGGAAAGGAGGTACAGGGAAAACTACGGTGTCAGCTTTGCTTGTGCATCTTTTAAAAAACTATGCAGGAAAACCAATACTTGGTGTTGACTCTGACCCAAATTCCAATCTGAGTGAAGCTCTAGGAGTTGATGTTACAATGTCAGTTGGAAAAGCACGTGAAATGTTGCTGAAAAATAAAGATAATCTTGGTCCAAATCAAAGAAAAGAGGATTACTTCAACTACCTATTCCAAAGCGCAGTTGAAGAATTTGATGGCTATGATATCATCATTATGGGAAATGCTGAAGGCCCAGGATGCTATTGTTACGTAAACAATCTTCTTCGAAAAATGGTGGATGACCTTTCAGATAAATATCCACTAATAATATTGGACACAGAAGCTGGACTTGAACATTTTAGTAGGCGAACAACCAGGGATATCGATATACTGCTAGTTGTAACTGATCCAACTGCTAAAGGTGTATTAACTGCCAAACGAATTCAGGAATTAATCAAAACTCTCAACACAAATATTCGTAAAGCATACCTAGTTGTGAATAACATACCTCCAAGATTCATTAATAAAGTAAAGGAGCTTGAAAAAACTTCTGGGTTGGAATGCATTGCTGTAATCCCTGAAGATCCATTGATACAAGAATTCGATTTAGATGGTAAAGCTATCCCAAATCTACCTGCGTCATCATTAGCATTGAAAGGTGTAACTGAACTAATTAAGAAACTCGAAATACCTACAGCACCTACAAGCGAAATCACAAAATGAAATTAGCAGTAGTAGGTAAAGGCGGTGTAGGAAAGACTAGTATTACTGGTACTCTCGCTAGACAATTAGGAAGAGAAGGTTACAAAACATTAGCGATAGATGTTGATCCTGCAATGAACCTTGCTTACTCGCTTGGAATATCGACCAATATTGCTTCAAAAATAACTCCATTGTCAGAAAACCATTCACTAATAGAAGAAAGGACTGGTGTAGCCCCAGGCTCTTCAGGAGGAGTATTTAGCCTAAATCCAACCGTTAGTGATATAGCTGAAAAATATGGATTGCCTGGTCCAGATGGAACCAGGCTTCTAGTAATGGGGACTGTAAGATCAGCTGGTGCTGGATGTATGTGTCCAACAAACGCATTGGCTAAAGCTCTTGTTAGACATCTTATGGTATCAGCAAAAGAAGCTATAATTATGGATATGGAAGCCGGACTTGAGCATCTTGGAAGAGGTACAGTACGAGGGGTAGATGCAATGCTTTGTGTAGTTGAACCGAGAATGCAATCCATCGAAACAGCACGAAGAATTAAAGATCTTTCAATAGAATTAGGTGTAAAGACTCTGCTTATTGTAGGTAATAAAATGAAAAATAATATAGAACATAATTTACTTAAGAAGAAGTCAGCTGAATTGGGAATCCCTATTATTGCTACAATTCCTTACGATGAATCAATTGAACAGGCAGATATGGCCAGAGTAGCGCCAATAGATTTTGCTCCTGATTCACCGGTAGTTAAAGCTGTGGAGGCACTAAAAGGTTCATTAACCAAACAGTATGTGGCAACCTAGTTTATGATTAATATTCCCTTGAATAAAATTCTATAACTGAAAATCCGAGAGGTATAATAGCCCAAACCAATATTGCCAAAGAAAGAGGTTCAAAGGATCCACCAATTCCAAAGTAATTTATCATAAAGTTTACAGAAAGGTTTGGATTTAAAATAGGGTTTAACAACATATTCATAAGTATTTCAGAAATTTCAATTGGATTTAGAAATATGAAATAGAAATAAGCTTGTGTTTCGTCTGCCGCAATAAGCATTGTTCCTAAGAATCCACTATCATATATTGTCGTGAAAAATAACCAGATAAATAGAGCTAAAGATATCGCCATCGTTTTACTTCCAGATACCACTGAAATAGCTAAAGATATTCCAAGCATAACTGCTGTAGCCCCAAACATTGTCACAACACCATATACAAAATTCTCTAATCCAATACTATTGATCTCAGCTTCTCCAATTGAAGGAAGCATTGCAATCCCAAACCCAATGCTCATCATCAAAGAAATAGCAAGAAGTAACCCCATGAATTTTCCAATAATGATTTCGATTTTCCTAACTGGTTGGGATAGAAGATATGAAAGAGTCCCTTGTTCTTTTTCACTTACTATGCTTAATGATCCTACAATTACAGTAATCAATCCACCAAGGGATATGGCATAAGCAAGAAATATCCCGGTTTTTCCAGGAACATTCTCATAAGAAAACAATCCGAGAAGCATCAGTATTATGTAAGGAATTTGTAAAATAAGTAGAAAGAAAATACTGGATAAAACCAGAAACCATCTGTTTCTAATAGAATCCTTAATCTCTTTCTTTGCTATTGTTAGGATTGAAGAAATCGACACTCTCATCACCTTTCATCACTTTCGTTAGTAATCTCCAGGAAAGCCTTTGCTAAACTCGGTTCAGAAATCCTAAAATCTTTGATCTTCAAACCAGCTTCTTCTACAGCTTTTAACACAGAAATTATTCTTGAAGCCTCGGTTGAAATTGTTAGAAATTCATTTTTTATAGATTCATTTTCAATTCCAGCTTTATGGAGCAGATCTTTGATTTTTGCCCTAGTTTTATTGTTCAATTCCTCATGAATAGTTAATGTAATATCAGTCTTCATATTCGTTTTTTTCAACAAATCTTCTGAATTCCCTCTAAAAACAAATTTTCCATTATTCATCACAATCACTTTTTCAGATATATCATTTATATCACTAAGAAGATGAGTTGAAAGAAGAATAGTTTTTCCATTCTTTGCTTCCTCTTTTATCATCTCCTTAAACTCCAAAACTCTCTTAAAATCAAGATTTGAAGTTGGTTCATCAAAAAGCAGGATAGGAGTATCTGTCAAACTTACAATTGCAAGCATCAATCTCTGGTGCAATCCTTCAGAAAGCTCTTTAGTACGTTTATTTGCAAAATGTTCAAGTTTACTCTTTTCAATACTTTGGTTCACTGTATTCTGTGATATTCCCCTTATATTCGCATAAAACTTCAAATTATCCTCCACAGTTAGATTAGGATACAAAATGAACTGCTGAGGAATGTAGGTAATCTTTCTCCTTATTTCTCTGCCTTCTTTCTTAACATCTAACCCATTTACACGGATTTTACCATTGTATCTCACTAATCCTAATATACATTTCAGTAATGTTGATTTCCCAGCACCGTTGGGTCCAAGTAACACTACAACCTCCCCTTTCTCTACTTTAAAGCTGAGATCATAGATAATTTTGACTTTACCGTATTTCTTTGACAAATTTTCTACTTCAATCAATGCAAATTTATCTGTCCTATGCCAAGCTTACGAAGTATTAGTATATTAAGAACATATTATATTAAATAATTATCAAAAATTATTACTAATGATTTATCATAAATATTGAACTTACATCTTTTTAATTTAATTGACTAGTAACAGTCAATTCTTTCAATGTAAATATTTCAAAATATATGTGTCTATTTTGAATATTTATTTATTATTCTGGGTGTATCCTGTTTATATTATGTGAGTTGCTGAGAAACATTTATACTATACTCGTAAAGTGTGCTGAGTTTGAAAATATATGTATAATTTCAAATTATTAACAACACTAGCAATACTATCACTAAGTACAATACTACCGGCAATGGCATTTGCAGCTCCATCCGGTTCAGATGGTGGAGACTGGCAGTACGTAAACGGAAATTCGTGGGCACAGAACTATAGTCCACAGACACAAATATCAGCAAACAATGTCGATGCACTTGAAGTAAAGTGGATCTTTCCACTTGAAGGAAACGATGGCGCACCAGCAGGTATGGGATTATTGAATCCTGGTCAAGGTGCAAACACACCACCAATAGTTTTGGATGGTAATGTTTTTCTTACAACCAACTACCAAAGAACATATTCAGTGAATGCAGAAACTGGTCAACAAAATTGGTCACATGACTACTCAGTCAACCTAACTGAAGCAGCTGACAGATTACCTATAAACTATGGCGGTTTCCTTGCATTAATTGTTTCTCACTTACACGGTATCCGTGTTTGGGAAGCAGGCAATGTCGTCCTTAAATCTGGTCTAGCCTGTGACTTCTACGGCATAGACATAGACACTGGTGAAACAGCTTTCTCGGTAGACGACCTATGTGTCGATATACCTGGAAATCTATATGACTATAGACAAGGAAGTGTCTCAATGACCAATATAGGAACATATGAAAAAGGTAACCAATTCGTCTATGTACTCCCAGGTGTACAACACAGCTGGGTGTTCTCAGGTGACTTCCGTCACACCACAATCGGTATCGATATGGATACCCATGAAATTCTATGGCGAGTATACAGTTTTCCACCTCAGGGTGTCTTAACTCAAGACTGGGCTCTACAAGAATGTAGTACCGGTTGGTTCAGAGATATTCCTTGTAGTGACGTTGCAGCAGCCGGAGACACGTTGGAATGGGATTGGGCGAACCCCAATGAACCACCAAGTGTTTGGGGCGGTGTAACAGCTAACTGGGGAATGCTCCCTGTAGATGAAGACACAGGTTTAATTTATACTCAAACAGGTAACCAAGGACCTTACACCTATATCGGTGAAACTCCCGGACCAAGACTATACGGAAGCACACTTATGGCAATAAACATGGATACTGGTCAACGAGTATGGTGGAGTCAACCTATGCCTCGAGATCCCTATGACTATGATTGTAACTGGAGTGGTATCCTTGCGGATCATCCAACTCTAGGTAAGATCTATATGAAGGGATGCAAGGAAGGACTCTTACACATACTTGATGCAGCAACAGGAGAACCCATACATCTAATTGATGTACCATCAGAGATGGCAGCAAGAGGACAAATTGAAGCAGCAGGCGCTATCACATACCTTAACGGTGGTATAAGATATCGTGAAATGGATCCATTTAGCAACTATGACATGAGAGTTATGGATGCCCCTGATGGTAGTCCATACTGTGGAGACCCATGTCTCTTATTCCCAGCTTGGGGTAACGGCTTATTCGGAACAGACAAGGCGTACAACCCAGAAACCGGAGTACTATTCCATTATACAGGAGGACTTATGGTGGAGATTGTTGAGTCAGTTAGACCTCCATGGGAAGAAGACCAAGCTATCACAGTAACTGCAGGTGGTTTTCCATCTAACTCATCCGTAGTTGCACGTAACGTCGAATCAGGTGAAGAAATTTGGAGCTGGTACTATGATACCGGAACACAACGTTCTGCTCTAGTAACAACCTCAGATATACTCTTTGCAGGATTCACTGACGGCTTCATTAGATTCTTTAACTCTGCAACTGGAGAACTACTTAGAGAAATGAATACAGGCAATCCAATGAGTTCAGGTTTAACAACAGGTGCAGACGCAGCTGGTGATCAGAAAATATTCGCTATAATCGCAAGTGGCGGATTTGGATCAGCAACTCCAGGTACACTGATAGCTGTAGGGCTAAATGACCGTGCGCAAGCAGCAGCTCAAACAGTTACAGTTACACAAACAACTAGAACTACAGTTACTACAACATCAGCTACAACAATTACACAAACTTCAGTATCAACAACTACAGCAACATCAACAACTACAATGACTACAACATCTGCAACAACTGTAACAAGTACTCTCGCAGCACAAACCATAACACAAACAAGTACAGCAGAAGCTCAAACTACAACAGTTACTTCTGAAGTGACTGAAGAAGTTGGATTATCTAGCACCATAACATATGCAGCAGTAGCTGTAGCTGTTATAGCTATAATCGGAGCAGCAGTACTCTACACACGAAAAGAATAGTTAAAAGAGGATCCTGAATAAGGATCTCTCCCATATTTTTTTAGATAATCAAATATCTTGATTTAAAGTCAAGGTAATGGAATTATGGCGGCTAAGTATTGGACAGCCCAAAAAATTTTCCCATTGAAGCGAAGTCCCATGCCTATGTCCACCTCTAATTGATAACATTTTTTCTTAAATGTTCATTCATTATGTATTCCATGAAAAACATGTTCTATTATAATTAAATAAAAATCAAGAACAACCTGATTTATTAAATCAAAGTCCTGTCCTCAAAATAATATGTCCGAATATATTTTCATACAACACCAGAGTGTCTTTGAGTGTTAGGTCAAAGTTATCACACAATTGTTTCTTTTTTTGTTTTTTAAATAATCATTATTTATGTTGATGATGAACAAACACTCTTTACTATCAAGAAATAGATTGAGTGCAGCATTTCTAATTATGCCAGGAAGCTTCATGCTAGTAATTGGAACAACACTTCTTCTGATGATTACCGGAAGAATAGAATATCTTTTAATCCTTGGCTTATCGGCAGCGGTCACTATTTTTACAGGATTAGCAATTAAGCCAAATATCTTAGGAAAATACTTGATTAGAAACGAATGGTCAACACTCATATTTCTGATGATTGGAGGAACAATATTTGCAGTCGAAACATCTATCCTCCTAATACTTTTCCAAGGAATCGTACCAGTGTTCTATACTTTCTCTACATTAATAGCCTGCACTATTCTTCTCATTGGATTAGACATCTTGTCAGAAATCAATAGTGTGAAAAAGCAGACATCGGATCTTCTTAATAAAAGAGAACTTATTATTGAGCAATTAACTAGCTAAAAATAATAATAGTTTCTACTAAAAAATCTAATTCGATATTAAGGCAGAATCATAATTCCGGAATTATCGATTAGTACTGGTATCCCAATTCTGTCCAGGTTTCCGATTTAAAGAATATCTTTTGTAAAATGTCTTCTTATTCCGAACTCTTGGATTTGGAGATATTTTTTTCTGTTTTTCAAGCTTAGGAGTCTGACTACGAACTTTGCCTGCCTTCGTTAATGAACCGTGAGTTGGCATCTATTCACCTTTGTAAACATTGAAAAATACGAAAAAAGGTATTTAAAAGTCTTGCTAAAAATATCCAAGATATCTTGGTGAAGTAAACATAAAATCTTTTTATCCAGTTTTTTCACCTAGTTATATTGGTGTTTTTTCACCGTTAATATTGCGACGTGAAATCCCAAAATCATTTGAGATTTCTTTAAGCTGTTTTGATGAAAAAACGGGTCCATCAAGACAAAGAAGGTATCTACCAATACTGCAGCTTCCACAGAGTCCAAAGCCACATTTTATATATCGTTCAAGACTAACTTCGATGGAAATAATCCTCTTTTCAGCTAAAGTAAATATTTTTTTTAGCATGACTTCTGGGCCACAGGTGTATAGCTTATCATATTTTTCATTCTTAAGTAGAACTGTTACATGATCAGATGCTACACCTTTTAGACCATAACTGCCATCGTCAGTGGTGACTATGATTTTATGTTTAGAATTCGAAAGCAAATCTTGGGCATCCTTAAGAAAAGGTATTTCGTTTCGACTTTTACCAGCCAACATAAGAGTCACACGAGCTCCTTTCTTTACAAGAATCTTGGTTAATGGTAATAATGGAGATAATCCTGTTCCACCTCCAACAAGTAAACAATTACCGGATATCGGAGTAAAACCATTTCCGTAAGGACCACGAATTCCAATATGGTCATTTTCTTTCTTATTGAAAAGCGCTTTTGATGTTCTTCCAATTGATTTAACCGTGAATCCACAGGTATCTTTACTATCCATAAATGATAAACTCATTGGAATTTCACCTATACCTGGAACCCATATCATGGCAAATTGTCCAGGAGAAGCTGCAGAACACCTTTTATCTTGAACAAAAAGTGTTAAAATATCATTTGTTTCGGTACGTACCTGTTTTACCGTAGTAATTCGTGGTTTATTGATAAGAATGCGATCTTCCAACTAGTTCACCTATTTCTTTTATTTCATGATTGTTCATATATTTCTTAATTCCATCAACTATTTCTCCCAAAACATCAAGACCTTTGTATGCTACCGCAGATCCAACTTGTACACAGGAAGCACCAGCTAAAAAAAACTCAATCGCATCACTCCAATGGGTTATTCCTCCACATCCGATAATTGGAATATCAACTTTCTGCGATATCTCGTAGACACAACGAATAGCTATTGCCTTGACCGCTGGACCAGAAAGTCCACCTACATTATTAGAGAGTATGGGACGACCAGTTTCTATATCAATAACCATAGCTCGAACTGTGTTTATTGCAGTTACTCCGTCTGCCCCTGAATCTTTCGCGACTGAAACTATTTCTACAATATCCGTAATGTTGGACGAAACTTTTATCAAAACAGGTCTTGAGGAAAACTTTTTTGCAATTTTAACAATTGATGAAACTGCTTCAGGGTCTTGTCCTACTTCAAGGCCAACTTTCTCTACATGGGGACAAGATAGATTTAATTCGTAACAATCAACTGAGCTAGATTCTAATCTTGAAATCATATCACTGAATTCAGTGGGTGTAGATCCAAATAAGCTTACTACTATGGGTATAGGTTTCTCCTTCAAGGTTGCTAACTCTTTTGAGAATGCATTAACACCTGGATTGGAAAGTCCAATAGCATTCACATAACCACTTTCAACTTCAATAACAGTAGGGTTACGATACCCCTCTCTGGGATTCATACTGATAGATTTTGTCACCATTGCTCCTGCTCCAGCCTCAGCTACACGAGGAAGAATATCTGGATGAACCCCAACTACACCAGATGCTAACATAACTGGATTATTCATTATGAAATTCTTCAGCTGAAAAGAGACCTGCAAATCGTTTTGATTGCTCTTTTCATGAAGTTTCAAACATAATCATCCTTCACATCTAGATTTCTCGCTTTAAACGTTTGTCTTTTGGTGGTTAATACTAAATCTGAATTCCAGTATTTTTTTAGACACATTGGTCAGTAGGTAAGGATTTATGTCAACACTCTCACGGTGGAGGTAGGAGATACATTATGAAAGGAAGGTTATTTCTAACAGAATTAGGTGTTTTGATTTTAGATAAACCAATGAAAACAATGTTAGTGAAAAAATATCCAGCCGGAGAAGATATTCAAAGATTTCGACAAATAGAATTGGGTGAAATTGATGATTGGCTTAGAAGCATTATTTTGGAAGCAAAAGAGAGAGGATTTGATGAATTTTTAATTTATGAAGAAGCACTAAAGAAAGCATTAGATAAAAATGGGTTCAAAGTAAGAACTCTTTCAGATGGAGAGATTAATCGTTTACAAAATAGAAAATTAAGGTTAATTGTAGATGCTGGTTGGTCTAAGAATGAGAAGGAAGCTAAAGAGTTAGTTAGAGTTTTTGCACTTGAATTATCAAATGTAAAACTTAGAGAATTGGCTTCCAAGCCTGATTTACAGGTTATGCAATCTGTTCAAGCTCTCGATGAAATAGATAAAGTTGTCAACATTTTAGAGGCAAGAGTTAAAGAATGGTATGGTTTACATTTTCCTGAACTTGAAAGAATCTTGGATAGTCCAGAAGCATACATAAAATTTGTTAATAATTTTGAGAGACGCAAAAATATTACAATGAAAAAACTTGAGGGATATGGTTTTACAGCTGAAAAAGCCAAAGAGATATTTTCTGCAGCATATAGGTCAAAGGGAACAGAACTTAGAAATGAAGATTTACAAAAGATATCAAGTCTTTCTAAAGAAGTAACACAATTATCATCAGTGAGAGATAGCCTAGCAAAACATGTTGAAAAAACAATGAATCAATTTGCACCTAACATAGCTTCAGTGGCAGGAGAAACAATTGGAGCAAGATTGATTGTGAAGTCCGGTGGATTACAAAAGATGGCCCGTCTTCCGGCTAGTACAATACAAGTTTTAGGGGCCGAGAAAGCTCTCTTTAGAGCTATTCGTACAGGCGCAAGACCACCAAAACATGGAATATTATTTCAACATCAAGCTGTGCATGTTGCACCAAAATGGCAAAGAGGAAAAATAGCACGCTCTCTTGCAGCAAAAATTGCAATTGCTAGTAGGATCGATGCTTACCGTGGAACGCATGAGAATGGGCTCAAAGAAAAGTTTGATCAGAGATTAGAAGAGATAAAGAAAAAGTATGGAGAACCACCAAACCCCAGAAACCTCGAGTTTAGGAAGAAGGAAAATAAAAGTGATAAAAAAAGAAGGAAACCAAAGATTAAGAAAAGTAAGGCTAGAAGGTAAAAATAAACTTGTTACCTTAAATCTCGTTCCTGGTACCAATGTGTATGGGGAAGCAATTTTAAAGCTTGACGGTGAAGATTACAGAATATGGGACCCTTTTAGAAGTAAATTATCGGCAGCATTACTCAATGGTCTAAATAATTTTCCAATAATCGAAGGAAGTCGAATGTTATATCTAGGTACCTCAACAGGTACAACTGCAAGTCATGTATCAGACATAATAGGTGAGGATGGAATAATATTCGCAGTTGAAAATGCACCTCGTGTAGCCAGAGAATTTATTGAACGTGTTGCACTAAAAAGAAAGAATGTGATCCCAATAGTGGAAGATGCTCGAAAACCAAATTCGTATACTGCAATTTTCACTAAAGTGAATATAGTATATTGTGATATAGCCCAGCGAGACCAGACAGAGATTGCTATAATGAATTGTAAAAGACACTTGATAAAAGGAGGAAACATTCTACTAATTGTTAAGTCTAGAAGTATTGATGCGAATATTGATCCTGAGAGAATATTTCAACAAGAAATATCAAAGGTAGAGAAAGAAGGATTTAAAATTCAACAAGTCATTAAACTTGATCCTTTCGATAAAGACCACGTCATGATAAATGCAATCTTTTAAAATAATTAATAATCCTCTAGGCTTGTAGATTTAATTTTCTCCCAAGTTTTCCAAGATTTCCTTGAGAATGAAGGCGCTTCACCTTGGTTAGAAAACCATCCTTCAAGGAATTTTATTGTTCTTGGATCTGAAGGATAACCACTTCCAAAATATCCATTTTCTTCAGATATCTTTGCAATTTCGGCATCCCGTTCACATTTGGCAACAATTGAAGCAGCAGAGACAATAGGATATTTTTGGTCAGCTTTGTGAGCTGAAAATATTGTCACATCTTTTGTCAGGATGGATCTAATATCATCTGCAAATCTTTTTGGATTAATATCAGCGGCATCTACGTAGATGATATCTGGATCTTGATTCAGTGCTATTTGACCCATTGTTATAGCCTCAAGATAATTTAGTCGTCTATATTTTTTGCCTTTACTCACATATTCATCAATTTCAGAAGGACATATTTTTTGAGTTACAACCGTCTTTGATATATTCTTGATTAATTTTAACAGTCGATTTCTATTGTTTGGAGTAAGTAGTTTTGAATCTTTAACTCCAATTTTTGATAATTGATCAAGTTTACTTTTTTCAATGACTACTCCTCCAATGAGCAACGGTCCGATTATAGAACCCCGACCAGCTTCATCTAGCCCCATTATTATCAAATCGCTTTTTTTTGTCAATTGTTGTGCTCCAGAAGTTTCTTTGATATTACATCTCCCAGTATAAAACCTGCACTTTTAATATTGTAAATATTTCTAGAAAGACAAGTGATTTTTCCTATACCTAGTTTTATATTGATTAAGTATATTCGTGTTGGTGACTTTGACATTCTCCTTAACCTATGCTATGCTTGCAGTTAAAAATTGAACACCATTATACTTTTTTTAAATAAAAATAAAAAAACTGAAGCTATAATTAAGTAATACAAACATGGCAACGCAATGGTTATTTGGGCTGTTAACAATGGTTTGGTTTGATTTGCAATCAAAAGATTCTGAAGAAATCGAAAATATTAATCAGAAGATTACATCATTGCTTACATATCGGTCAGGGTTGATTAAAGAAATTAAGCTAGCTTATAATAAAAGAAAAGAACTAAATGACGAAATAAGAGGACTTTCTAAAAAAATTAATGAAACAAGAGAAAATCTTGATGTAGGATATGATTTTTATCAAGATACAAGAAAAACGAGAAGAGAAACTCTTTCTAAGATTAGAGAATTACGACTTAAAATACAAACTATTGAAGAAAATGTAAAAAAGTTTGAAAAAAATCTTCCTAATGAAAATGGTGATAAGATAGCTGAGAGACTCAAAGAGGCAGATTGGAAGATACAAACTGAAAAACTTACAATAGATGAAGAGAAGGAACTAGTCCAATTAATTAAGAATCTAGAATTAGATTTACAAAAATGGAAAAAGGCTTATGAAACAAGAAAAGACATCCATAATTTAAGGTCTGAAATTAATATATTAAAGGATAAGATGGATGTTATTAATCTTTCAGGGGAAGAATTCAAAGATGAATTTGAATCAGGAAAAGATAAACTCGCAAATGACTATAAAGCAAGAGATCAACTTTTCAAAGAAATTAATGAGATTAGAGAAGAGATTTCGGAATTAGAAGAGAGTATAGCAAAGACAGACAAACAACTTGAAGAGATTAAAAGTAAACGTAAAGAAATTATTATCTCAGAAAAAAAAGAAGAAGAAGAGAAATTTAGAATTAAAGAACATAAATTACTTGTAAAAGCTAAAAGTATAGCTAAAGATAAATTCTCAAAAGGCGGAAAACTCTCATTTGAAGATTTAAAATTAGTCTTCGAAGACGAAGTTGAGAAATAATTATTCGACAATCAACAATCAATTAGATTGGAAGCTATTATTTAAGTAAAACCTCTCTAACATAATAAAACAAGAATTGAGCACTAAAGATGTCCAAACCAATAAACTATTGGTTTTATGTGTAGACCGAGATAACGATATTGGAGAAAAGAGCAATATTAAGACCCCAGTAGTGGGTAGAAAAGATTGTCTCTATGCTGCCTCTGAGCTCGCTTTATCTGATCCAGAGGAAGCAGACGCAAATGCTATATTTGCGGCCGTTAAACAATTTGATGAGTTAGTAGAAAAAGGATATCTCTGCGATATTGCAGTAGTGGCTGGAAGTAGTAAAGGCGGATTTGAAGCAGATAAAACAATTCGAATACAGGTAAAAAAAATCACTAGTAATTCTACGGCTGAAGGTGTGGTATTAGTTTCAGATGGAGTTGAAGATGAAATGGTTATTCCAGTTATCCAAAACCTTGTTGAAGTTGTTTCTGTAAAAAGAGTAGTTGTGAAACATAGTAAGAGTTTAGAAGAAACTTACGCAGTATTGGGCAGATACCTGAAAATGTTGGTATATGAGCGAAGATATTCAAGAATTGCATTGGGTGTACCTGGAATTTTCTTATTGCTTAGTTCTGTAGCTTTCTTCTTTGGTCAAGAAAGAATTATGAGTTTTATCGCACTGGGACTAATTGGTGGAACATTTCTGATTCGAGGATTTGATTTGGATAAATGGGTCGAGCTACTTCCACGTCTAAAACCATCAGGATATCTTAAATTATTCTCTTCTATGGCCAGTCTCCTTATTATTGCAACCTCATTCTTTACTGCTTTTGCGGCAGTATCCGGAACAGAGGCATTTCAAAGTGTCCAGATAAATGCTAACACGATATGGATTCATGGAGCCTTTTTATTGGGTAAATTCATTCAAGAATCACTCTTGATTCTTTGGATAGGAATTGGAGTGTATTTTGCTGGGGCTGTATTGGTTAATTATCTAAAGGGAAGTATTTGGATTCTCAGTAACAGTGTAGGGATCATAATACTGGCACTTCTTTATTTTCCAGTGCTTCAATTTTCCGAAATATTAATGGGATCCGGGAGTACAGCCACATTAATATCCTTTTTATTAGTTGGATTTGCTATTTTCTTCCTAATAGTAACTATTGTTTACACGTATATTCAGTCACGTAAAAAATCTAAAGGAAATGGATACCAAAAATTTGAAAGATAATCATTTTTATTGAATTACTCTTAATTGATAATTCAAAATGTTAATTTGATATTTTTCATCTGATAATTGTGAATAAGTTGAATAATATATAACGAGAATTAAATAAAATATCTAAGCAACATAATTATAAGCGAAATATTACAATAATGCCAGAAGTCAACATTGGGATATTTTGGAATAATGAAAAGTATTTTATACAAACCATTTCTAGTAGGACTGTATAATGTCTATCGAAAGTATTTAGAAGGACAAATAACTAAAGCTACAATTCCCCAGCATATTGGAATAATTTTAGATGGAAATCGACGCTGGGCTTTTATGCACACATACCCTCGAAGATTGGGTCATCGAAGAGGTGCAGATAATACTGAACATATTCTTGAGTGGTGTCATGATATTGGTATACAAGCGGTAACACTCTATGCTCTCTCAACTGAGAATTTGGATAGACCACAAGAAGAGCTCAATGAACTTTTTGAAGTTATTGAAGAAAAGCTTAAAGATCTTCTTGATGATGAAAGGATTCACCGCTATAAAATAAAAGTAAAGTCCCTTGGGAAACCAGATTACCTTACAGAAGGGATTAGGGAAACACTAAATAATCTTGAAGAAAAAACCAAAAATTATTCGAATCATTTTTTGAACATAGCAATTGCATATGGAGGAAGAACTGAAATACTTGATGTCATACGGAAAATAGCTGAAGAAGTAAACAAGGGTAGGTTGGAAATTAATGATATCGATATTAAGACTGTTGATAAATATCTTTACACAGCTCATTTACCGAATCCAGAACCAGAACTAATTATCCGTACATCAGGTGAAGAGAGACTTAGTGGTTTTCTTCTTTGGCAAGGAGCATATAGTGAATTAGTTTTTCTGGATGTATATTGGCCAGATTTTCGTAAGATAGATCTTATGAGGGCAATTAGAACATATCAAAATCGGTTGAGACGTTTTGGCCAATAATATTGAATGAATAAATATGTGAGTCATAGAGCAAAGAGATGATAAAGTTGACTATGGTGGTTATTGGTGGTTTTTTTGGAGATGAAGGTAAAGGAAAAATTGTTTCATATCTTGCAATGAAAGACTCTGTAGCAGCTACAGTAAGAGGAGGCGTTGGACCAAATGCTGGCCATACAGTAATACATCAAGGAAAAGAATTCAAGTTACGAATGATTCCCAGTGGAATATTAAATGAGTCATCTAAACTAATGATTGGTCCAGGTGTTCTTGTAAATCCAAATGTCTTAATTGAAGAAGCAAGAAAATACAGATTGGAAAAAAGGATTTTAGTGGATCCACAATGTGCTGTAATTGAGGAAAAACATATTCTTCAAGATAAGCAAGGATATTTGAAATCAAGAATTGGGACTACGGGAACAGGAACAGGACCAGCAAATTCAGATAGAGTTTTGCGTTCCGGTAAGATACTTAATGAAATCGAATCTACATCTAGTTTTTTAGCAGATATTCCACTTGAAGTGAATAGATTAATTGATGAAGGTAAACAGGTTCTTGTTGAAGGTACTCAAGGAACATTTCTATCTCTTTATTTTGGAACACATCCCTATGTCACTTCAAAAGATGTCTGTGCATCTGCAATCTGTTCTGACGTAGGATTAGGTCCTAAGAAGATTGACGAAGTAATTGTTGTATTTAAAGCATATGTTACAAGAGTTGGCAGCGGTCCAATAAAGAATGAATTGACTGACCAAGTGGCTTCTGAGTATGGTTGGAAAGAGGTAGGTACAGTAACAGGACGCGCAAGAAGAGCTGCACCATTTGATATGGATTTAGCAAAGAGAGCAGTGATGCTAAATAGTGCATCACAAATAGCAATAACAAAGCTTGATGTTGTATTCCCTGAAGTTGCAGGGGTTACAGAATTTAGAAAGTTATCTAATAATGCTAAAAAGTTTGTTGAAGATATTGAAGTGTCATTGGGTATACCAGTTGTTTTGATAGGAACAGGTGGAGAAACCTTTCATACAGTGGATAGACGTGAAGAGCTTCTGGCAAAAAACTAATGGACGAATTGAACTTGCTTCTGAACCTACTTGCCACCCGGATATGAAGTGGGATGGTCGAATTTAGGTGCAGTCAGGTACTTAACCTCAGTATGATATATTGGGGTTCTTCAATATGTTGCATTTATTCTAGGTTTTCTATTGATTAAGTCTTTAGACTTCCTTTCTAGAAACTCTACTTTAAACAAACATCAAAGGTTTAATTCATGTGGAATGAATCTCCTTTACGAGAGCGTTGACAGATATTCAAGGATATAAAGGAGTATCATATAATTTACTATCAAAATCAAAAGTTTCTATCGGTGATTTTATTGATGTGAAAACCAACAATGGATCAATTCAAGGATCTCTTATGCCACGGTATGAATATGCTGATGACCAACATATAGTGATCAAAATGAGTAATGGTTACAATGTTGGATTAAGAACTAAGAAAATTATATCTATAAAACTAATTACTAAAAGAAGTGCCCCATCATTTCAACCACCTAAAACACCAAAATTGGATCCAAAACTTCCGAAAGTAGCTATTATTGGAACTGGAGGGACTATTGCTAGTAGAGTGGATTACCGAACTGGGGGTGTTCATCCTCAATTTTCTACTAATGAGCTTTATGCTATTGTTCCAGAAATTGGAAAATATGCTCAGATTCATACTAAGCCGCTCTTGAATATCTATAGTGAACATATCAATGCAGATCACTGGAATATAATAGCTGAAAAAACCGTGAAGGAAATCACTGAAGGATTTGATGGAATCATCATAGCTCATGGAACTGATACTATGGGTTATACATCTGCAGCGCTTAGTTTTGCACTCTCAAACTCACCCGTTCCAATAATCTTGGTTGGGTCACAGAGGTCAACTGACAGACCATCTTCAGATGCAGCATTGAACCTTATTGGTGCGGTAGCAAGTGTGACGAGAATCCCTTTTTCAGGTGTTTATGTTGCAATGCATGGGAGTGTAAATGATAGTACTGTTGCAATTCATCGGGGTACTCGAGTTCGGAAAAATCATACAAGTAGAAGAGATGCGTTTCAGTCAATAGATGTTTCACCAGTAGCTTTTTTCAAGGATGAGAAAGTTGAGGTTCTTACAGAAGACTTGCCACTAAAAAATTCATCATTACAATTTAAAGTAAGGTGCCAATTCGAAAAAGATGTTGCTCTAATTAAATTTTATCCAAGTTTCAATTACAAGCTAATTGATCATCTCGTAGATTCAGGATATAGAGGGATAGTTTTTGAAGGAACCGGACTAGGTCATTTAGGTGAGGATTGTTACCAATCTATTGATGATGCTGTAAAAAAAGGTCTTCTAGTAGGAATGACTTCTCAATGTATCTGGGGGAGAGTCAATTTAACAGTATATGATTCAGGAAGAGACCTTCTAAAAATTGGCGTGATTCCTCTAGGCGATATGCTTCCAGAAACAGCATTGGTGAAGATGATGTGGGCTCTTGGAAACGCTCAATCTGGTAAAGAAGCCGAAATATTAATGCATGAAAATATTGCTGGTGAATATCTGGAAAGATCTACTTTCGAAAGGAGAAAAAAATATGAGTTTATTTGAACCTGAAGAAATTGGTTTGAAAGTTGGACTGGAAATCCATCAGCAGCTCAATACTCCGACGAAGTTATTTTGTAGATGCAAGAAATTCGAAGATAGCTTTGTAAACACAATGTATAGAACTCTCAGACCTACCCAGAGCGAATTAGGTAAAATAGACCCAGCAGCACGTTTCGAGTTTGAAAAGAATTTAAGAATAAAATACGAAATTGGAGAAAATTCATCTTGCTTAGTGGAATTAGATGACGAACCACCGCACTCAATAAGCATGGAAGCTGTAAAAACATCATTAATAATTGGTTTAGCACTCAGCTCAAATCCCATTAATGAGCTTCATGTTATGCGGAAAATAGTGATTGATGGTTCCAACACAACAGGTTTCCAGAGAACTCTAGTTGTATCCACTGGAGGTGAGTTAAAAACAAGTAATCGATCAGTACCTGTCCAAGCAATATTCCTTGAGGAGGATGCAGCAAGGTTATTGGGGGATTCAAAGAATAAACGAAATTATGGTTTAGACCGATTAGGTGTGCCATTGGTTGAGGTTGCTTTAGCACCAGTAACAACAACTCCAAAAGAAGTTCAAGAAATAGCTTACGCATTGGGTAGATTGATGAGATCAACACGACTTGTATCACGTGGACTCGGAACTATTAGGCAGGATGTTAATATCTCAATTTTTGATGGCAAAGTTGTGGAAGTGAAAGGTGTTCAAAGGCTCGATTTATTAGAGAAAATAATCAATTTTGAAGCTCTAAGACAGAAGAGCCTAATTAATCTTAAAGATGAGTTGATAAATAGAGGATTAATACCTGAAGATTTTCAAAATAAACCTAGTGATATCACGGCTTTATTTCAGAAAAACAACAATACAATTCTGAAAAAAGTTTTGAAGAAAGATATGAAAATCTACGCTGTAAAACTTAAGAAGCTTTCAGGTATTCTTAGTTTTGAAGAATTTTCAGATGTAAGATTTGGACGTGAATTGGCTGATGTAGCACGATTTTATGGAATCAGTGGGCTGCTTCATTCAGATGAGATTCCAGGACATGGAGTTACTTCTATTGAGGTGAAAAAAATTAGGCAAAAATTGCATCTGAATGAATTGGATGGTTTTTTGCTTTTATCAGGTGAAAAGGGAAAGTTAGAGAAAGCTTCAGAAGCAATTCAAAAAAGAATACAATCTGCCTTTAGTGGTGTACCAGCTGAGACTAGAGGACCTACTCCTGATGGAAAAACCAGGTTCATTAGACCCCGTCCTGGATCAGCTAGAATGTATCCTGAAACGGATATTCCCCCAATCACGATAAGTTCAAAACTTGTCAATGAATTAAAACGAAATATTCCTCGACCATGGGAGGAACAGATATTGGAATACATCTCAAAATTCTCTTTAAGCCGTAAGCTCGCTATCCAAATATATGATTCATCATTCATAGATATCTTTGAAGAATTAGCTAATACCACTAATGTTCCATCAAGTTTAATTGCGGCAACGTTAACAGAAACTGTGGTAAACCTATCGCGTGCAGGGCTAGACACCACAATTCTTACGGCTGCTATGGTTAAGTCATTATTTACAACGCTTGATAATGGAATAGTTTCAAAAGAAGCTATCCCTCAGATTCTTGAGCTAATTCTAAAAAGGGAAGTAAAGAATGTTGAAGAAGCCATAGAAAAAATTGGATTGACTGCATTAACAGATAATAAATTATTTGTATTAGTAAAAACAATTATAGATGAAAATAGAGAATTAATTGACGAAAAAGGTATTGCATCCTTCAGTAACCTTATGGGGCAAGTTATGTCTGATGCAAGAGGTCGAGTTGATGGAAAGAAAGTGAGCAGTATTTTGAAATCTGAACTAAATAAAACACTTTCATTGGACAATAAATAGAAATTCAGATAATTTAACGTTTAAAAATTATGGATATAATCTTACACCTAGAAAAAACAACTAACAATATTAATTCAATTGAAATAAGTTTTATCTAAGTGTCTGTATTTATAAGAAGTTCATCCATGACTAGATTAAGTAGTTGATCCCCTCCATCTTTGATATTGATTATTGGTATTTCTTTGATTGATTTACCCTTGTGTATATTGGATATCTTTCCTGTAATTGCTAAGATTGGTGGAATAGTTCCATTCAGTCGTTTATTGGCATCTTCTACATCTTTTGCGGTTATTATCTTCATTACTTCATTCCTACTTGAAACAATCCAGTGGAATCCTTCAAGAATAATTAAATCAAACTCATCATCTTGATAGAGTTTTAATATGTCATCAAGTTTGTATTCAGGTCCTTTTTCCTTCCGTATGATTGTAACCTCATCTTCAGATAAACATATCACTCTTTTAGACCCTGCGTTTGCATGTCGCCATGTATCTTTTCCTTCTAAATCTATTGAGAAATCAGGGTGATGAACATGTTTTGCAGAACCGATTTTTAATCCCTTTTTCACTAGATTTGTGACAAGATATTCTACAGTTGAAGTTTTTCCTGATTTACTGGTTCCAATTATGGCTAATATTTTCCTCAAGAATGTTCAACTCACTATATTAAAGAACTCTAACCCACCAAATATCTTTACATCTATAATGTCATTCTTTTTCTTTTCTGTACCTGCAGAAACAAACGCGTAACCATTAGCTTCGGTTAAGTTTTTCAATATTGATAGATGTTTCTTTAGTGGTACAACTCGGTATTTATCGAGTTGTTTATACACTTTAACCGGTAAAACAAGGTCTATTGCAGGTTTTGCAGTGACTTTTTCAGATAGTAATCCTCTAATATTTGGAAGGAGATCGCAAAAACCTAAACCTAGTTGCATATTTAGAATTGGTGTTACCAACAAGTAGAACGTAGCAACAGTTGAACCAACATGACCCGGGAGCATGATTATTGGCTTTTCTTTAGCTACAGCTACCCCACTAACTTTTCCGGCACTAAGTGATATTCCATGGAAAATAATCCCTGGGTCACCTATTTTTTCTACAACATCTGGCACATAATCTTTGAGTCCAACTGAACATCCTGCAATTGTTATTACAATGTCAGCTTTTTCTAAACTAGTTCTTATCATATATTCTATACTATCTATCTTATCTTTTGCGATACCCATGATGGTTGGTTCGGCATTGAAGTATTCAACTAGACTAGAAATTATGTAAGCATTATTGTTTACAATTTTATTTGAGGGTATTCCGAATGGTTTTGATAACTCATCTCCTACAGATATTATTGCCACCTTTGGTTTTTTTATAACACTGACAAATTCCAAGTTCATTGCTACTAAAAGTCCTATATCTTGAGGTCTTATGATGCGACCTTTTGAAAGGACTATCTCGTTCTTCTTTACATCTTCACCGGTTTTAGCAATATTTCTATTTTTTTCTATTTGTTTCATTATTATTATTTTTTCTTTATCTCTTCTAGTAAATTCCACTTTGACTACTGCATCAGCTCCACTTGGAATGGGTGCACCACATGCCACATATGTTGCTTCAAATTCTCCTATAGATACTTTAGTTGGATAATCTGGAGGATATAGCTCTCCTATACTATTGAGTTCTATGGGATTATTTTCCGAAGCATTTTGAATATTTTTGGTTTTAACTGCGTATCCATCCATAGCCGCAAAGTCATGGTCCGGTAGTGCTTTTTTAGCAATTATATTTTCCGCTAAAACTCTACCCAAAGATTTTATACTCTTTATTTTTTCTTCTTTAAGTGTTCTATTCGGGATAGCTTTTTTCATTCTAGATAAAGCTTCTTTATATTTAATCAAATTAAACAATCTCCGCTGTTGACTTTTCATCCTATAAATTTCTCCTTTTACTTACCAATTCTAAAGTATTTGTTATCCTAAAAAAACTTCTTGTTTTTAAATTCCTATTATGGTTGATCTAATGTTGAGATTAGTCTTTTTTGATGTGCTCCTCTGACCATACTTACCGATCGACATGGCTGTTTGTGTATACTGTATACGTGTTTTTTGATATAATCATTTCTTACTTTGTTGAGTGTTTTCTTCTCAATGCTTGTTCAGCATTCTTAAAATCCTCAGGTGTATTGATATTAAAAAAACAATTAAACTTTGTAGCTGAGTCCGTAAATCTTTCAATTGAAACGTAATTTATGTGACTTAGTTTATTAATCACATCTTTTATTCGAACCTCACCTTCTTTGACTGCATTCCTAACTGCCACAAGAGTCGCTGCAACATTATAAACTGCAAATAGTGGCTCAATATTACCGTTGGGCCAGATTGGAATAGCAGTATCAAACCCTTGAACTTCAAGATGTAATTGTTTGATCACATTGATGTTTATGAAGGGTGTATCAACTGCAAGAATAATTGCGTAATCAGTTTCTATTGCTTCGAGACCAGTAAGCATTCCATATGATGCGGCTTTTGTTTCTGTTTTGTCATGGATTATTTTCACAAATCTTGGGAGGATTGATGCGTAATCTTCTTCTTTATCATATTTTCCTATTGCAACTATAATATGATCGGAAATCTTAGATGTCTCTCTAACTACATGCATTAATAATGGTTCACCATTAATTTTGAGAAAAACCTTATTGGATTTCATCCTGCTACTTTTGCCTCCTGCAAGAATTATTACTCCTAGGCTAATCTTATTAGGTTCCGATGTTTTTTCTAATATCCTTGAATTCAAATGCATCTATGACTGGTAAAAAAGGATACTAATATTTCCTTATGAAACAATTCTCTGAATTATCGTATATTTTGATCTGATTCATATTAACTTAATGTACCTGCTTGAGTCTATTTTGTTTGAATTTCATCAAGCTATTAATTTTACCAGAAGAAATCTTCTAATTTTGTCGCACCAACAATCTCGTCAAAATCATAGCCTAGTGAGCTTAATATTTGATCAAATGTACTTCGCATATAATTTTCATATTTTTTGGTATCAACATCGTGGGTATTTGCAAGTGCTACCGGTTTTACTCCAGTTGCATTAGTTGTCTTTACAAATGAGATTATATCTCCAGCTTTGATTTCTAGACCTTGATCCACTAGGATTTCGGCAGCTTTTACGTGTTGGGGTCTTGTCTTAGTATATGATTTTGGAGATTTACTCATTACGATATTAAATGCAAGATCTTCAATAGGTATCTCTTTATTCTTCAACAACAGATACTTTTCTCGAAGGTATGCTTTTATCTCTTCCCTTGCACTTTCGAAATCTTTCTCAGTAATTACTTTACTTAGAATATCTATTGTTTCATAGAATGCTTTTCGGATAAAGGCTGGTGTATGACTTTTTTTTCCTGTAAGTCCCTTAACATCAACACTACCATCAGGTAGCACTCCTAAGTAATTCTTTTTTCTTTCACTAAACGCTACATATCTGTATACCTTCTCAAGATCAAGTTCAATTCCCAGGTCATTTTCTGCCCACTGAGTGATAGTTTTAACTTGGTTTTCTGTAGGACTCTTGAGAAACAAAGAATCAGTATCTCCATAGATCACATTTATTTTTAGTTCCTCACACTTCTCTATCGTGTGAGTTATCGAGTATCTTCCCAATGCTGCTGTTGCATCAGCTGCTGGAAGATAATATAGTGGATAAATTTCTGCCCCCATAACACCGTAGCTAGCATTTAAGATTACTTTGAGTGCTTGTGAAACAACTTTAGCTAATTCTCTTTCTTCGTTCGTTAAACTCAGTTTCTTTGAGAGAGGTTTATAATAATCAACCCTGATATCTCGCAGAGAACCAATTATATTTGAAGTTAATCCTCTTCTTTTGGAACAAGCCCAGTGTTTAGTTTCAGGTATCATATTCAACTTACAATTGGAATGTTTGCACCTTACTGTTTCGTAAGAAAGATTATGTACTTTAATTAGACTTGGGTAAAGGCTTGCAAAATCTAGAACTGCAACATCAAAATAGACACCACTTTTAGGCTCAACAACGATTCCTCCTTTATACTTCTTTCCTTTAATAATAGCTTCAGATGCCACTGACTGTTCTTTACCTGCCAGATCTCCTCTTCTTGGGATTAAGGCATTCTGTTGTCTGTGTTCAAAATACATCATACTTCTTATCCAGTTTGACACTGAAAGTCTTGCTACATCATCAATTGGCATCTTTGCTACTCTAGAGATAACTAGAAGGAGTTTCATGAGGAGGTCATCACTGAAACTTGTCAGCCCATATGTTATCTTAGAATCCTGATAACAATACTTGGCTAATTTGTTATATGACAAATCTCCAATTGTACCTTCAAATTGTATCTTTCCTTCGTTGAGTAGAGCTTTACTTACTCCATTCAAAGTGTGATCAGTATATCTATTATTGAAGGCGTAACCTTGTATTGAACGGTTATTGAATGTCTTATACAAGTCGATATGAATGCCGGGTCTTACATATGCTACATTATTTCCTAAGGATATTGGTATTTCTTCTGACTTGAACCCATTTTTTAATTTCAAAGCACGGTGATATAGATAGTTAAGATCAAAGTCATCACCGTTGTATGTTAAAATAAAAGGGTACTGAACTATGTGCTTAAAGACTTCAGAGAGAAGATCTTTCTCATCATCAAAAAATATGGTTTTAAAATCTTCATTCTTATTTTTTTCGTTTTGTGCGCATTCTCTCCTTCTAAGGACCAGAACCTTTCCGAGACCATCACTTCCCACCAAACTAACTGCAATCACTTCTTGACCAGCTTCGTTTGGGTCAGGTATCCTGTTTTCCTCTTCTGGTACTACTTCTATATCAAGTGCAAGTCGCCTTAATTCTGGAAGAGGTTGACTTAGAAGTTCTGCCCATTCTTGAATACTTTTTTTGAGATATGACTTAGCTTTTTCTAGTGTTTTTTCAACTCCTTTTTGCATTTCCTTAGGAAGTTTATGCTTAACAGGAACTATTTTTGATTCCTTTATTCTATAATGTGCACCAATTGGAAATCCTTTATCATAAAGATAAGTTTCGTAATATTTGATATCGGCTTCCCATGATTCTACTGTATCTCTTATACTTTTTCTATTAAAACCTCCTCCTATGGCAAGCGGGTCCGTGGCAATAATTTTGAACATGTCTATCTCTTTATCAGTTATGAGGTCATTTTTTTTGATATTCTTGATATCTTTTATATCTGGTCTTTTCTTAATATCATTAATTGTTTCATCAGATATCGATTCAATTTTAACTAAACAGTATGGTTTATGGTCTGTATTATCGTACCAATAATGAATTTTTTTTGTCTCGGTGTTGTAAAACTTTAGTGCAGCCACTTTTTTGTTTCCGTTATATGTAGCTGAAACCAAAATGGATTCACTAAGATTGATGGTGCTTTTTTCTGAGCTTTTCATCTCAGAAACATAGTCTTGTGTCTGCTCTGTCTTCAATACTTAATCCAATGCTGTATATTTTAATGATATATTTGCTTTGGATATTGTTTAGCACTATCTTTAATATGATTATTATGTAAGTAAAGTATTGATTATTTTGATTTTATGAGGGCAATGGTTAAATTCTGATATCTTGAACCGTAATTAGCGAAACGAATATGACAGGCGAAAGAATCTCAAGATTTTCACAAATTACAGCATTATTGTTCTTAGTGGCAAGTATATTTTGGTTTTCAATTGTACTATTACAACAAGGTGATTTGCTACTAGTTCTACCGGGTATTGCCAGTTTATTTTCTGCAGTGTTAATTTTTATGCGAAAAAAAATAGTTATTTTAAGAAGTGTATCATTAGCTGCAGGTTTATACAACCTTCTAATATTTGCATATCACGCTTACTCAGCATTTTCACTTATAGGTTCAGATTTTACTTCATTTGCTTATTTGGCAATATTTGGCTATTCTCTGGGGACCGTTACATTTCTTTTCTTGCTTCTTAAGGTGCAGAGTGACTCAGATGTCTTTCGTTTATCTTAGACTCTATTCTTTGAAGGTAGTAAAAAGAATATGCTGAAATAATTGTTAAAACTGTGAACAGCTTTGTTGCAAAAACTATGTTCCAAGGTGTTTCAGGGTTAGGAAATGTGTTTTTAATAAGATCGACATTTAATTCTCCCAATATTGAGTCGCTTGCGATTAATCCTCCCCATAATGTGAAATTAAATAACACTTCATAGGTGGCCATAGCACAAACAAAAAATGCGAAAAACTTGAGGATATCTCTATGAAACTTTCGCCATTGTATAACCATATCTTTTCCTAACTCTAGTGATGAGAAGTAAAGAGCCAAAATAGCTGCGGAAAGCCAGGTTATTGGTTTAGAGTAGAAAAGTGGAAAAACTTCAATTGGTGGGACCTCTAATGTTACAAGAACTTCTCCAACTACATTTCCACCTTGGATTAGTGTTCCTAGAATTCCATACATTGAAGTGCTGATGATTACCACTAATGATGCTAAACTAATTAACTTGAAAAATGTTCGAATTTTCTCTTCTTCGTTAGAGAGATTAATTATCTTCATGACCTTGTTCTATTATGTGTCATGCTAAAGTATCTTGTGCTTTTACCCATTTGTCTTATTGGATGTAAGTGTACTTAATGATAAATGAAAATATCATCATAATTAATTCGAATTATTTCCACTATTTAAATTAGTTAAATGATGACTATTTTCGTTGTCATATTGTGGGTTGATTTATAAATGCTGAATCAAGAAGAACAAAAGGTGAAGATATGTGGATATTGAAGGCAAAATAGATCTTATTTCAAAACCTCCAATTGAGGAGGTTGTAACTGTACAGGATTTACGGGACCTTCTTGAAACCGATGCTCATCCTTCCCACTATATAGGTTTAGAAATATCTGGTCTACTTCATCTTGGAAGTCTCATGTTAACAGGTTTCAAAATAAATGATTTTATTAAAGCAGGAATAAAATGTAAAATTTTTCTTGCCGATTGGCATAGCTACATCAATAATAAGTTTGATAGCGATTGGGATAAAATAAAAAGCGCCTCGAAATATTATGCTGAAGCTTTCAAGTTCTTTTGTCCAGGAGTTAATATCATCATGGGTTCTGACTTGTATGCTGATTCTAAAAGTTACTGGGAGAATCTTGTACGTTTCTCAAAGCATGTAACACTTTCTCGAAATACAAGATGTCTAACAATCATGGGACGAAGTGAGAAGGACCATCTACATTTCGCTCAATATTTATATCCTCCTATGCAAGCAGTAGATATCGAAACCATTGATGCATCTATAGTACATGCAGGAATGGATCAACGTAAAGTCCACATGCTAGCACGAGAAGTCTTTCCAAAGATGAAGTGGAAGGTTCCTGTTGCTGTGCATCACCATTTACTTCCTGGTTTATCTGAACCAGTGAACTCTATGTCTCAATCTAATGATAATGCCAAGATATCTAGTAAAATGAGTAAATCAAAACCTTGGACTTGTGTTTTTATTCATGATAGTGAAAAAGAGATCCATGATAAATTGAAGAAGGCTTGGTGTCCAGAAGGTCAAGTTAAGAATAACCCTGTTCTAGAAATAGCAAAATATATTTCGTTTCATGAAACTAAAGAATTTAAGGTAGACAGATCAAGGAAGTTCGGTGGTCCTCTATCTTTCACAGAATATCAACAACTAGAAACTATTTATCTTGAAAAGAAACTTCATCCAGTTGATCTCAAGTCTGCTGTAGCAGATTCTGTTAACCAAAAAATCCAGCCTATTAGAAAGTTTTTTGAATCTAAGACTCATCTTCTTAAGGTTTATGAATCTGAAGAGTGACCAGTTTTGATACCTATTAATATGCCCCTTATTGGTGATGAAGAGAAAAATGAAGTTATGAAGGTCATTATGAGTGGTCAATTAACCACATCATCAATTGAAGGAGGACAATATACTCAGAAGTTTGAGACTTCCGTAAAGTCATTTTTAAATGTAAAACATGTTTTTGCATTAAATTCAGGTACATCTTCTCTATATGCAGCTTTGTTATCCTTAGATATACAAGAAGGTGATGAAGTTTTGGTTCCTTCTTTCACCTTCTTAGCTACAGCAAATGCAGTTCTTCTCGTTGGAGCAAAACCAGTTTTTGTAGATATAGATTTGACTCATTATACTATTGATCCTAAAGATCTGAAAAATAAGATTACGGTCAGAAGTAAAGCGATAATTCCAGTTCATCTATTTGGCCACCCAGCAGATATGGATAAGATTATGGAAATTGCACAGAAACATGATCTTCGAATAATAGAAGATGCTGCACAATCTTTAGGAGCCAAATATCATGAACATCAAACTGGGAGTCTCTCAGATATTGGTTGTTTCAGTATGTATCCTTCAAAGATCATAACAAGCGGAGAAGGTGGGTTTGTTTCAACTAATGATGATGCTTTGGCTGATAAATTGAAATTGATTCGTAATCACGGAATATCTCAAAGCTCAGATATGAAAATACTGGGATCCAACTTACGTCTACCGCAGATGGAGGCTGCCATAGCATATATTCAGATGTCTAAACTTCATTCTTTTCTGAAAGTTCGACGGAGGAATGCAGGAATTCTGAATGACCTACTTTCAGGTTTGAACGGAATAACATTACCAAGTGAAGCAGAGGGTTGTTCGTCCAACTGGTATCTTTATACAGTGGCTTTAGAAAAAAATAGAGATAAGATACTGAAGAATCTCCTCTCCAATAGGGTGGGTGCAGCAGTTTATTATGACCCTCCGATTCAAAAAACTCCCTTTTATATAACGGCAGGATACGATAAATTCATTCTTCCAAATACTGATAATGTTTCAAAGCGAGTGCTTTCGTTACCTGTGCATCCAAATGTTTCTGAAGATGATTGTGTCCATATAGCTTCTACCTTTAAGACTGCTCTTGAATCTGCAAAATAGTGGGAATTTATTGGATGAATAAAAAAATAGCCTCTATTCTCGTCGTTATCCCTACATACAATGAAGTGGAGAATATAGTCCGCATAATTCCAAGTATTCGAGAAGTATTGGTCAAGAACAATATTTCTTATCAAATTTTAGTTGTTGATGATAATAGTCCTGACGGAACAGCAGGGAAAGTTGAAAATATGAAAAAAGAGGATAATCAGATTTATTTGTTAAAGCGACCAGGAAAACTTGGACTTGGTTCTGCATATATTGACGGTTTCACTTTGGCATTATCCAATCTATCCTTTGATATTATTGTTCAAATGGATGCAGATTTCTCTCATCAACCTACAGATATTGTAAAACTTGTAGATGCAATACAAAATAATGTTGATGTAGCAGTGGCATCACGGTATATTGAGAGTGGAAGGTCAAATAAGTGGCCTTGGCATAGGAAATTGATTAGTAGAGTTGCCAATTTCCTCTCACATATAATGTTGGGGATAAATGTTAAAGACATAACTAGTGGTTTTAGAGCTATTAACAGAAAAGCGGTTCAAGAATTATTGAAATACAAAATTAATAGCCGTGGATATTCCTATCAAGTTGAGAGTCTAGCAATATACCAAGATATTGGTCTTTCTATAATGGAGGTTCCATACGTCTTTGAAGCAAGACTATCAGGTAAGGCTAAATTGTCTATTTGGGAAATCTTTCGTTTTGCTGTTTTTCTTGTAAAATTGTCATTGTCAGGAGTAAATCCAAAAACAAGTAAGATAAAATGAGAAAGACTCAAATACTGTTCTAACCGCGAAAACGAGACGATATCTAATGGATGAATCTAATGAAATTACAGAAACATCTGAACCTGTCGAACCTTCGGCAACTATTGAAAGAACATTTGGAGAAATTGAATATGAATGTATAAGATGTGGTACAAAAGTAACTTCTGAAGAACTAGCACAGTTGCCTGAAATTAAATGTATTTGTGGTTACCGTATCCTAAAAAAGACAAGGCCGCCTGTAGTGAAATCAGTAAAATGCATCTAATTCTTATCCAACATAATCACAATTCTTAAGGACTTAATTCTTGAGTTACATTCTTTGCTATATCTAAAACCTCTTCAACCTTAATCTTTCGTTTAACAATTTCCATTCTCTGCAAGATAATGGCCTCTTGCGCTGCGATAACTAGAAATTGGTTTCCGGTCTTCAACCCCATCTTTTTTCTAAACTCTTTTGGGATAACGACTTGTCCTTTCTCAGATAGTTTTGTAGTTTCCACTAAAATATCGGACAAAATTTCTCTATCTATAATCTCTTACTTTCCCTATTTAATGATTCTGTAAGAATATTGTGGTTGTATAAAATCTTGAACAGTCTGTTTCCTCTATAAACGGTGTTTTACCTTTTGAATACCATGGATTCCTCTTAAAATGAGTGCACCCATGCAAGAACTATGGTGAAATAAGATGTAGACATGCATTCTGGCAAAGTTATCATAATTATTGTTGCTTCAGCTTCTAATAAACTTCCGTTTATTGAAAAAGAAAAGGATGATTTCAGTTATTACTTAGATTAACTTCTATAAACACATCTTCTGGAACTTGAAGTTTCATTAATTGTCTCATAGTTCTGTCGTCGGCATTCATGTCAATAAGTCTTCTGTGAACTCTCATTTCATATCGATCATATGTGTTTGTTCCTTGCCCTGAGGGTGCTTTTCTTGTTACTATCTTTAGTTTTTTAGTTGGGAGTGGTTGTGGTCCCCTTACTTTGACGCCAGTTTTCTCTGTCATACCTTTTATATCGTTACAGACTTGGGTAAGATTTTCTACGTTTGCACTGGTAAGCTTGATTTTTGCAATCTGAGGCATTTAAGTCACATCAGCGCTTCTTGATGCTATTATTTAGGCTTTCAGAAATTGTTTTCTCTCTGACGTCACAATTATAGACAAGTCGGTTAAATTTTTTCACTAAGAAACCTTAAAGGTTAGCTTTCTAAATCGAAAAATAGATTACTAATGACAGCTAAAGTACTTCATTTAGCGCGTAGTGGTAGGCTTATTCTTCAAGCTAACGAGGATTTTAAAGCAAACACTATTCTTTTTGATGATAAAGAACGTAAAGTAGCTAAAGTTATTGAAGTATTTGGACCAATAAAATCACCATATATTTCTGCTACACCTTTGACAGATAGAACCAAAAGAATTGTTGGTCAAAATGTTCATACTTCTAAAAGGAGTTCAAAAGTTGTTAAACCAAGAAAGTAAAACCAATTCAACTAATGTTTGCCCAAATTGTGGGAAATCATTGATTGGTGATGTCTATAAAGGTGAAGTTGTCTGTCCATCTTGCGGGTTTGTAGTATTAGAACAATTAATGGATCATGGTCCTGAATGGAAAGCAATAGTCGAACCAGGAGATAAGGCAAAAAGAGTACGAGTTGGTGCTCCTAGAACAATTGCGCTTCATGATTTTGGTCTATCTACAATGATTGGATCTGATATGAAAGATTCTCAGGGACAATATCTTGATGGAAAAGCTAGAAACCAATCTTATAAGCTACGAAAATGGCAGAATAGAGTCAGGATAACTCCAGCTGAGCGTAGCCTTTCTGGTGTATTATTTAAAATTACAGAAGTTTCTAAAAATCTTAATCTTCCAAGAAATGTTCTTGAGACAGCTGCTCAGATTTATCGAGATTGTGTTCGATTAAAGGTTTCTAGGAGTAAATCAATTATTGGAATGACTGCTGCTTCTGTCTATCTTGCATGTAGAAAATGTGATGTAGGACGTTCAATAAAGGATGTTGCTGAAGCTGCACATACAGATCAGCGTACTGTAGCGAAATATTATCGCCTTGTTCTAAAAGAGGTGGAAATTGATTATGTTCCTCCTCCATCTATCTGGAAATATATCTCAAAGCTTGTAAATATGGCGAAGATAAATCCTAGAGTGGAAAGACTTGCTCTATTAATTGCACGTAAGACTAGCGACAGCAGAATATCTAGCGGAAAGGCTCCTGCTGGTTTAGCTGCTGCATATGTCTATATCTCTTCTGTAATGCTAGGGGTACACATTCCTCAAAGAGAGATTGCTGATATTGCAGATGTAACTGAGATCACTATACGAAATAGGTGTCGTGAAATTTTTGAGAATTTTACTATTACTCAAGCACTCAAAAGTTTAGAATAGCCGTAAAAGAAATATACCGATGGGAAGAATAATATATGTGAACTATTCAACGAGATAATAAAATGAAAAAAGAATCAACAATAAAAGATTCTAGTGGAGAATTTGAGTCAATACCAGTAGAAAAAGAAAAACCATCTTCTGAAACTGAAATTAAATCTAAACCAAAGAATCCAGTAGAGAAAACTGAAATTATATCAGATGAAATCGATAATTCTGAAGAAGAAGATGAACTTCTTGACTTTACATCAAGAGTGTACAAGTTGGTTGTGGAACATGGAAAGGAAGGAGTTCTTCAAAGTGAACTGTGGAAAAAGTTGAACTTGACAAGCAGGGATGGATCTAGACTTGCTATAAGGTTAGAAAAAAGAGGTATGATTAAAAGGGAAAAAATATTGGAAGGAGGAAGATGGACTTATGAGCTCTCTCCGTTGAGACTTCCTGCACAAATAAAGTCTATTGAAGAATCTCCTTGTATAACTTGTCCTGAAGAGTTGAAGTGTTCCACCGATAGTGAAGTTAGTCCCCATATATGTTATTATCTTGCAGAATGGGCTATACGAGAATATCTTAGATCCCAGAATATAACTGCCACTCCAGAAGTAATTTATGAACGAATGTTCACAATGAAAGCATAACCTTAAATGAATAAGTAATTTCATAATTATTTTATTAGATGTGAGTTGTACTGAGGTACACAGATGCTAAACGAGATCTTTATCGTAGATTAGCTAAAAAAGAAGGATATAGGAGTCGTGCAGCATATAAACTGATCCAGTTGGATAAAAAATACAAGGTTCTTAGGAGAGGTAATATTATTATAGATTTTGGAGCTGCACCTGGAGGCTGGATGCAAATCTCTTCTGAGCGAATAGGATCAAATGGGATAGTTCTTGGAATTGATTTGAGACGAATAACTCCATTTGCTGAAAACACTAAGATCCTGACCCATGATATATTTGATCCAATCATTTGTGAAGAAATTCTACGCATTCTTCCTAGAAAGGCTAATGTGGTTCTTTCTGATCTTGCTCCTGATATTATTGGTGTATGGCAAGTAGATCATCTAAAACAGATAGATATGGTTTTGAAGGTAGTGGATCTTTTACCACAAATTCTACAATTAAATGGAACTGCAATACTAAAAATATTTGAGGGTGAATCTACACAAAGTTTTTTGAATAGGGTAAGGCGTATTTTTCATAAAGTGCATATCTCTAAACCTCCGGCAAGTCGTGGAAAAAGTAGCGAGTTGTATCTTGTGTGTGAAAAATATCGTTTAAACTAATTTTCAGAGAGCGTTTTTACGATTTTTTGAAGTACCATGTTTGGTGCATCAGTTTTGATTCCTTTTGAATTTAGTGCAGTTCTTGATGCTTGGTAACCTTTTTTCTTGATAGACTGTATTATGGAACTTAAGCTTGGAGTAGTGACTCCCATTTTACTTGAAATTTTGTCTATTGTAAAATAGGTTGGTGGCATATCGATTTCTTGAAGCGCTATAGATGTAATCTTTGTACCTATTTTGATTAAATGTGTTTCACAATCCTGAGCCAATTCTTTTAGAAATTTCTTATTATGAATGGGTCCTGTCCATAGAGGTCCAGCATGTCTCATTAAAGTTTTGCAGATAGAACATTCCATATTTGAAACAATATCTGTAGCTCGATGGCCACATTTAAAACAATGCAGGATGTATCCTATTTCTTTGTATGTTTTTTCTTCCCATACAGCCCCAGTATGAATTGTCATATAAACTCTAAAATAATGACGTGCTCTATAAGCAAATACAGGTTTTATCCCTAATTCTAGTCTCATTGCATTATGGGCCACAGACCCAAAAAGTAAACGGACTCCAATTTCATGGCTGTATTCTGTCCTAAGTGAATGTCCTTGATATTTTCGGTATGATACTTTGGGATAAACTCCACATAAGACCGGCATATCCGTTGCTGTGATAGAAAACAGTCCATTATTATCTATAGATCTTAATGCACAGTCAAGATATGGTGCAGGAGAACCAAATGGATCAAGATCTAAAATACTGAATCTTTTTTTTGGACCAGAGTGTGATGCCAGAAATTGGCAAATATCCAAATTTGAAAATTCGCATTTCTCAGAAACTTGATTTGATTGTGCTGATTTCTCAGCTAGATTTATTGCATACGGATTACCATCATTTATGAAAACTTCTTTTACATCTGGTACTTCAACAGCAACTCTTATTCCTCTTGCTCCTACTCCAGCTAGCGAATCCGCCATAATCGTTGATGATGCTTTATTTTTGGAGAATATCCGATATGCTGCCATTGATATGTCTCTGTTTAATTCTGCTTTAGGATTGAAAAAAGCTGGTGTTCTTGGGGGAATATTTGATTGTAAGCTAGATTCAGGTACTAATAACTCTGTTTTTCCTTCGATTATTTTTTTTACCAGCTCGATTCCGCCAGTTCTACTCACTTTCTTTCAGCTATCCAAAGGACTTTGAATACATAAATTCAGTTTCTTTGTTTTTTTGATTCCAGTCTCTGTTCACCACGAATCATAGATAAGCGTGATGCTAACTCTTTGATTACTTGAATCTTTGGTTTATTGTGCTCAATTGATATGTACCCTGAACTGATTTGCATTCGTTTAGGATATACCGCTTCTTTTGTTTCAGGTTTATATCCTGCTTTTTTTGCTGCTTCTTCAAGTTCATTAAGTGTGGGATTTCGTACTGCCATATTAAGTGGTACTCTTCTTCCTTCTTCTCTGCTGAATCCTGAGTTAAAATAGTCTATCCAGATTACGAGTCTATCGTAATCCTTCATAGCTATATACACTACTTTTGGAGGATGGCGTTTACTACTCCATCCTGTCCAGGGCGTGATGAAACTATTGCTTTTCCTTTTTCAGTTTCTAAAATGCAACCTTTTGTAATTACACCACGTCTTTCATAATCTCTATTTGCCGGATTCTTAATGACTTTCAATATTCTTGTTTTCTCTGTCTTCTTAGTTGAAGGGTCAACAACATTTGCAAATTCTGCACTTTTTAACCCTTTTTTTATTCCTCCACCTCTAACGTTTTTAGTAACGACTTTATTTTCACCTTTTACGCTTTCAATTGCATACCGACTCTTTTCATAGGCACGACTACCTCTATATGCTATGCGCCTACCTCCGGTTGCCTTTCTTTTAGTTAAATTCTTAGTTGGCTTGATCAAATGGCTACCCTTCATTTGTGAAAAAAGTATATTTTAAACTTTGTTAGATATTTATTTAGAGGTTATTTTTCGTTTTGTTGATAATTTTTGTTTAATCTTTGTTGGTTCTTTGCTTAGCCCAAAGTAATCAGAAAATGAACTACTTGTTCGGTACATACTGCTTCTTCCAGATCGTTGTGAATCAACAAAACCGAGTTTACGAAGTTCCTTTAAGTGACTATATGCTTGAGACCCTCTTCTTGCAGCAATATCTGTACTCGATACAGGTTGCAGATACGCTACATGGGTGAGAGTATTAAGGACGGATCTGGTCATTAGAGGTCTGAGAGAAAACTTTCTTGCTACTTTTGTATATTGAGGCTTTAATTGCATTACAAACTTTGGTCCAGGAAGTTTACTAATTTCTAGTGCAACCATGTTTTCGTTAAAGCTTTTCATTATATTCATCACTATCTTCATTGTTTTTCGTTTAGAAGTTATTCTTGCAGCTTTTGCTAATTCTTCAATTTCTAAAGGTCTGCCGTATGCATATAATGCTGATTCAATTCGCGCTCGTATATTATTATCATCACTTATCGTCATTTTTGAATTGCTCCTATTATCAGCATGTCTTCTTCATCCTGAATTATTCTTATCAATCCATCATTGGCAATGAAAAGGAGTAACAGAAATGTTCTTACTCTATCTAAGGTATTCATGTTCATAACATATTCACTGAAAAGGATCCTTTTCTTCTCTCGAAGGAGATTTCCAATGTCTCTCTTGAGTTCTTTAAGTGCCTTTTGAATTTGAACAGAAAAAATATCCACTTCAATTATAGGTTCTACTTCAATCACACTGGTCTTTGGTTTCTTAATTTGTTGAGAAATCATTTCATCAAGAATACTTTCTAAGGTGCTTACAAGGTCATCAAGATTTGTTGTAGATAATTCATACCTGTAAGGAATCTCTAACATTTGAGGTGGATCTAATCTATCAGTAATCCGCCGTTTTATCTTCAACTTTTCAAAGAGAAATAAACTTTCTACTTTCAACCTATAAATTAGTGCTGAAGATAATGCTGCGGATCCACATAATCGAAGATCTGGTGTTTCCATTTGTTCAATAATCTTGATAAACATCTCTAGAAGTTCTTGGAGATCAATTTCCCAGGGTTTTCTGGTTTTCATTTCAGTGGGATTAATGAGAATATTTAGTGGGGGTTTTGATAAATCAGACTTTTCTTTAACCACTTCTAGCCACAACTCCTAAACCCGTTTTATACTTGAGAATCTTTGATGTACCTTTCTCCTTATACAACCCATAGATTAATGATGCACGTGTTAACATTGTATCTTTCAAAGTTACTGCAATAATTTGTGAATTAACAGCTTTTTCTTTTAATAAATCTGCTAATTTTTCTACATACCTTACATCCAAATGTGCATCAATTTCATCAAAAAGGTAAAATGGTGAAGGATAAACTGACTGTATAGCTAAAATTACTGATAATGCAGATACTGTTTTTTCACCACCACTAACTGCA
Organism: Nitrososphaerales archaeon; assembly: GCA_030745655.1. Lineage (GTDB taxonomy): Archaea > Thermoproteota > Nitrososphaeria > Nitrososphaerales > JACPRH01 > JASMAB01. Next base: position 66,728 of record JASLOE010000001.1, on the reverse strand, counting down.
CTTGATTCCCTAGGTTTATTATCTGGAAATTGTGCCATAAGAAAAATACCTTGAGAAAAAATATCATTAGGATTTTCAAGTTCCAACCAAGAGGAACCCCCAGTGAGTTTTGAGAAAATAATCCGAAGTTCTTGATCAATCTTTTTAAAGCCTTCTAGAAAAACTTTTTTCTTTTCAGAGTCTACTTCTTCGATAAACTTCACAATTACATTGCGTTCTTCTTCAAGCTGATTTCGCCTTATTGACAGATTCTTGTATCCTGCGAATATTTCCCTATAGGAACTGACTGCCAATAAGTTGACCTGATTCTTGAGTCGTTGGTATTCAATGTTTAGTTGCTCATTAAGAACTTCTGCATTGTCAAATGTCTCAATGGGTTTAGTATACCCATAAAGAGTGAGTTCACCTTGGAGATTTTGCTCAGTTTGTTGTAACATTTCAATACTTTTTGAAGTGGATATCATCTCTTTTTCTATATTTGTTATCGATTTTCTAAGACCATCCCTTTCCTTAGTTATTCGTCTCAGTTTAGTTTCATATCTCTCAAGAATTGGTCTAGATTTTTTTGATTTTATTATTGTTCTTTTTACATCTTGCTTCTGAATTGCCAAGTTTTCCGAAAGTTTTTTGAGTTCTTCTATTTTTTCTTCTGTGAAAATCCTTTTTTCCTTCAATATTGATTTGGATCCTTCTATTTGTTCTTCTAATCTCGCATAACTTGGTTCCAAATTATGTTTAAGATTACCTTCATACCTTAAGAGTTGAGTTTCAGTGTCCCTTAGTTTGTTTGTTATTTCTTCAATAAATAGGTTCTTGATTTTTTTCTTTTCTTGTAAGTTTCTTATCTCTTCAGATATATTTTTGGTTGATATTTGGCTTAGTTTATTTTCATATATAGATATCTTGTTATTTGCCCTAATTTTTTTATCATTAAGTTTACTGATTATTTTATTAGTACGTTCAAAATCTCTTTCTGTCTTTCTTAAGCGTACTTGAATTTCTTTATTTAGACTTTTATATCTTTTTATGAATACTCTTACACTGTTTCGCTCATCTTTTATTCTTTCTAAAGACGATCTTAACCGTATTTTTTCTTCTGTTAATTTCTTAGCTTCTGACTGTAAATTATCAATATTTGACTTTCGCTTGGTTATAGTACTTTTAAGAGATGATAATGCTTCTTTAATCACCCCTAATGATGCTTCATCTTTAACAAGTTCCATTATTTCATCTAATTTGGCAACATAGCCAGTCTCGAATGCTACGCTTCTGGGTTCAAATAAATCTCCGGATGGTGTAACACTCTTGAATCCCTTTGTAGAAACTAAGTATCCATCTCTGGAGTTGTTTACAAGAATTGTATCTCCAAATAAGAAATTTATCAATCCTTCAAGTCTTTCGTCACAATTTATCACATCTGCGAGTGTACCAATTATTCCATCATCTTTTGGTACATTAATTTTCTTTGAACCCGTTATTTCAGAAAGAGGAATAACCGTTATATTCCCGATTTTTAGACGCTTTGCAATTTCAATAGTCTTTAACATGGTGTGAAGGTCACTAACGACTGCTGCATTCATCCACCGTTTACCCGCTGCTTGGACCGCAGCTTTATATTTTTCTGGATATGATACTAACTTATCGATTCTACCAATATAACCTTTGATTGCTCCAGTCTTTGCGAGGTCCTCCAATCGTTTTAACCCCAGTTCATGGGCAATTATCTTCTTGGCCATGTTTTTTTGAATTTCATATTTTAAAACTACATCACTCGCTTTGCTTAATGTGGCTATCGCCTTGTCAATTTCACCTTGAAGATTTGTTTCTTGATCTGTTAATCCAGTTAGTGATGATCCTACTTTCTTAAATGATGATTTCTCCATTTGTTCAACATCATAAGATTTCTTTAATTGGTCTTCAAGATGATGCAGAGTTTCTTGGAATGGCTGAGCTTTGTCGTTTTGTACCGTTAAACTTTCATTCACTAGTTCTCTCTTATTATTTTTAATCTCTAATTGATGTATGGTTGAGTTTAATGTTTCTTTGTACTTTGAAATTTGCTCAACAAGATTATTAGTTTGATTTCTTTTCTTCTCTTTTAAGTTTTGAAGGCGTGTCAATTGTGCTTCAATTTGTCTTATTGCAATCTCTGACTCTTTTTTATTTTTTTCAATTTCTACAAACTTAGTTTTTTCTTCCTTTATTTGAGTCTTGGCATCATTCAATACTTTCATTTGTTGGTCTTGCATCTTTTTTAGATGTGGCGATGAATTTTCAATCTTTTTAATTAGATTTTTTGCTATTGATACTTCTTCCTTATATCTTGTAATATCACTTTGAGCTTTTCCAATTGCAAATTGAAGTTCAACTTTTTTTCCTCCCGAAGTGTCCATAACTGTAGACACAAATTCCTTTCTTTCGTTTTCTACTTCTATAATCTGTTTATCTATTGTATCTAAATTTTTTTGAAGTCGTTTTTTTCCATTTTCGTAATCCACAATAAAATTTTTTTCATCTTCAAGTTTCTTAATGTTGGATGATAATAGTCTAGACGTTATTACTGCATTCAGCCATCTGATTTCGTCTTCGAGTATCTTCAATCTATTTTGATCATTCATCTCATTTTCAAGTGAGTCTACTCTATTCTTCATCTCGTCTATTCTGGCTAAAGCGATTTGGAGTTTAGTGTCTGCATCATTAAGTTGTTCTTGTGCTCTTTTCCTTTTATCATCAAACTGTGAAACTCCAACGATTTCTTCAATTAACTCCCGTTTTTCATCTGGGTTAAGCTCTGATAGACGGGTTATGACCCCTTGGGGAACCATGTTTAATCCTTCTGGAGAAATAAGTGCAAGGTTCAGCAGTTCTGAAAGTGCACTCTTTGTGATCCTTTTTCCGTTAAGGAAGTATTGGTTTTCTCCAGTTTGCCTGAGTTCTCTTGTTACCAGAACATTATTTGAATCAACAGGTATCCTTCTTGAAATGTTATCAAAGGTTACTGTAACTCTAATTACTGATGGTCCCTTAACGCTGGTTCCGTCAAATATCAGAGAAGTTAATCTATCTACCCTAAGCTTTTTAGAACTATTTTGACCTAGACAGAACATAATTGAATCCATAATATTTGATTTTCCAGAGCCATTAGGACCAGTAATTGCCGTAAAATCTTCATTGAATTTTATAGCAACTGTTTTGTTTCCAAGGGACTTGAATCCACGTGCTTCTACCTTCTTAATGAAAACCATACATTATCACATTAAAGAATGATTTATGGTTTCGGTAGAGGCAGTAACCATTTTGCATTAACATATGAAAAAGGGATTTATAAGCTTGGTGAAAAAATAAATTATCTATCTAAAGTATTGTTTTCCCAATATTTTGGGCAACGAACAATTAAGATGTGAATTATCGAGTATTCTTTATGATGCGTCGTTTCAACGGTGGATTAGTCTTGTGATCTTTCATGTGGAATGTATTTTCTTCAGCTGGAAATTTTCCATTAATAACTTCATCTCGGTAAGATTCGAGAGATTTCTGTATATCTTCACCTAAATTCGCATATTTTTTTATGAATTTTGGAGTAAACTTGTCATATAAACCAAGAATATCGTGAAACACAACTATCTGTCCATCACAATCTGGACCTGAACCTATTCCTATAGTAGGTATGCTTAGCTTCTCAGTAATTATTTTCGCTACTTCGCTAGTGACCATTTCTAATACTACAGAGAATGCACCTGCTTCTTCAATTGCTATAGCGTCCTTAATTACCTCTTTTGCGGTTTTGTCTGTTCTGCCTTGAACTCTATATCCACTCCATAATGGAGATGTTTGAGGCATAAGACCAACATGACCCATAACGGGAATTTTAGCATGGGTTAGAGCTTCAACTCTACTTTTCATTTTTATTCCCCCTTCAATTTTAACTGCATCTACGCATCCTTCTTTAACGAATTTTCCTCCATTTCTGACTGCGTCTTCATCACTGGCTTGGTAACTCATAAATGGCATATCTCCTACAATCAAAGATCCTTTATTTCCTCTTGTAACGGCCTTACTGAAAAGTATCATTTCATCTATTCCTATTGGAATAGTTGTCTGGTATCCAAGTACAACCATGCTTGCTGAGTCTCCTACTAATATTAAGTCAATTCCTGACCTACCTACAAGGGCAGCTGATGTATAATCATAAGCCGTTATGCATGTAATTTTTCTCTCTTCATTTTTCATACGAAGAATTTCTGCAATGTTAATCTTTTTCATTGAGCATTAACTCTGATAACTGAATCTTTTTCCAACCTTTTTATGATATAACTTAGACTTTTACCTAGATTGACTTTATTGTCAAACCTTTTTATCATATCTTTGAGAATGTCATTTTCAATATTTTTTAATTTTTTTGTTTCTTCAAGAAGAAGTGGCATAGCCCTAACAATATTATCCACAATAGTTAATGAAGCAGTTTGGGCTGTCCGAGATAGTGGGTTAAGATCAATTGTGATAACTGTTTTACCTGCCTTTCTCAGTTCTGCTGTTCTATCTCCATCTTCAAGAGGTACTAACACAGTGTCTGAGATCATTATGCCATTAGGGTCCATCCATCTGCGAGAACTCTCCAATCCATTCATCTCAAAAGCTGCTTCCTTCCCAATTCCAAGAACATTTTTTGCGCCAAAAGACTTCAATTTTTTCATTATTGCTTTTTCTCTCTCAAGAGTTCGATGGAAAAGGTTTACTTCTATTTTTGCACCTACATTTTTTGCTAATTTTACGACTTCTTTAGGAGTTAATGTTGCAACATTACCATTAACTGAAATGATGGGATTTTTAGCGATTAGAAGTGTAGCAGCTGCCACTTTGATTGCTATAGCAGCCTCAGAAATTGTTATTTCGCCTAGGAGATAATCAAAAGCTTCTCCACGACCGTGAGCTATCAATCCCTGCTCTGTCATTATTCCTTCAGAATAACCTTCGTTTACTTTCTCTCGTACTTGCAGAGATTTTGCCCTAGGATGTGTTTTCGGTATTTTTGTTTTTGTCAAAGTAATCTAGCACCTCTTTTTTCGATTTGACTTACTATTATATTCTCATTATGTACTTTATATTTAGCGAAAACTCTCTTTAATTCCTTTACTTCGTTCTGTCTTACAAGAGAAAACAATGTATTTCCGAATAATGCAATTCCACAAACAAAATTTCTATCCTCTGCTTCCTTTGCAGCATTTTTTAGTTTATGATGTGTATTGATCAATTGAGAAAATCTTTTTGAGAGGTTTAAAAAATTCTTGACTGATCGATTAGCAAGAAAAAGAATAACATATTGTTCACCAAGTTTGGTTAGATCATTTTTTCTTCTTAGTTCCTTAAGCATTAGCTCTGTAGATTGAGTTCCAAGTTCAAGTGCCACCATCCAATAATCTCCATTATATGGAATTTTGGAAATCTTACCAATACCTGGTGCACCTTGTTTTTCTCTCACCTCAAAACCCCCCTTCAACTCGGCTAATACGGTTCCAAGTCCGGTTTTACAAACTACCTCGGCAATATGAGCCACTTTTGCAGATTCAATTCTTGATAGTCCTAACTCCAGAATCTGATTAAGTGCTAGTGCCAAACTTAATGCAGCTGCTCCACTAGTTCCAAATCCAGATCCAGTAGGAATATCAATTTGGTGTTTTATTCTGATTTTTAGGTTTCTGTTTATTTTAGATGCAAAGGATTTTGCAACATATTCAGAGACTACAGCATTATGTGCTATTTGATTATTAATTTCTATTTTCAGTTCACTAATTTTAGATGGTGAAATATTGACTTGTGTTGTTACTCCTTTTTGAATCGAGAAACCTATGCCCTTAGATCCGGATTTGATTGGGTCATCAAGGTATTCGTAAGGTTGAACTACTCCAGTTATGTGTCCTGGTGAGTAAGCTATAGATTCCATTATTGTTATTAATTAATATCTTTTTTATATAAATTATTCAGTTGTTATACTTAATTCTGGGTAGTGGATATATAATATATTTCACAAACTCTTGTGGATTATATGATAAATTACTTCATCTAAATCTAAAAATTTGTTAAATAAAACTTAGAAAGATTAATAATCTGCTATCTACTTGGTTAAGTGTGCCTGAACCCAGAAAACCAAAAATAATCTTTGTAACCGGTGGCGTTATGTCCGGCTTGGGAAAGGGTGTTACATCTTCTTCTATTGCTAAGCTTCTTCAACATACAGGACTTAAGGTTACTTGTGCTAAGATAGATCCTTATCTTAATGTCGATGCTGGAACAATGAATCCGTTAATTCATGGAGAAGTATTTGTCACTGATGATGGGGGTGAAACCGATATGGATTTGGGAACATATGAACGTTTTCTGGATCAGAATCTTTCATCAGATCACAATATTACTACTGGCCAGATTTACTTAGAAGTGATTAATCGTGAAAGAAAAGGTGATTTTCTAGGTGGATGTGTTCAAATAATTCCAAATATTACAGATACAATTAAGAAAAAAATAATCGATTTAGCAAATAAATCTAAAGTTGATGTCTTGATTGTTGAGTGTGGGGGTACCGTTGGAGATATAGAAGGTCTTCCATTTTTAGAATCTTTTAGACATATTCGGAATCAAGAAGGTCTTCATAACACATTATTTGTACATGTGACTTTGGCACCTACACTTGACGCAGTTGGTGAACAAAAAACTAAGCCAACCCAACATAGTGTTCAAGAGCTAAGGAGAATTGGTATTCAACCAGATATTCTCGTAATTAGAAGTCAAACTTCACTACTCCAGGAGTCAAAAGAAAAGATATCTCTTTTTGCAAACATACCGGTAAGTAACGTGATTTCCAATAAAGATGCAAAGTCAATATACGCTGTTCCACAGATTTTAGAATCTGAAGGAATAGTTGATCCTATCTGTGAACATCTAAATCTTGGTGTAAGGAATTTAAGGTGGGATTCTTGGCCAAAAATCTCAATGTCTTTTCTAAACACCATTGATGAAGTGTCTGTCGTTATGGTGGGTAAGTATGTATCCCTTGCCGATAGTTATGTTAGCGTTAATGAAGCACTTGAACATGCTGCTGCAGAGAAGGGCTTCACATCTCGAGTTGATTGGGTAGATGCTGAAAAATTTGAAAAGAGAGCCAGTACCACTAGACTCCTTTCAAAATATGATGCAATGATTATTCCAGGAGGTTTTGGGGCCAGAGGTAGTGAAGGTAAAATGGTTGCAGCAAACTTTGCGCGAAAGAATGGTATGCCATACCTGGGATTATGTTTTGGTTTTCAGCTAGCAATTGTTTCGTTTGCACGATACGCTTGCAATCTTTCTGAAGCTAATTCAAGTGAACTTGAATCCAAGACTCCTCATCCCGTTATAGATCTACTTCCTGAGCAGAAAGGAATTAAGAATATGGGTGCAACAATGAGACTTGGTGGTATCGATGTTGATATTGTAGAAGATACCTTGGCCTACAAACTATACAACAGCTCACAAATAAGGGAACGTCATCGCCATAGATATGAATTCAATCAGAAGTATATTGATCAATTCCGTACTAATGGTATGATCTTCTCAGGAAGTAGTGATAATGGAAAAAGAATGGAGATCTTGGAGATTCCATCACATCCATTCTTTGTGGCAGTTCAATATCACCCTGAATTTTTAAGTCGTCCAGGTTTCCCAGAACCGGTTTTCAGAGGACTTGTATCTGCTGCTATGAATAGGCGTAAATCAAGAATTCATAGACCTTCCTAGTGCTGCAAGCCTCCAGATTTCGTCTATAACATTATGTTGAACTTCTTCTGTTAAACCATTATTTTTTATTATCTCTTTTTTTTCTCCACCAAATTTACCTATTACTGATCCTTTAATATTATGTTTACTTAACTCATTTATTACTGAATTAATTTCATCAGGTTTAACTGATGCCAAAAGACTTCCTGAACCTAATAATTTTGATGGATTTATCTTAAGAATGTTGCAGATAGTATCTGTTTCTTTTGCAACTTCTATGCTTTTCTCGTTTAGTTTGAATCCAGTATTGGATGCTAATGCCATTTCGTGTACCCCACCTATTATTCCGCCTTCAGTTGAATCATGCATAGCATGAACTTTTCCAGTTCCAAATAGGATTGCAGCGTCTTTCACTATTGATATTTGGCTTATCATCTCTGAAGCTCTTAGTGTTGTTTTTCTATCTATTGATTTGAGCCGGTCTTTGAATATTCTGGCAAGTATAGATGTTCCTTCTATTCCCGCTGTTTTCGTCATTAAAATGTAATCTCCATCTTCTGCATTTGCGGCTGTTATATATTGATTAGTTATGCCGAATGCTGTTGTTACAACTATTAGTTGTTTCAAGTTAGGAGTAATCTCGGTGTGTCCTCCCACTATAGTCATTTGGAGGTTTTTTGCGGCATTATCCATTTGTTTTGAGATATTTTTAACTTGTGTTTCATCTGAATTTTCAGGAAGTAAAATTACTGAATTTAAAAATCTTGGTTTTGTTCCACTTGTCGCAACATCATTTGCACTTACATTGACGGCATACCACCCAATATCTTCTTCAATTCCTGTGACTGGGTCTGAGGAAATAATCAGATATCTACCATCTAAATTTACAACTGCAAAATCAACCCCAATCTTTGGGCCAACAAGAACTTCTGGAGACGTATATCCTTGGAACTTCAAAACATGCTTCTTAAGTATGTCATAAGGTATTTTGCCTAATGGAAGCTTCAAATCTTATTTTCACCAAAAATATAGATTAAATTGCTTCTATTTAGGCTCAACCGTTTAAGTGTGATTTTTTCTTATTCTGGGCATTATTCTATTGATACTTCGGGATAGTGGGATGGCAACTAATAATCCAATTGTAACTTGACCGATGTTAACAAACACTTCTGCGAATGCCAATACATGTCCAAGGACCATTGTCTCGTAAATGTAATAACCAACAACCATTTCTACACCACCTATGAGTATAGCTATTACAAGCCATCCTATTTTTGGGTCTAGGTATAACCCTGCTGACACTGTGAGTGTCAATGACAATATTGCCAATACAACCCAGAAAATCGCAGGAATTGTAATTATCCACGTTATGGTACTTGGTGCAATTCCAAGTGTGAACTCTAAACTTCCTGTGAAATATTCTGTTCCTCCCCACCAAACTAATAATGCAAGGATTGATCCTGCAGCCACAGATAGTGTTGTCAATATTTTTTCCGAAGATGGCCTAAATCTATATTGAGCTAGATAACCAACTATGAACCCTTCAATTCCTTTTATTACAAGTGTGCCTGGTGCGAAAACTGTGTAACCAAGAGAAACATCTGCAATCATTGATCCTACACCCCCTGCAAAACTACCTACAAAAGGTCCCATGAGGATTGCGGATGTATACACCATTATTTCTCCAACATTAAAGTAGCCTCCAGTTGCAGCAACATATGCATTCACAACCATTGTGGCTGCCGCAACAAAAGCTGTAAAAACCCCCATAGCTGCAATCTCTTTACTATTCAATTTGTACTCCATAATGCTAACTACACTTTTTTCTGCTAATCTATTCATCTATATAAGCGCAATCTTGTTTTATTAGATTTGTGTAGATTCTTTATGAATTGTAATCATCTGTTTTTACAGATTTACAATAGTGAAAATTCTGTTAAGAAACAATTCTGTCTAAAGTGAATTAAAGAGAATGGGAAAGGAAATCTTTTCGGCCTCCATCAACTGTGATGATTTGACCCGTCATGAAACTGGATTTATCAGATGCCAAAAAGCAAGCTACATTCGCAATATCTTGAGGTTCTCCAATTCTATGCAACATACTTGCATCTTCACAATATTTAATGAAATCACCAACTTTACTAGGTTCTATCCCTTTGAGAATAAGGTCCGTTTTCACTACTCCAGGTGCTATGGCGTTTACATTAATTCCGTAAGAACCAAGTTCTAATGCAAATCTCTTTGTTAGAGTATCGACTGCAGCTTTGGTAGCTGCATAAGTTGTTGTTCCTAAAGTAGCTATGCCCACTCCTGCTATAGAAGAAATGTTGATTATCTTCCCTGACCCTTTCTTAATCATTTCTGGTGCTATTGCTTTTGTGCAATTAATCACCCCTTTAACATTGGTCTCCAACATCGCTTCTGTTTCTGTGTCAATAAAACTCAAAGGTTTGGCACGATACATTATCCCTGCATTATTTACAAGTATGTCGCATTTACCAAATCTATCAATAACTTGCTTTACCATTTGATCTACAGAAGTTTGGTTAGCTACATCGGCTTGTATTGATGACCCTTTTCCACCTTTTTTTTGAATCTGTTTAACGACTTTTTCTGCTTGTTTTTTTTGCTTTAGATAATTTACAATCACCTCTGAACCTTCTTCACCAAAAGTTTTAGCAATTGCTTGACCAATTCCTCTGGATGCTCCAGTAATAATTGCCACTTGACCTTCAAGTTTTCCCATAATGCCCCTTACATAATAGAATCCTTAAACCTATCTTGAGATAATCTTTAACTTTGATTATGAGTTAGTTATGATTATTAGATTCTGTAAATATTTTTTTTATTCATTATTCAAAAACTTGTATATCTCTTTTCTTGTATACTAAGTTTCCAAATTTTCCATCAAATCTCGTAGCTCTGATTTCAGTGTTATCAATGTAATGATAATTTCCACCCCTTGGTTTGCAAAATAATAAATTATGGTATTTGAATTCATGTTGATCTAGCCATTTAGTCGTTATTTCTCTGAGATCTTCTGATCTAGATGTGAAGAAAGTGATAATGTGTCCTTCTTCATACCATGAGTTTATCTTATCTTTGGACCCAGTTATTTCTTTTGCATTAATCATCCTTTCAGATTCTTCATTTGGAATATCTTCGCTTACTACTCCATCTATATCTATAATGAAATTCTTTAGACCCTGAAGAAGTTTGGGGCTTTTGGTTTTTCCATCTTGCCCAATATATGTTTGAAGATGGTTTTTTGACTGTTCCTTATTCACCATGATAGTGGCCTACCTTTCACCTATCATTTTAAGGCTTGTTGAAGTCATAATCACTTCGTATTATGCCTGATTAATCCATTACTTAAGCTTACAATTTAAGGGATATTTTTGATACAAATAAAATTGTTTACTAAGGGCTGACTATGTGGGTAGCGTAGATGCCTTCAAAAAAATTCAAAGTAAGGCTAAGTAAGAGGGGGGTAATCAATATTCCTCAATCCATCTTGGATTCTTCAGGTATTTCAATTGGGTCACCAGTCTGGATATTTTCAGACGGTAAAATAATGGTGATTAAGAATATATTTCCTAAATCTAGTGGTGCTCCTACACCTATTTTTGGTCGTCTTAGAGGTGCTTTCAAGAAGCTTATTGCGAGGTGATTAAATTAATCGGAAATTCTTTTTGTTTAAGATCTTTGGCTTTTATGCTTTTTCTGTGTTATCAATCGTTTTATCAGTTTAGATATTTTTCATCATATATCGTTGGTAGGCCATAAACTCCTTCTGAATACGGGTATGTTTTCTTTTGGGTTTTAAGCATAGTTTTCATTTCATATTTTTGTCTATTATTTCAAATTTTTTTGGTTTTTATTATTGATATATTCAATTATTTTTGGAAAAGTTTTTTTAATCCACCTACTGAAGAAATTTATCTTTAGTTGATTCTGCTCGGATTTAAATTAATTCAGTGAAAGATAAGTGCGCAGAAAGTCTTTATTAGCCAAACTAAATGCGTCATCAGATAGGGAAACTGATTTTGAATAAGACATTAAGTGAGAAAATTTTAAGTCGAAAGGTGGGAAAAGATGTTTCTGCAGGAGAGATAATTGTAACTGATGTTGATTATATGTTTGCTCACGATGCATCAGGTCCACTTACAATAGACCAGTTAAGAACAATGGGTATTCAAAAACCAGCTTACCCTGACAAAACTATAATCATAATAGACCATGCAGTCCCAAGTCCAAACAAGACAATATCAAATAATCAAGAAAAACTTCGAAAATGGGCCATAAAAACAGGAAGTCGATTTTCTGAAGCGGGAAGAGGAATTTGTCACCAAGTATTAGCCGAGGATTACGCCAGTCCCGGGCAGATAATCATAGGTACAGATTCACATACCGTAACAGCAGGTGCCTTAGCTGCTTTTGGAACTGGAATGGGTGCTACAGATGTAGCAGTAGCTATTGGATTAGGTAAAACTTGGTTGAGAGTCCCAGAAACTATAATGATAAAGTTAGATGGAGATTTACCAACTGGAGTATATTCAAAAGATGCTATGCTTACTTTTATTGGAAAGTTAACTATGGAAGGTGCTACATACAAAGCTCTTGAGTTTAGTGGAAGTACAATCAATAATATGCGTATGGATGAAAGATTAACACTGTCAAATATGGCAGTTGAAGCAGGTGCAAAAGTTGGACTTATTTCTTCGGATGAAACTACAAAGAAATATCTTGAAAGCAGAGGAAGAGGCAAATTTTTTCAGAAAATAATGCCTGACAAGAAAGCTGAATATACAGAAACCTTGAAGTTTGATGCTTCTGAAATAGAACCAACAATCGCTTTTCCAGACACTGTTGACAACATAAAAACTGTGAGTGAAGCAGCGGGAACAGAAATACAGGAAGTTTTCATAGGAAGCTGTACCAATGGTCGTATTGAAGACCTTAGAATAGCAGCAGATATATTAAAAGGAAAAAAAGTTAACCCAAATACGAAACTCATAGTAACGCCTGCCTCTAGAGAAACGTTACTTTTAGCAGTTCAAGATTTGACACTTCAAACTCTAATTGAATCTGGTGCTACAGTTACTCCGCCTGGATGTGGAGTATGCTTCGGTGCACTTGGAGGAGTTCCTGCTGATGATGATCGAATATTAACAACAAGTAACAGGAACTTTAAAGGAAGAACAGGTAATCCATTATCTGGAACATATCTTGCATCCCCTGCAACAGCTGCCGTGACCGCAATAAAAGGTGAAATAGCTGATCCAAGGGAGATGCTATGAACATGGAAGGAAAAACATGGCCATTCATATCCACTGCGTGGAAATTTGGAGATTCAATAAGCACAGATCATATTAGCCCAGGGCGATACTTTCATCTTAGAACAAATCTTCCAGAATTAACTAAACACACATTAGAAGATGCTAGGGAAGAATATGCTTCAAATGTCAAATCTGGAGATTTTGTTGTTGCAGGAAGAAACTTTGGAATGGGTTCAAGTAGAGAGCATGCAGCAATTATGATAAAGATGTCTGGAGCAGGTGCAGTAGTTGCCAAATCTTTTGCTAGGATTTTCTACCGAAATGCAATAAATGTAGGTCTTCCAGCAATAATGTGTAATACAGATAAAATTGCGGATAAAGATCAACTTTCTATAGATCTAGAATTAGGAAAACTAAAAAACGAAACTAAAGGGTTTGAACTAACCTTTTCTCCAATCCCAAAAGAAATGATGAAAATACTTTCAGAAGGCGGGCTAGTTTCTTACATTAAGAAGTATGGCGACCTGAAACTTTAAGAAACGTGCTACAAACATAACAATAAGATATTGTCTGAAAAAAGGTTACACATCTATGTATCAGGTATAGTACAAGGCGTATTCTTCAGATCCAATACGGTACATAAAGCAAATTCCTTACAAATTAAAGGATGGGTCAAGAACCTTCCTGATAGTAGCGTCGAAATTTTAGCTGAAGGAACCGAAGAAATGTTGGATAAGTTCTTGGATTGGTGTGAGAAAGGGCCACCAAATGCAGAAGTAGATTCTGTAGAAGTGGTAATGTTACCATTTAAACAAGAATTCAATGAATTCAAAATAGTTTATTGAAATTAGCCATCAGATAGTAATGAGGTTATAACTAGATGTTTGATATTCTTGAGAAATGTAAGAATAAATAGTGGTGAAGTCAAGTCGTGATTGAGGATATAAAATAATGACGATTAGCCCGAGGGTTAATTTATCAAGGAAGTGGAAAAAATGGGATTAAAAGAATGGCTAATCCCTCAAGATAAGGTCTTCTTTGAATTGCTCGAAAAGCAATCAAAACTCGTTCTTGAAGGATCTAATTCACTCCATGATTTATTGTGTAACTACAAAGATGTAGAACAAAAGCGGCAAGGCATTAAAGATTTAGAGCATAATGGAGATGATGTGGTACATGAGATTCAAGATAGACTGTCTCAAACTTTTATCACACCTATAGATAGAGAAGATATAAATGTATTATCATGTCTATATGATGATATTCTAGATTTTACATACACTATTGCAAACAAACTCTGTGCTTATGGAATCGAAGACATTCCACACTCGATGATAACATTCTCAGAGATAATCTTAAAGTCAGTATTAGCATTGAACAAGTCTTTCAGTAATATGCGTAATCTCAATCAGAAAAAAATTGAACAGCACAACATAGAGGTCCATTTTCTTGAAAATGAGGGAGATGAGCTTCTAAGTAAAACTGTAGCGGATCTTTTCAAGCAAAAAAATATTATCACGATAATTAAATATAAAGAACTATATGAAGACTTAGAGAAGATTACTGATATTTGTGAGGACGTAAGTAATCTTCTTAGGGCTATAGTTCTCAAACATTCCTAGAAAAAGATTAGATGAAGAATATCGTTGAATTAATCCAAAAATGTAAAAGCTACTGAGAAAAAGAAGAAAAATGGCGTTTCTAGATCCATTCACTATAACTGTAATAGCTGTAGCATTTCTATTTGACTTCTTCAATGGATTTGATGATGCGGCTAACTCTATTGCAACAGTTGTTTCAACACGAGTTTTATCACCTATACAAGCAGTCGCAATGGCTGCATTCTTTAATTTTGTTGCACTTTTTGTTTTCGAAACTGGTGTGGCTACAACAATAGGAAAAGGAATAGTTGACCCACTTGCAATTTCTCCATTAATGGTTCTTGCTGGATTATTAGGTGCTATATTTTGGGTTCTATTTACTTGGTGGTTTGGGTTACCAATTAGTGCATCTCACTCACTTATTGGTGGACTTATTGGGGCTGCAATAGCTAGTAACGGATTTGGAGTCATTCTCCGTGGAAAAATCGAGATTATTCTTGCATTCATAGTTATTTCACCTATACTGGGAACAATTGCCGCGTTCATCCTTATGACATTAGTTATCAAGATATTCAGAAAACACAATGCTACATACGCTAACAGATATTTCAAACGTTTGCAGCTATTATCTGCTGCAGCATATAGTCTAAGTCATGGTGGCAATGATGCACAAAAAACTATGGGAATAGTTGCAGTGCTTCTATTTAGTTCAGGTTACTTAGGATCTGAATTCTATGTACCATTTTGGGTAGCGATGATGGCGCATCTAGCTATAGCACTAGGAACTTTATCTGGAGGTTGGAGGATCATCCGTACAATGGGAGGTAAAATAACAAAACTTGATCCTATGCATGGTTTTAGTGCTGAAACTGCAGGAGCAGCAGTTATTATGGGCTCAACCTTTTTTGGTATACCGGTGAGTACTACTCATGTTATAGCTGGTTCAATAATAGGTGTTGGTGCAACACGAAGACTTTCTGCAGTAAGATGGGGACTCGCTAGACGAATTGTGTGGACATGGATCATAACTATACCAGCGGCAAGCGGAATGGCTGCACTATTATTCTATGTACTCTCGGCATTTATGCAACTATCACTATGAAGTCTTCAAATATGGCTTTGAAAATTGTGGTTGACAGTCGTGAACCAGATCTTATTGTTGCATTACTTATGGAATTGGGTATTGACATAGAAAAAAGAACAATTACACCGGGAGATTACATTGTTTCATCAGAGTGTGGAATAGAACGGAAAACTGTAAAAGATTTTATCAATTCAGTTTTCAGTGGTCGAGTCTTTGAGCAGGTTAATCGCCTTCGGGAAGCCTACGAAAAACCAATACTTATCCTTGAAGGAGAAATTGAAGAGGAGTTAGTGTTGATGAATAATCCAAGATCTTTCTGGGGAGCTTTATTGAAAATTCAATCAGATATGAGCATTCCAGTCCTTTGTACTCCATCCCTTCTTAATACTGCAAATCTTCTTTATACACTAGCCAATAGAATTCAAAAGAAGAAACAAGATAAAATTTCAATTCACCATAAACCCAAATTGATGACTCAAAAGGATTGGCAAGTATATGTTGTCGCAAGTTTGCCAAGCATTGGAGGAGAGCTTGCAGAACGATTACTTATCCACTTTGGAAGCGTTAGAAATATTTTTCAAGCAAATCTTTTGGATTTAATAAAGGTAGAAGGAGTAGGCAAAGTAAAAGCTAGAAAAATTAAAGATATTTTAGATGAAAAGTATTAAGAAAAGAAAAAATATTATTCTCAGATATTATAAATGTGATTCACGAACATTAGATGTCGCCTTTTTCCTTCATCTTTTTGTTTTCATAAGCTGCAACTTCTCGTCTATAGTACTCCAGCTTGATCGATTCCAATACTCCAATAGCTCTGTTATAGTTATAATAACTTGGTTTGTAAAGTCTTTTTAATATCATCGATATTACGTAGTTAAGTTCTCCATCGATATTCTCATCTGGAACTTTATTCAACATACTTAGAACTTCTTTAAGCCCTTTCTCATATTTGATTCGTTCTTTTTTATTGATATATGGCATTCAAGAAACCAATCTCAATAGACCATTAATAATATTGTTGTTTTTTCCTACAATTTTTACAGAAATTATCATTAGCAGGTATTTATCCGCTTAGATTTATTGCTCTGGATTACTGTTTTATCTTTCACATCCTCTAATACTGAGAAAATAGATAACTATGAAAAAGTAAAGAATTGATTACAAAAAAATAGATAATATGTTCTGTGTAGTTTTTAATCTAATTATTGACTATAATACTTGTTTTTATTAATTTTAGTGTGCACTGAAGTATTCTGTGGCTGCATTTGTTGCTGCTCCTTTCTTAATTGGGTGACCTTCTATACGAAATGCACGTTCTATCGCATCTAATGCGAAGATTACATTTCTTTCACTTGAGTTTATTCCCATTAAGCCTATTCTCAGTACTTGATTCTTAAGTTCACCTAGTCCTGCCCCTATTTCTGTGTTGAAAGTATCAAGGATTATTTGTCTTATCCTCATATCATCGACATCTTTTGGTATTCTGACTGCGTTTAGAGTTGGTAAAGTGTATTTTTTTTCAGTATTCATTTCAAATCCAGCAGCTTCCACGCCTGCAACTAGAGCATTTGAGTTCTTGAGATGTTTTGCTATTCTTGATTCTAATCCTTCTTCAAGGGCAATAACTAATGCTTCTCTAAGCCCATATACATTGATAATTGGTGCCGTATGATGGTACATCCTGCGTTCACTCCAATATCGTTCAATTAACATAAAATCAAAGTATAAACTTGAAACAGGTTTTCTCCTATTTCTTATCTTTCTGAGTGCTCGTTCATTTACAGTTATTGGAGATGCGCCTGGAGGACAATTAAGGCATTTTTGTGGACTGCTGAAACATATGTCTATCCCCCAACGATCTATCTCTAAATCAACACCTGTAAATGAGGTTACTGCATCAACAAGAAGAATGGCGTCGTTTGACCTTGTTATTTTCGCAATATCTTTAAGAGGCTGTAAAGCACCTGTAGATGTTTCCGCTTGAACTAGCGCCACAATTTTAGCATTACTATTCTTTAAGGCATTTTCTATTTCTTCTTTTGTGATAATATCTCCCCATCTTTTCTTTATTGGTATGGTTTTTCCACCCCATCTTCGTATCATCTCCTCCATTCTATTTGCAAAAAAACCGTTTACACCTACAACTACTTCGTCACCTTCTTCAACTATGTTTAATATCGATGCTTCCATTGCAGCGGTTCCTGTTCCAGAGATGGGGAGCGAAAACTTGTTTTGGGTTTTGAATGCTTTAGATATTAGTTTCTTTGTTTCATCCATAACTTCAAGAAAATATGGGTCTAGATGTCCTACTATAGATGAGCTCATAGCTTGTAATACACGTTGATGAATGTTGCTTGGTCCTGCTCCAAGTAAAAGTCTATGAGGTGGATTAAAGCCTCCCATTATGCAACGCTTAACTATTGGGTACCTAGATAATAAATAGATATCTTGTGCTTATATTTCATAGATATTATTTTCTCTGATTAAATGTGTTATTTTTCAAGAAAAGGTACCCGCGGATATTATTTAGTTGAATATGCGTGGATGGTTTGTATGAGCATAAATGTTGTGAAGGTTTCAGGTGAGATTGGGAGAAGTTATGAAACGACTTACGTTTCTTGATGTAGTGAATAGTTTTTACTCGTTCTACATAATTCTTATTAAAGTATGGTTTGGCTCTTTATTTTATGGAGATTTCTCCAGACGTACATTGGGTAGGAGTTAATGATACTGAGAGTAAATTCTTTGAATCTTTATGGAGTATTCCAAAAGGAGTTAGTCTGAATTCTTATCTTGTCTTAGGAGAAAAAAAGAAGACATTAATCGATACTGTTAATGACAATTATTTTGATGAATATATTGAGAATCTCAAACGGTTGATTGACCCTGAAGATATTGATTATATTGTTATTAATCATGTAGAGCCAGATCATGCAGGTTCGCTTTCAAAAATTCTGTCTATTGCATCAAAAGCCTCTGTTATTAGTTCAAAGATGGGAATCGACTTTGTTAAGTATTATCATCAGGTTCCGTTTAACGATATCTCTGTAGATGATGGTGATAAGGTAGATCTTGGTGGAAAAACTCTGAAGTTTATTATGACTCCATGTATTCATTGGCCCGAAACCATGTGTACTTTCTTGGGAGATGATGATATCTTGTTTTCTGGTGATCTTTTTGGTGCATTTGATTCTATTGGTGATGAGATATTTGATGATAAAATAGGCAAAGATTCTATTTATTCTGCCAAACGATATTTTACTTCAATACTTTCACCATATTATGGTTCCATAAATTCGGCATTGAAGAAATTAGGCGATCTTCAAAAACCTTGTAGAGTAATTGCCCCTAGTCATGGTTTAATTTATAGAAATGACCCCTCTTTTATTACAAAATTGTATGCTGATTTATGTTCTGGTAAATTTGAAGAGAAGGTTGTTATTTTATATGGTTCAATGTATGGTAACACAAAGGTTTTAGCTGAAGCTGTATCTGATGGTGTGAAGGATAAAGGTGTCAAAGTTGCTTTATTCAATGCAACTTATGATGATCCGAGTGAAATCTTAACTGAGTTATGGAAAGCTCCTGCTATAGCTGTAGGAAGTCCAGTGTATGATTGCTACATATTTCCTCCTATAACAAATTTGTTGGAGTTGATTAAAGTGAAAAGGATAAGGCAGCGAGTATTCGGACTTTTTGGTGATTATACTTGGGGAGGCGGACCTTTGTATCAGCTTCAAAATAAAATAAAGGAGCTTGGATCAGAAGTAATTGGATCATTTGTAAAATCTCAAGGTTCACCCACTGCAAACAATATTGAAAGTGCTATAGAACTAGGTAATCTTTTGGCGGAAAAAGCTATTAAGAATACTAAGGAATCAAGTGCATTAGCTCCTGTTCAAGATCCATTTTGTCCTACATGATATTCTAATGTTATTGAAAATGTGAACTATCATGCGTGAAAATATACTGATAGCATATACTGTAATTATAGAAATAGGTTCATATCACTAACTTGAGTGAAACTTGAAAGAGATTGTTGTGAAAGTGAATCAAATTATTATTACTGGTTTAGAGGGAATACCTACCGTAAAGAATGGAGATGATATTGCGGATATTATCATTAAAGCAGCCTCAAAGCAAGGGGCTGTTCTTGCAGATGGAGATATAATTGCAATAACCTCAAAAATAGTATCAAAAGCTGAAGGACGGATTGTTCATCTTGAAGATGTTGAACCATCTGTAAGTGCTTTGAAATTTTCAAAAGTTCTTGGATTAGACCCTAGGAAAGTTGAAGTTATTTTATCTGAAGCAAAAAGAATTGTTCGAATGGTAAAGGGTCTAGTAATAGTTGAGACACGTCAAGGTTTTGTGTGTGCAAATGGAGGGATTGATGCCTCAAATATTGAACCTGGAACTTTGGTTCTTCTTCCCAAGAATTCCGATAAATCTGCTAGGCGTATAAAACAAACTTTGAAATCAAAAGCAAATGTTGATGTTGCTGTGATAATTACTGATACTTTTGGACGGCCTTGGCGTGAAGGTCAAATCAATATTGCAATTGGAGTTGCTGGTATTATTCCACTGTTCTCCTATGTGGGTTCTAATGATACCTATGGTAATGCATTGAGTGCTACCAATATGGCTGTAGCTGATGAAATAGCTTCTGCATCTGAATTAGTCATGGGGAAATTGAACAAGATACCTGTCGTAGTTGTTAGAGGTTACAAATATGAGCCAGGCAAGGGTTCTGCCCGTAAATTGGTAAGAAAGGTCTCAAGAGATCTGTTCAGATAATTTTTTGGTGAAATAAAGAATGTTAGCTGTTCTAGCTGGTGGGACAGGGTCAGCTAAACTTGTTCGTGGTCTTGTCAAAACTGTGACTGACAATATTACTATTATTGTAAATGTTGGAGATAATATAAAATTACATGGACTCCATATTTGTCCTGATATCGACACCATTCTATACACATTGTCAGACCAACTTAATTCTGGTCAGGGATGGGGCATTAAGAATGATACCTATAATTTTCTGCATCAGGTATCGAAGTATGGATCTGATGATTGGTTTAAATTAGGTGATAAGGATCTTGCTTTGCATCTTGTACGAACTAATTTGCTTAATGCAGGATGGACTTTATCTGAAGCTACTAATGTTATAGCAAAAAGAATGGATATTGCTCAGACGGTATTGCCTGCCTCTAACGATCATGTTGAGACTCTAATAGATACTCCTCAAGGGGAAATGCATCTTCAAGAATTCTGGGTTAAGCTGAAAGGAAAACCTGATGTAATTGGAGTAAAATATGTAGGTTCCAAGAAATCTCAACCTGCACCCAATGTAGTGAATACCATACTTGAGGCTGAGAAAGTGATTATTTGCCCTGCTAATCCCGTTTCAAGTATATGTCCCATGACTCATATTTTGGGGATAAAAGAAGCATTGATACGTGCCCGTGATCGTGTTGTTGCAATTAGTCCTATAATATGTGATAATTCTGTGAGTGGGCCTGCAGATAAGTTTCTACGGAGCATTGGAGTTGATGTTTCACCGAAAGGCATTACTGAACTTTATTCTAGCTTTGTTAGTAAAATGATAATAGATGAGAATGATAAAGCAATGATAACTGATATTGAAAAAATAGGTGTTAAAGTTTCTGTTACAGATATTATGATGAGGACAGAAGATGATGAGCAAAAGTTAGCTAAATTTGTAATTGGTGTCTAACAGATTTTCATTACTCTATTTTACTTCAACAGCCTAATGGGATTATGCAATATATCATGTCAACGTTTAGAACATTTATTCAGAAGTTAGAACAGTTATCTCTAATCGGTTATTTGTGCTCGTCTAAATGCAAACCATCCAATCACAAAAAATGTTATCATATACGTTAACCCCACTGCTAAACTTCGCAACGCCACAGTTGAGATTGGATCCGATAATAATTGTATTGCTGATGGAGGCCCATCACTAATGAAACTCATTCCACAGATATCTATTATTCTATCCGGTTCTTGAACCCATTCAACTAGGAGTCTGCCTAACTCATTTGTTCCTGTTCTTATTCCATCTCCCATTCCAGAAAGTGAATCACAACCTCCGCTTATACCGACTGCTCCATCTCCAGGTGTATACAGAAGTATCAATGGCTGACCGAATGACGCAAGAATGGTTCCGACCATTATAAGCCCAATAAATGTGCCTAATGAACCCATAACTGCAATGTTGGAGCTCTTGAATACTGAGCTGAAAAATACTGCTAATGATAACCAAATAAATGTCGCAACAACTGCACCTGAGAAACCCAATGGCAAGAGGTGCAACAATTCTTGTGGTCCATAGATGAGAAATCCAGCGGTTATTATATAACCAGCTAGGAATATGTAAGCAGCAACTACCGTTATTAGTCCAGCTACAATCTTGGCTAAAATAACCAAGTTTCTTGAAACAGGTTTAGTTAACAAAGGAATTATTGTCTGACTCTCAAATTCTCCAGAAACCATATTCATACCTACAGCAACTGCAAAAAGAAACATCGTAAAACCCCCTGCCATTGTAGAAACATTATCAATAACAAACAATGGATCCTTATCAAAAGGAGCATTCGTGTATTCTGCTATTAACCAAGGGACAACAGCAATAAGGGTAACAATCAGAAATGCAAGGATAAGAACACCCACCATCTTCTTCTTTCTGAGATTCCATAATAGCTCATAATACAATATAGCCATAAATCGTCCTGTCCAACTTCCCTGTTGTTTTTCTGTCAAATCTAAGATTCCACCTTCAACAAATCTAGAAAAGTATCCTCCAATCCCTTACCTTCCTCATGCATTTCCACTATCACTCCGCCTGACTTAGTAATAGCTTGAGAAACAATAGGTCTTGCATCTTTTTTATTTTGATCAAGATGTATCGTGTATGTCTTTCCTTTCATCTCAACTTTTGCCAATTTAAGATTCTGTAGCGATTGTAAGATTTTATTATTCACCTTATCCACTTCAACAACTATTCTTCTGTTCTTTGACAATGCAGAAATTTCATTAAGAGAACCTGAGGCAACAGTTATCCCTTTATTCATTATTGTAATGCGATCACATATCTGAGTAACTTCAGATAAGAGATGAGAAGAAAAAAATATTGTAGTACCCCTCTTTGCTATTCCCTTTATAAGTTTCCTCATCTCCACCATGCCTACAGGATCCAGTCCGATGCTTGGCTCATCCAAGATTAGCATTTCAGGATCATTTATCATTGCTTGAGCCAGTCCGATTCTTTGCTGCATTCCCTTACTATATCCACCAATTCTATCTTTTCCTCTTCCCTCAAGACCGACCTTCTCTATTAACTCTGGAATTCTTTGTTTTCTTGATTCTTTTGACATCCCATACATACGACCATAAACATCTAGGAGCTCATTTCCACTCAAGTGCTGTGGATAACTTGGAAGTTCTGATAAATAACCCATTCTTTGGCGAATATGAGGTTTATCTCCTGCGGCATCTTGTTCAAAAATTTTAATGGATCCTGATGTTGGTTTTAATAAACCCACGAGCATCTTTATTGTGGTGCTTTTTCCTGCTCCGTTGGGTCCAAGGAAACCATGAATTTCGCCTACTTTCACCTTCAAATTTAACTGATTTACAGCTACACGACTACCGTATTTTTTTATCAAGTCAGTAGTCTCTATAGCATAATCAGACAATTATTGCACATCATAGATTATTATTTTTTAATTATTAAACCTATTATTTATTTGAGATCTATGGTGAAACTTTATCAAAAATAGAACATATTACTTTTTATTTTATTGTGAAAAAAATATGTTATCTAAATGCAATCAAGAAGACAATATAAGTAGCCTAAATCAGAAGAATGTACTTATTTGAATCTACACGCCATAATACCAGTGAAGAAATTAGATTTTGCCAAGTTAAGACTCTCCAATTTTCTAAATAAAGAAGAGCGAATAAATCTATCCATCTTTATGCTTCATGATGTTCTAAAATCAATTGCATCATCAGACGAAATAGAATCGACTATTGTAGTTACTCCTGAACAAGAAGTCGTAAATCTAACAAAATCATTCGGATTTTCTACAATATTGGAAAAAGAACAACGGGGTGTTAATTTTGCTGTAAAAATTGCGAATGAATATTGTTTGAATAATGGAGCTTCTTCGACCATAATTATTCCTGCAGATATTCCACTTATAAAACCTGGAGATATTAAAAAGATAGTTAATTCTTCTAGAAATACGCAATCTGTTGTAATCGTTCCTTCTAAGCGTATGGATGGTACGAATGCTTTACTTCGTTCACCCCCAGATGTAATCAAGACTTCATATGATTTTTCAAGTTATGCAACACACAAAAAATATGCGTCAGAACAGAAAATTCCTGTATCAATACTCAAATTATATTCAGTGATGCTGGATCTCGATCTTCAAGAAGATTTAGAAGAATTTATGGATAAAGAAAGTGAAACTCAAACATACAAATTTCTATCTGAGAACAAACCATTCAATCAATAATTATTATTTTTTTGAAAAAAATACTGGTTTTGTATCTTACTCTCAGATCTTTTCAGTTGCATTTATTCCAAGAATTTGAAGTCCATTTCGAACAACAACTTGAAAAGCTTTAATCATTGCAATTCTTCCTAATTTGGTATCTTCATCCTTCTCTTTAAGCACAGGTATTTTTTCATAAAAAGCATTAAAAAGTGAAACAAGATGAAACAAATATCGTGCGACAATTTTTGGTGCAAGATTATTTGCAGCATCCTCTACAATAAGATCGAATTTAGATATTTCTTTAATTAGAGCTATTTCAGATGAATCTGTAAGTTTCTTTGCATATTCACTCTTGATCGATGATGTAATACCTGACTTCTCAATTATTCGTGCTGCACGGGCATAAGTATATTGAAGATATGGTCCAGTTTCGCCCTCAAGTGCAAGTGCACGGTTAAGGTCAAAGACAATGGTCTTTTCTAAATCCTGTTTCAGAAGATCAAATCTTACTGCTGCAATCATGATTTTTTCAGCAGTTTCATGTAACCATTCATCAGTTTCATCGAGATTCCTCTTTTTTGTTTCTTCAAATGCTCTTTTATGTAGTTTGTCAAGAACTTCATCTGCATTTACATAGATGCCTTTTCGACCGGACATACTTACGATTTGTTTTCTTTCAGAAGTGACACCTATTTCTTCAGCAGTTTTTCCACTTAGAAATACAACTTCATACCCTAAGTGAATATATCGTTTTAGATCTTCTTTTTCTGAAAGGTTTGAAAGTATTATTGCGATAATTCTCTGTAATCTGCCTTGCCTTACATCTATTACGGTGATTGATTTGGAATAAGGTGCAAATTCAGGATGGTTCATATCAGTTTTTTCAGTGGTAGTAGCCCAAAGATTTGCTCCTTCTGGTTGTTCTGGGAATAATTTGTACCCAAATTTATCTTTGATAATACCTAATTTCCAGGCAGCATATGGAATATCTTTCGCCATGTATGTTGCTGTACCGTCACTTCTCAGAAGAACTTTTTCTTCTCCCTCCTTTTCTCCTTTAATTCTGACAATCCAACATCCATTATTTTTACCGTTGGATACTTTTTCAACTAAAGTTTTTGATTTGAGTTGAGAAAAAATGTCGTTCCACATATTTGTTTGAAGAATATGGGATTCAAAATTAAGAAGATCATATCGTGCTCCGATTCGCCAACAGGTTTTGAGTTGCTCTCTTAAGATTCGCCCAGTAATCTTATGTGAGAATTTGGCTATTTCACTTTCTTGTTGTTCAAGCTCTTGGAGAACTTTTTTTTGGGCTTCTATTAGATCTTTTCTAGAGTTATACAACTCGTTTATTTTTACATAAACTATATCTCCACAATATTGGTCAAACTTCATATTTCCTGTTGGTTCAAGGGGAAAACCTGCTTGCCTAAATCCAACTACGAGGTCAGCTACCTGCAAACCTGAGTCGTCAACATAATTTAAGATCTGGACATTATGCCCTGTGAATTCTAGGATTCGTTTGATTGAATCTCCAAGAACAACATTTCGCAAGTGGCCATAATGAAGAGCTTTATTCGGGTTAACGCTTGTATGTTCTATCCCAATTTTGTCGTTATTTCCTATTTGCACTCTCCCGTAATCAGAGTTATCAAGTACACTCCTAAGAGTTTGATAAACGTATTTTGCATATTTGTTTGTGAAATTAATGTATCCCTGTGGGTGAACAGAGATTTTATCAATAATAGAATTATCCGGTATTTTGATTTTTGAAGCTACTTTTTCCGCTACCTCAGTAGGTTTTTTTCCTGTTTTGTTAGCTATTGTAATGCAGACACTTACTGATAGATCTCCATACTCAGGTCTTGGTGGTTCTATTGGTTCAAAACTTAGTTCGGGTAGATCATTTATTGCTAGCGAGTCCATCATACATTTCTTGACTTGATCTTTAAAGTCTCTAAAACTCATTTTTTTAATTCCTCCTCAAGGTTTGTATTCAGGATCTTTTGGAAAGATAATTGGAAAGCATCGACAAGCCCTTCACCCGGATTACTATTTACAGTATAATTGGCAGTCTCTTTTGCACCATTTGTAGGTTTTCCTGTTGCTATACTATATCTGCATAATTTGAACATTGGTATATCTGTATCACTATCTCCAATTGCTATGGTTTCTGCAGGGTCAATCTTGAGTTTTTCAAGTGCCAACTTTAACCCTGTCCCTTTATTGACCGTTTTATCGGTGATATGATATGCAAATGTACTATCGATGAGATTCACTGGCATATTGTTCTCAGACAACAGTTTTCTCCCATTTTCTATATCGAAATTTCTTTTTAATACAACTTCCGTGAAGCGAGGCATTGTTGGTTTTATTTCAACCCCTTTTATTTTATTAGAAAGATAATCATAAGCCGTTTCAGTTTTTGATTTATCTCCAAGTACCTGAATATCTAGAGGAGATGTGGATAAAACTCCACCATTTTCTCCAACCGATACCAAAGAAGTACCTAAATATTTTGCCAGAATAATGAGTTCCCATGCAGAACGACCACTTACAAATATTATTTGATATCCTAATTTTGCAAGACTCCTCAACATAGATGCTGCTTCAAGGTCTAGGTGTCCTTCATTATCAGCTATTGTCCCATCAACATCTAGTGCAAAACACTTCATCATTCTACTTTTCATATCTCAATCCTGCATAAGCACCTACATTTCGTTTCCTTAAGAACATAATTATTACTGATTTTATTTTTGACTTGCATTCTTTTCCTATAATGATGCAATATTAGTGTACACATTCAAATTGAGACTACTTTTATTAATACAAAATTATATTTGCATTCTGGGCTCGTGGCCTAGTCAGTATTCACCTAGAATAGTTAGCTGATGGAATCCAAGGTAACTATAGAAAGGATTAGGGCGCTGAAGAGATGTGTAAGCCTCCGAAGCCGGAAATCCTGGGTTCAAATCCCAGCGGGCCCGCTAAGACAATAACGACGACCAAAGAAGTTACTGAAGAAGTCTGTCAATCGGCCACCGTAACATACGTGGCAGTAATGGTCACGGGCATTACAATAATAGCTACAGCTGTAGCAGCAAAAAAGAAAACAGTCCTGAAGACTATGCGAAGACGTAAAGTATTCACTAAGAAGCGTGACTGAAGACTATTTAGGTTCAGAAGTATAATGCTATCTCTACTATTATTCAAAAGTAGGTATCACCATGTTTATACGTAATTCACAGATACTGTATTGTGGTAGCTTTGAAATGGGTTAAGACTGCCGATAGATTTGGCCTAATGATTGAGGAGCATCTTAAGGAGCACTTCTCTAGACTTGAAACAGAATCTGAACAGTATCACCCGTTTATACATAGAGTCTACAGTAGCTTAGCTGAGTATATTCTAAGGAAAGGTAAGAGGCTTGCATCAACGTACACGCTTATCACCTACTCTGGCTACAGAGGCGGTATAGATGATGCCATACTTTCAGCTTGTACTGGTATCGAGTTGTATAGGCATAGTATTCTTTTGCATGACGACCTGGTAGACGGAGAGGATTTTAGGCGTGGAGGAAGGGTGTTTCAGGGACTATTTGAGAGTCATGATGAGAGGTTGGGAAAAGGAGTCGCGGTCTTCACGGGGGATATATCTTATACCTTGGCTGTTCAGAAATTCTTCTCATCAGGCTTCGAAAGAAGTAAAGTAGCGAAGGCGGTGGATCTATTGAATGAAGATTTCTTGCGGGTAAATGAGTCTCAGATACTCGACCTACTGTTCGAGTACAAAGAGCCAGATGTTGAAGAGTGGTACACCATGGCTTCAAAGAGGGCGGCATCCCTATTCAAGACTACGATTCTCATAGGTGCTATGTTGGGAGATGCGCCTGAAGAGGATATACCTATCCTATCTGAAGCTGCTGAGAATATAGGTTATTCCTTCGACATTCAGGACGATATTATTGATACCTTCACATCCAAGGAGCAGTATGGCAGAGAGCCTGCGGGGGACATTCTGAGGGGGAAAAAGCCTTTGCACATCGTTTACACTTTGAAGATGGCTGATGATAAAACGTTGAAACTGCTCAGAAGCATAGGATCTAAACGGCGAATATCTGGCGAAGAGCTAGAAGTTATCCGGCGAGGCATAACGACCTGTGGAGCACTTGACGCTGCGAAGGAGAGGTCAAGGTTTCATGCGGAAAAGGCCCAAGAACTAATGATGCAGGTGAAGATGACGGGTGAAGCGAAGAAGTTCTTCGACTCGCTCTTGACGTACGTTACAGATAGCTTAGATTGGTACAAATAGCCGCAGCAAACTATAAGTTGGTTATGATGGAGAAAGATGTTCAGATCAGAATATTTGTATTGCAGATGGGCTAGGATGACCTCCAAGAAGTGTACTGCATCCAAGATGTGCAGAATGAGATTCATGGCACCGATAGATATTGAGAACAAACGAAGAGAGTTAGAAAGTGAAGTAGGCGAATTACTCAGAGAGGCATTAACACAGGTCTTAACCTATATCAAGACCACTGAAAAAGCCAAAATCATTGATTGGAATATACTGAAAAATAATATTACCCAACCGTTTTTGGGTAGATAAGCTTTAATTACCTGATAAGTATCGCCAAGTCGCAAGGGTGATGAGCAGATGAACCCAATAAAAAGAGAAAATTTTGCCAATATTATGGAGGCAATAAGTTAATGTCTAAACCTTACTTTGTAAAGTTTGAAACACCAAAAGAGATAGCTGAAGCAGGATATGAAGCTTTAAGGCAAGCTAGGCAGACTGGTAAGATTAGGAAAGGAACAAATGAAACTACAAAGGCAATAGAGCGCAATCTAGCTAAACTAGTTATTATTGCAGAGGACATTGAGCCCCCAGAAGTAGTGGCGCATTTACCTATTCTCTGTGACGAGAGAAGTATACCTTTCATATATGTTCCAACTAGATCCCAGATGGGACCAGTATTAGGAATAGATTTAGGTGCAGCTGCGGCTTGCATTATCGAAACTGGCGAATCTGAAGGTCTTATAGAACAGATAGTGACTGCTATCAAGAAGATCAGACAAGGTTAATTGCAGGAAGAGATCTGAGAATGTCGGAGGAGAGAATAACTCCCGCTGAAGTAATTCAGATTGTTGGAAGAACTGGAGTAGCTGGTGAAATAACTCAAGTTCGTGTCAAACTACTTGAAGGGTCAGAAAAAGGTAGAATCCTAACAAGGAATGTAAAAGGTCCAATTCGTCTTGAAGATATCCTTATGTTGAGAGAGACAGAACGAGAGGCCAAGAAGATAAAGTAGGCCTAAAGAATGTTAAGCGAAAAAAAATGTGCCTTCTGTGGAGACGATATAATTGCATCTTATGGTATTACTTACATCAGAAATGATGGTGTTATCCAACATTTTTGTTCATCCAAATGTAGAAAAAATACCCAAAAGCTAAAGAGAGATCCTAGAAAGTATAAATGGACAGCTGCATATCAAAAACCCCAGAGTAAGAAATAAGATTGGAGCAAACTCTTATTGTCATAAAGCCTGATGGTGTACAAAAGAAACTAGTTGGAACTATATTGTCAAGATTTGAAAAAAGAGGGTTCACTATTCATAGTATGAAAGTATTCCAATTTACAAAAGAGCAAGCTGAAAAATTCTACTTACCTCACTCTGAAAAAAAATTCTTTTCAAGTTTAGTCAAATTCATAATATCAGATAAAGTTGTAGCAGTAATACTTGAAGGGAGTACTGCAATCAAAGTTGTAAGGCAAATGATTGGATCAACAAAATCAGATGAAGCTGCACCAGGTACTATTCGGGGAGACTTTGGTCTTAATTTAACAGATAACGTCATCCATGCTTCTGACTCAAAAGAAAGTTTTGAAAGAGAATCTAAAATAATTTTCTAAATTTGCGTTTTTATTATTATACGAGGAATTTATCTTTTTTCTTAAGATACCAAAAATTTAATCTATATCCTTTATACCCCTCTTCTATCTCAGATAATATTCTTGAAAGTGAGTTAATTGAATAAAGAATTCAGACAACCTGTTGTTGTAGTCCTTGGACATGTTGATTCAGGGAAAACCTCATTGTTGGATAAAATAAGAGGAACAGGAGTTCAGTTTCGCGAAGCTGGAGGAATAACTCAGCATATTGGAGCGAGTTTTTTTCCTACGAATACTCTCAAAGATGTATGTGGTCCATTGCTTAAACAAGTTGGTGGAGAAATTGCAGTTCCAGGACTTCTTGTTATAGACACACCAGGTCATGAAGTTTTTACGAACCTTAGAAGTAGAGGTGGTTCAGCTGCTGATATTGCTATTTTAGTAGTAGACTCAGCCAGAGGTTTTGAAGTTCAAACCTTTGAAAGCATGGATATTCTGAAGAATAGGAAAGTTCCATTCGTTCTTGCAATGAATAAGATCGATATGATATCTGGTTGGCGCCCAGGAGCTGATATGTTTATTGGGAAATCTCTGAAAAACCAATCTAAACCTATTATTGACGAAATAGATAACCGGATTTATTCAATTATGGGAAATCTATCAGGACAAGGTTTTGAATCCGAAGCATTCTATAGAATAAAAGACTTCACAAAAGAAATAGCTATTGTTCCAGTCAGTGCTAAAACAGGTGAAGGTATTCCTGAGCTTCTTGCAGTTCTTGTGGGATTGACTCAACAATATTTAGCAAAACGACTAAAAATATCCAATGGGAAACCCCGTGGAATAATTCTAGAAATAAAAGAGGAATCCGGTATTGGAACAACTGCAAATGTGGTTCTATTGGATGGTATCTTGAAAACTGGTGATAAAATCGTTGTGGGTAAGCGTGATGAAGCAATAGTAACCCATCTTAAAGCTATGTTTATGCCTAAACCTTTGGACGAAATGAGAGATCCACGGGATAAATTTTCCTCTGTAGAAGAAGTAGGGGCTGCTACGGGTGTGAAAATCGTCACCCCCGATTTAGATGGTGTTTTACCGGGATCACCTTTTATTGGCCTCGAACTTGGTGATAAAATTGAGGATCTAGCTAAAGTTGTTTATCGCGAAATTCGTAGGGCATTTATCTGTACTGATCATACTGGAATAATTTTGAAAGCTGATACTCTCGGTAGTCTTGAGGCTCTTGTTGAAATGTTGAAGCAAAGAAATGTACCTATTAGGATAGCTGATATTGGGCCTGTTTCTAGGCGCGATGTTGTAGAAGCAAAAGCTGTGGCTGATAAAGACCTTTATCATGGTGTAGTTCTGGCTTTTAATACAAAAATTCTTCCAGATGCAGAAAAAGAAATTGAAAATAGAAATATCAAAGTCTTTTCTAATCCTGTAATATATAGTATAATTGAGGAGTACTCAAGTTGGGTTAATTCAGAAAGAGAATTAGCAGAAAAAGGTGAATTCAAATCTTTAACTCCGCCTTGTTCCTTCAAAGTGATGAAGGGGTATATTTTCAGACGAAGTGGTCCAGCTGTATTCGGTGTAGAAGTTTCGGCAGGTAGATTAAGACAAAAATCAGAGGTTATGAATTCTTCAGCAAAAATGATTGGAACGATTCGTCAACTTCAAGAAAAGGGAGAAAACATCGATGAAGCTTCCCAAGGGTCTGAAGTAGCTGTATCGATTAATGAAGTAATCATGGATAGGCATGTTCATGAAGGAGATGAATTATTCACAGTCCCGAGGAGTAATGATGCAAAAATTTTACTAGAAAAATTCTCTTCAAGATTAACAATAAATGAAATTGAAACGTTGAATAAAATAGTGGAAATTAAGCGAAAAACTAATCCACTTTATGCTTTTTGACTGGTAATATTTTTTGCTGCAATTATTGTATTCTTAAGAAGCATACCTCGTGTCATAATCCCAGTGCTTCCCGTGTTCGGTGTTATATATCCAGCCTTCTCTTTCACATCTTCAAAATCAATATCGAAAACAAGTTTGCCTGTTGCGGGATCTCTTCTGACACCTATACTGATTACAATTACTCCTTCTTTAACCATATCTGCTGAAAGTCGAAAAGCATTTTCTTGATACAATTCTGGAGGTCTTCCAGCAGCGGCTACAATAATATCTGCTTTTCTTAATCTTTCTAATAGGTTCTTTGTCTTTCTATGAGTACAAGTTACAGTAGCATTTTTATCTTGAAGTAATTTTCGGAGGGGTTCTCCTACAAGAGCACTTCTACCAACAATTATTGCATCTTTTCCTGTCACGTCAATATTAAAGTGGTCTAATATTGCCATCGACCCTTTTGGAGTACACGGAATTAAACCGCTTTCCATACTATATTCACCAAGAAGAAGCTTACCCATATTATGTGGTGTAAGCCCATCTGCATCTTTTTGTGGAGAAAGTGTTTCAAAGACTTTCTCTTTATCAACGAAATTTGGAAAAGGTAATTGGATAAGTATTCCATGAGTTTCAGGGTCATTATTTAGCTTCATAATGAGGTCTAAAACTTTCTTATTCCTTGTCTCAGGGGGATAATCAAACATTCGATAAACTGTAGATTTTATTCCTACTTTTCCACAATCTTTCTCCTTTAAAGATACGTAAACCTGAGAAACTGGGTCATCTCCTACAAGAATTGCAGCTAATCCAGGAGTTATACCCTTCTTTTCTTGTAGAATCTTGACATCTTGCCTAACTTCCTCTAAAAGTTGTTGAAAAAGTTCTTTGGCACTCATAATTACAGTCAAGAAGTACACCACAAAATATTGTTCCCCCTTAAACCATCTTTTATCTTATGTTTAAATTATATCCTACAAAAAATTTAATTCTGTTTGAATTGGACGTTTAATGTTTGAAAAATAATTTCGCCATACTGATCATTGTAGCGGCAATTGTAGCAATTAGCATTCCAGTAATAATGCAAATGCAGTTCTATGAGCCAATCACTAATACTCTTTTTGTAACCGATACCACCACTAAAACTTCTACCACCGTCATAATCAATACTACAACCATTACAATAACAACTATTTCTACTGTTGATATTCCAAATCCTTCAGCTTCGTCTGAGATTGATTCGATTAATTTAGTTTATGTTAATAATAACCGGGCAGCTTCATGGGGTCATACACATCTTAAGATTCTAATTAATCTTCAGGAGACGCTTAATATTGAAGTTGATTATTCGGTGATTGATGCAATAAAAAACGCCATCAATCAGTGGCAAAGATCAATTTCAGAATTTATCAATATTCATCCAGAATATAAATATCTGGGGGATATAGTTTTTTCAGTTTATATTCAAGGTGTAAATAACACTCTACCTCAAGGCGACATAGATATTCAGATTAACTTTGAAGAAACTCTTCACGATTCACTACTTGGAGAAACAGTATTAGAGATATCTAATATCAATTCGATCAAAACAGCAACAATCGATATAGCATTATCAGATCTTAGTTTATTAGGAATGCAAAATGTAATGACACATGAACTAGGACATGTACTAGGATTGAATCATAGCTCAAATGAGAATGATTTGATGTATTTTGAAAAAGAGAAAAGTGAAGTTAGAGAAAAAAAACTTTGTCCTTCAACACTCGACATATATGCTCTAGCACTTATTTATCATTGGATTGAAACACCATCTTATCATCCGTATTATACAACATCTGTTACACTACCGGATTCTATTGATAACATAGTCTTGGCATGTTCGTAATAAAATTTATTTGATTGATATGAATTATTATGAATCTTTTACTTCTACTATGGAAACCATACTACTGAACTAATGAAAAATACTTATTAGCAGAACAAATAAGTTAGTGAGGTCGAATTCACGTGGCAAAATCAAAACTAATAGTCGCAGACCCAAAAAATGGTAAATCCATTATGTATGAACTTACTGATGACCAGTTTAGAGTCTTTAAGGGCTTAAAGATTGGTAGTGATATCGATGGTTCACCTGTAAATGTTGAAGGTAAGCTTACGATAACTGGGGGCAGTGACCATGGGGGTTTCCCAATGAGAAATGATGTTCTAGGTGGCGTTAAGAAATATGTGCTTCTTACAAAGGGAGTGGGATTTAGGTCCACTGTGAAAGGGTTAAAGCGAAGGAAATTGGTTAGGGGCAATACTATTACAGAAGAAATTTATCAGATAAATGCACTTCTTACAAGTAAACCGACTAAAAAGTCTCCAGCGAAGGAAAAAGAGGTATCCCCTGACATTAAAAAAGATGAAGATATTCCTAAGAAAGAAGGTGAATCAAAGGAAATACTGAAGGAAAAAGTAAAGAAAAAGCAAGATAATGAGTCATCAGAAAAGAAATCTGTCTCTGCTGAAGAAAAGAAAATGAAAATAACTGAGAAACCAAAGGAAACTTCTCCTTCAGAAAAAGAAACAGCTTAGATTCCGCAATATTAATTACCCTCCTTTCTTCGTCATTAATTAATGACAGCCAAGGATAGCACCATGCTCAAAAGAAATAGATTACCCCACCAACCTGAAGTAAATATTGGTGCTATTGGTCACGTAGACCACGGTAAAACTACGCTAGTTGAAGGAATAACTGGTGTATGGACATCTGCGCATAGTGAAGAATTACGACGTGGTATCACCATAAAGGTGGGATATGCTGATGCAGCATTTTACAAATGTGGTAAATGTAATCCACCTGAAAATTACTCAACTACATCATCTTGCCCTAAATGCGGAAACGAAGCAAAATTGTCTCGGGTAGTTAGTTTTGTAGATACACCGGGACATGAAAGTCTCATGGCGATTATGCTTTCGGGTGCAGCTGTTATGAATGGTGCAATACTAATTATAGCTGCAAATGAAGATGTCCCTCAACCTCAAACACGGGAGCATCTTCTAAGTCTTCAGATGCTAGGAATGAAACATATTGTAATAGCGCAGAACAAATTAGACCTTGTAACTAATCAAGAAGCTGAAAGAAACTATAAAGCTATTCAGAAGTTTGCAAAGGGAACTGTCGCTGAAAATGCTCCTATTATTCCTGTATCTGGTCATCACAAATTGAATTTAGATGCATTAATAGGGGCAATTGAAGAATCCATCCCTACCCCATTAACAAAAACAAAAAAGAAACCACTAATGCAGACTCTAAGGTCATTTGATGTGAATCGACCCGGCATGAACATTACCCAAATTCGAGGAGGGGTAATTGGTGGGACCCTAATTGAAGGAGAATTCAATGTTGGTGAAGAAATTGTTCTTAAACCTGGTCTTCTAGATGAAAAAACTAAGAAATATAATGCTATTAAAACAACTATCGCAAGTTTAGGAACAAGTGTTGGGTTGGTAAAAAATGTTAAAACAGGAGGATTAATTGCTTTAGGCACAACATTGGATCCATCTATCACAAGAGCAGATAACCTCCTTGGATCTGTAGTTGGACTTCCAAATGAGCTGCCACCTGTACATAGTTCACTCAAAATTGAGACTCAACTCCTTGATAAAGCCGTGGGAGCTCCAGAAATGATGAAAGTAGAAAAGATACGAAAAGGTGAGGTTTTGCGTTTGAATATAGGAACAGCGGTAACGTTAGGACCTGTTGGATCAATAAATGGAGATATAATCTCAGTGAACCTTAAGAGACCAATTTGTGCTGCACTTGGAAATAGGGTTGCAGTTACTCGACGGATAGCTGATAGATGGCGTCTCATTGGTTCTGGAATAATAATATAGCCGAGCCGAGTATAGTGGAATTACTTCTAGACTCAAGTTTTCTGATATTCGCTGTTTCTACTCCCTCGCAACGATTGGAACAATTACAAGAATTTTTTGGTAAAGTAGATCTTGTGGTTTTAGATGCCGTTATTAATGAATTACATGGTTTAAGCAGAAATTCTTCTCCAAAGCGTGCTAAGTTCGCTAAAAGTGCTTTGGACTTTGCTTCAGGATTGAAGAATATTTCATTTGATGAAGGTGAAAATGTTGATGATAAAATAATGAATTGTGCAGTGTCAAGAAGAGCTTCAGTTGCAACTTTGGATTCTAATTTGAGGAAGCAACTTAAGGTATCTGGGATTACAGTAGTTTTCCGTAAAGGAAATCTACTGGCTGTAGAAAAAACATAGATTCTTAGAATATGAATCAACAAAAGGTTCTTAACTAAAGCTATTTCGTACCCCAATGATTAGGAGACATTATTGATTGTTTCAGATAGAACAAAGAATTGATGTTGTCAGAGTTTCTCCAGATAAGTTTGGGAGTAAACTAAAGAAGGTTGCACTTGAAGTTTTAAGAACGAAATATGAAAGTACTATCAACTCAGATATGGGGTATATTATTCAGGTAACTGATGTAAATATGGATCCTGTTGGTAAAATAATTCCTGGTGATGGTGCAAGATATCATAAAGTTAAATTCTCAGTTTTATCATTTTTTCCAATGCTCCAAGAGATAGTTGAGGGTGAAGTTGTGGAAATAACTGATTTTGGTGCTTTCGTAAGAATAGGGCCCACTGATGCATTGCTTCATCTATCACAGATAACTGACGATTATCTTACAAGTGATGTGAAACAGGGTATCATTCTAGCAAGTCAAAGTAAAAGAACATTGAAGGTCGGTTCAAAACTTCGGGTTAGGATAACTGCTGTAAGTCTAGGTCGCGGAGCTTCTATGGGGAAAATAGGAGTTACTTGTAGACAGCCTTACCTTGGTGCTCTTGAATGGATAGCTGATGATATCGACAAGTCGAAAAAGAGTGTTGAAACTCCAAAGAAAAAGTAGGTAATTAAAAAAATGGTCCGTCAATTTGCTTGCAGAAAATGTAAGAGTTTAGCCAGTGGTAAAATCTGTCCATCTTGCAACTCTACTGACCTTAGTAAAGATTGGTCAGGACTTATTATTATTCTTGAGCCTGAGAAGTCAGAAGTAGCCAAATCACTTGGTATCTTAAAGTCGGGAAGATATGCACTTAGAGTAAGCTAAGTTTACTATTGGTAATACTGAAATATTATTGTTTTCAATCATTCTAAAAAATGAAGGTATACTCACTTCCAAAGATTTTGCGAGATAGGTTAAAACATCCTTCAGGTAAACTCATCAAGAACTCAAAGGTGAACACTAACAATCTCAAAGGAGAATTTGTATCTAAGGCTCTAATAGTAGCCGTAGGAGATGCTACAACTGAAACACTTCTTTCACTTGGATTCATCCCAAACATCGAAGTAGTTGATGGTCGTGAAATGAGAATCGCACGGAAACTTCCCAAATCCAATTATGAAAGCCTGATTAAAGTAAAAAATCCCCACAGTTGTCTAACTGAAGAGTCTTTGCAAGCCGTTTCAGATGCTCTATCTGCAAAAATGCCTGTTAGGATATTTGTCGATGGTGAAGAGGACCTTCTTGCACTTCCTATTATGGCGTCATACCCCATAGGTACAATTGTGGTCTACGGACAGCCTCGAATTGGATTAGTTTTTAATTGTCTAGATCTAGAAATTAGGAAATCTGTTATTACGATGCTAAATATGATGGGAATTTATCTGTGATGTATTTTATTGGCAAGGTATTAATATACCGCGGATTTTGGAGGTTTTGAGTGCAGCTAAATGGATATTGAGATTAATCGCGATATTGAGAATTTACTTGTAGGTCGTAGAGAAGTAGAGTGTATATTTAGAGATTCATATGGTAGTTTCAATCGTAATGATGCTATCCAGGCTTTGTCTAAAAAGATAAAGATCACTGACGAGAAAGTTTTTGTTGTTTCCATTGATGGTGAATCAGGTTCGCGCGATGCTAAAGGTTTGTTTTATATTTATGATAACGATAATAATGCAAAAAAAGATATTTCTGATTATATATTGACAAGGAATAAACCTGTAACACCTAAATCCGAAAAATCTAAAACTCCTTCAAAAAATACCGGTGAAGAGAAAGCTGAACCCATCCAAGAAGTTGACAAAACATCTTCAACTGAAGATACAGAAAAAACTTCAAAGGAAGAATTAGAATCCAAATCAACTACCCATTCATCTGAAGATACAAAAGATGAACTAGTGAAACCCAAAGCACCATCTGAAGCAACAGAAGAACAAAAGCAGGAATAATTATGTCGAAAGAAAAGACCACAGAATCTAAAGAATTAGAAGAAATTGCGACTGAATCTGAAAAAATAGAAGAAACACCTGAAGAAGCTGAACCAGTTGCCAAACCTCATAAAGAGAGACAAGTCAAAAAAATAAAGCCTAGTACACAAGTTTGGAAATTTTATAAGATTGAAGGAGACCAACTGAAAAAGTTAAAGAAAGACTGTCCACGTTGTGGAAAAGGTGTGTTTCTCTCTGAACATCATGACAGAGATACATGTGGGAAATGTGGTTATACTCAATTCAAACAGTAAAATAATGTAATTATTCTGCTCGTTTCTTCATTACTTTTCTAACTGCTGCAGCAACATTTGGTGCTATTATTGGTTGAAATGGAGCAAGATACTTCAGTTTATGAGCATCTTTTACAGATTTATTATCACCATATTCTAAGTATCCGTCCAGAAATTCTCCAACCAATTGTTTTGCAGCGTTAGTATCCAAAGTAAGTTTTGATGAATAATAAATGAATTCAGCTATATCCCAGCTCTTATCCCCATTCTTTGCAGCTTGCTCAAGATCAATTAAGAATATCTTACCTTTTGAAAGAATAGAATTGCTTGGTTTAGTGTCTCCAAGTGTGTACCCAGATTTATGTACTTTTCCTAATTCTTCTCCATAAATTCTAATGTATTTTATCATATTTTTTTCTCCTTTGAAAACCTTTGAAAGTATCTCTCCCAAATTTGAACCTTCTATGAATTCAGTTACGAGTATTCTTTGATTAAATGCAACTAACAAAACCCTTGGTGTATTTAGACCAATTTCTCGAATTTCTTTCAAAGAAGAATACTCTCTAGAAAGCCTAGATATGGGACTCATGTCGAATCTCTTTGACATTAATGCCCAGATATTCAAAACAATCCACTTCATCGCTTTTATGTCTACAAATCTTTTCACAATGAACTTTACATTTTGTTCTTTATCGCTAGCAGAATATACTTTTGAAGAGGAATAGATATCTCCAATACTATCCTTATTCGTTATAACATCTCCTTTTAACTGAAAATGTTCAAAAACTTTCTGTAACCATTCTTCTTCCTCTACGATAAGATCACCTTCACTTAGCCTCCAAAGAGACTTTGGATTTCTTATCACTTCTGGGACCTCATATCCCTTCTTTGCTCTAGATATTTTGGACATCAATTCTTTACTTATGATGTTGAGACCAACTGTTCCAGCATAACCGTGGACAGCATATTGGGTTAGCCCTCTTTGTGTATGTTTGATTATTCCTGAAAAAATAGTCGTCCACCCTTTGGATTTACTATCTTTTATTCTTACTAACCCATCTTTCAGAGTAATTAACTTCTTAGATTCTAGGTCTTTCAATGCAACCAGAAATCCTGGACAAGCTGCTTCTGTGTTTTTAGCCCTTAACTCATCCCCATAAGTTTTGGCGTAACTATAAAGAACAGGAGGATAAATCGAAGAACGTTTCTTGAGTTTATCATATAGAAAATATTCCACTGGAATTAATATTTCTTGTGAAAATTCACCCAGAGATGATCCAATCTCATTTAGTGATTCAGCTATCACTCTTTTTTTAATAATATTTTCAACTTCTTTGAAGAATTTTTTACCTTTAATGGGTAAGTATATGTTAAGTAATCTACCTGCAACAAATTCTCCAAGAGATGCCTTTTGGGCATCAGCTAATATTGATTCCTTATCAACAAGAAGCGCCGATATTTCTAATTCTCCCTTAATGTAACGATATTTTACTTTAGGACTATAATTATCTAACACAACAATTATATCATAATCACTATCTTCTGTTGCATAATTAGCTACTTGAGAACCATACGCTGCAACACCTATAATCGTTTTTTTAGAAGATATCTCTTTTGATATTCTGAGTAATGTTTCTGTATCCGTTTTACTGAGTGTCCCTTTTTTACCTGATTTATTTTGCATTATCTACGGCCCTTATCTTTTCAAGTTCTTCAAGCCTATTCTTTAGCAACGGGTCGAAATTAGTTTTTAGTATTGCGGCAATGGGAATTCTAACAACATTTGCATCTGGAGGTAGAGTTACAGAAGGGAGACCCTTCTCTACCCATTTTTTTAACGTATTCTTATTTAATTTATCATCTACAAGTCCATCAAGAAATCTGTTATTGAGAAGTCTTATTAGTCCTCTATCTTGGAAAAGCCATTTGGGTTCGTATAATCTCTCGTAATCTGAGTAAATAGTTTCGTGTAATGTACCTACAGTTTCATCTGAAAGAATATCTAAAGTAGTAAATTTCCTTACAAGTTCCACATAATGCATGAATTCGTGTGCCAAAACAGCTTGTATTGTTCCCTTTAATCCAAATGCAACTAAAGGTGCCGAGAGCTCAACCGAAATAAGAAGACCAGCTGGCCCTTCTTCTGGAATAACTCTTGCATATATTACCCCTCTTTGTCCTAATTCAACCTCACTTTCTGATAAAATTATCACTGGCCTAATATTATATGGTGGGTAAGTAATTCCTGTTGCTTTCTCAATTCTAGAAATTCCATCATTAACATATTTGATTCTTTTGTTAATTTTCTTCACTATATTCTTGGGAAGTGACTCAATATTTTCTGGTGTTTTAAGATTGAACATTGGGTAAAAATGTCTCCCTCTCTATCTTAATGTACTTCTGTAAAAGATTTTTCATCAAGATCACTTATTCTTTAGTAATGGCAGATTTTAATTTTTACCTGAGAACGTATAGATATGTAAACAGAATAATGTAATCTATTATTCTCTTGTTTTTCATCAATCAATTCTCCTAAATACAACCTTAAATACTTGCAACAATCCATAAAAAAATTAGAATGGCTTCTAAAAAAAAGATGGTTGCCATAATATTTGGAGTTGCAGCGGTGCTTCTTGGTGTTTTTCATGGATATTCTGAAGTGTTACAGGGAAATGTTGCACCGACAAGTATCATAATTAATGCTGTTGGTGGAACAGAATGTGAACCCAACTGTTTTCCAGCTATGACTATTATCCCTAATTTCTTGGTGGCGGGAATTACCACAATTATTGTAGGGATAATAATGTTAGGATGGATAGCCGTCCGACTGAATGATAGACAAGGTGGCATCGTCTTGATTATCCTTTCAGTAGTCTTTCTGCTTACAGGTGCAGGTTTTTTGGCACCGATCCTAAGTACTATAGCAGGTGTATTGGGACTATCCATAAAAAAAGAATGAGCCTTTTGATTTCAAATCTTTCCAATGATGATAAATATATAGCTAACTTTTAATCTCTGATGGAAAGAAAATCGTGGTAGTACTTTGGTGAAGAAATTCGGTCTATATACAATTGAAGATGGTTTCACTATTAAGTTTAGAAATGAACAAATTTCTTTAAAAAAGACTGGTGATGACTCGTACACTTATAGGCGTGACCATAAAGGAGAAACATCTTCAAAAACTGTCTTTTCTTCAAGAAAAGGGAAAGTTAAGCTCGCAATATACCCTGTTAGACCTATTCAGATGCCGCGGCAGTTGGCTCATAATATAATGGTTAATCTGGAATCTCCCATTGCACTTCCTCCTAAATCATCAGTTACTCATCATCTTACTATGCCAATCGAAATAGGTGTCTTTACAATAAGCAAAAACAGTAACTACATGATTGATGCATTTTCCTTATCCTTTCCCAAATATGGGCTATATGGCAAACCAAATATGGGGTATATTTGCAGACTTCACAACTCAATTATATCTTCTGAAGAAAAAGCAGTACCATATGAAGAAGCAGGAATAATAATGAAATTTCAAAACAAAAGTGCAGACTGGGTCACTGTTCACAAAATAGTTATGGATGCCTATATGGTTGACCTCTATCTTTCAGGCGACACTGTTTATCTTGAGGACTCAAATCTATTGATCGAGGATGGTACCGTTGCTTCACTGTTTCTAAACAACAAACCTCCATTACATGGACTGAAAGAAGTACCAATGGCTGCTGAAAGTGTAAAGAAATTCAGGTTAGGTTTCTTGGAGCGTGGAGGATTTGGTGTCGAAGGAAAATTCGTCATGGAGCATGGATATTGATGGACTGGATAGATACTGCTCTTCCTGGATTTGGTTTCACTGCGGGTCAATTGTTGTTTGCTCTAATTGTTATCGTAGTGGGTATTATTATTGGTAGAATAGCAAGAATGACATCTGGCAAACTCCTTTCATCTGTTATGTCTGAAAATGCTTCAAACCTGATTCAACGTATTATATATTACACTACAATTATTGTAGCAACACTGGCGGCCCTTTCATATTTGGGTATAGATTTTACCGGGGTTTTGCTTGCAGGTGGAATACTTGGTATCGTGATAGGTTTTGCAACTCAATCAGTTGTTGCTAACTTGATATCTGGAATATTTTTACAGATAGATAAACCCGTTTCTATTGGTGATCCAATTGGGATAATTGATGAACATCTTTATGGAGTTATATTGGAAATCAATATTTTATCCACAAGTATTCGAACGTTTGATGGTGTTAATCTAAGAATCCCTAATGAGAAATTATTCACTTCAACAATACATAACTTTTCAAAATACGTTGCCCGAAGAGTAGTCATAACTGTGGGTATTGCATACCATGAGGAAATGAAAAAAGCAATTGATATTATCCTTAAAACAATTAACGAAAACTCACTAGTCTTAGCAGAACCTGCTCCATTAGTTTACGTTGATGAACTATCTGATTCTTCTGTAAACCTTTCTATTCGAATGTGGGCTCCTTCTTCAGTCTGGTTTGAGGTTAGAACTGAGATAGTTCAACAGATTAAGAAAGTATTAGATGAAGCTGGTATAGAGATACCTTTTCCACAACGTGTCATTTGGAACGGTAAATCTTAGTCTAAAGTTTAATGGATTTTTTGGAAAATGTTTGACTTTTTTCAAGATATTATCTATTTTCGAATGAAGGATCCTGTACAACTGTCTTCAATTCTATCAAAGTTTCGGTTCTAACAACTCCTTCAATTTGTCCAATACTTCCAGTCACTATCTTATGTAGATCATCTAATGAGCGTGCCCTAATCTCCATCATAATGTCAAATCTACCCGTTACCTCCCGAATTACTCTTGTTTCTGGAAGATCCTTGATTTTTCCAAGAATATTTTCTCTAAGTTTAATATCTGTATTCAAACCTACAATTGCTTTCATTGGATATCCTAAATTTTCCTCATTTACCACTATTGTAAATTTCTTAATGAGCTTTCTTCGTAAAAGTCTCTTAATTCGACTATAACATACAGAAGGATTTTCTTTTATTTTCTCACTTAATTTGGGTACTGAAATACTGGCATCCTTGACAAGTGATTCTAAGATTTTTCTATCGATTTCATCAATTTTCATAATTTTTACCTGCTAACTCCATTGTCTAAATTAAATACTGTTAATAAATATAAATATTATATTGATTATAATTTAGTAAACGTAAATTCGCAAAAAAAGTTATGTTATTTTTAGATTAAATATATCCTCTATTAACTAATAGCTCTGCAACCATTACTGCTCCTTTAGCTGCACCCATCTTTGTATTGTGAGTAACCAGAAGGTATTTCACTCCATTTTTCAATACATTATCGGTTCTAATTCGACCTATTGTTGTCGCCATACCTCCATATGCATTACGGTCAAGTCGAGGTTGAGGTCTAAACGGATCTTCATTTACTACTATCCATTTCTTTGGTGCTGATGGTAATCCTTTATCCATAAGTGTTCCAGTGTATTGCTCCATTGCTTCTTTGATTCCCTTAATAGTACACTTTTCTTTTGTGGAAACAAAAACACTCTCTGTATGCCCTTCTAAAACGTTAACTCGAGTGCATGTACTACTGATATTGAAGTCAGCTTCTTTAATATTATTACCTTCTTTTACTCCCAGAATCTTTTTGGTCTCATCCTGAATCTTCTCTTCTTCATTTGGAATAAATGGTATAATATTGTCAGTTATATCCAATGAAGGTACTCCTGGACTTCTTCCCGCTCCAGAAACTGCTTGCATT
The DNA here is from genome assembly GCA_030745655.1 of Nitrososphaerales archaeon. Classification (GTDB taxonomy): domain Archaea; phylum Thermoproteota; class Nitrososphaeria; order Nitrososphaerales; family JACPRH01; genus JASMAB01. The sequence continues at coordinate 22,401 of JASLOE010000001.1, read as the reverse complement.
GATGTCATTATTACGTTTCTAAGTCCAAATGAATCATTTATTGGTTTTAGGCTAATTGCCAATCCGGTAGTTGTACAATTGGGAATGGGAATTATGAATCCATCCCAACCTCTTTTTTTTCTCTGAATATCTAGCAGTGATATATGATCAGAGTTTATTCCAGGAATAATTATTGGCACATCCGATTCATATCTAAATGCTGATGCAGTACTAATGACTGCGGTCTTTGCTGCTAACTTCGGCTCCAGTTTCTTAGCCTGATCTGATTCTATTGCTGTGAATATAACATCAAATTTTGATGGATCTAAATTAGATGCATCTTCAACTTTCATCTCTAGAAATTCTGCAGGTGGTTCTTCATTAATGTACCAGCGTAGTGCTTGTGTTTTCGGATCTCGGAGTGCATCTTCATAATTTTTCCCTGCTGATTTTATTGATGCTGCCAGAGTCGTTATTTTCAGCCATGGATGACCCTTTAATGCAGTAAGGAATTGTTGTCCTACTATCCCTGTTGCACCAACTATGGCAGTCTTCTTCATTTTGTCTATCATCTTCACTATGGGTTTTCTATATATGAATATGTTGATTTCCAATTATTAGTGATATCTTTTAGGATTTTCCCATATCAAACTCTTTATGGATAGCCATTACAGCCTTTTCACAGCTCTTCTCTTTTACAACGATGGATATATTCAGTTCAGATGAACCTTGTGCAATCATTCGTACGTTAATTCTTTTATCAGCTACTGCCTTAAAAACTCGAGCCGCAACACCTTGTGACCCTTTCATTCCAGCGCCTACTATTGCTATAACACATACATCATCTTCTGCATTTATTCGATTTGCAAAGCCCCTGCTAAGTAATGATAACTCAAGTGTATTTACTGCATTCTCAAGATTATGTTTATGGATTACTAAGCTAATATTGGCTTCAGAAACGCTCTGTGATATCATCAAGATGTTTATTTCTTCTTTTGCAAATGTTTCAAACACCTTTGCTGCTATTCCTGGTTTACCAACCATTCCTGCGCCTCCTATATTCACCATAGCTACATCTTTTATCAAGGCTACAGATTTTGCTATCTCCCCTTTAATGATGCTTTGATCATTAGAAATCAAGGTATCAGAACCTGTTAGGTCAAGAGTGTTCTTTATTCTTACAGGTATCTTGTTTTCTTGTGCTGGTTCTATTGCTCTTGGATGTAATGCTTTTGCCCCAAAAACAGTCATCTCTAAAGCTTCAGAATAACTGAGCTGAGAAATTGTCCTAGCATCTGATATTATCTTTGGGTCAGTTGTCATCATACCATTTACATCTGTACAAATCCATACCTCATCTACAGATAGGGCTGCTCCTAGAATAGTTGCTGTAAAATCCGATCCTCCTCTTCCTAATGTTGTTATGTCACCCGTCTGGGTGGCCGCCATAAAACCTGTTACAACAGGAATAATGCCCTTACTCAATAATGGTTGAAGAATTTCAGATATTCTCATTTTGGTAATACTCATTAATGGATTAGCTTCTCCATATTTCTCATCTGTAACAATCCCTGCCTTGGCTCCAGTGAAGGGTTCTGCACTTATTCCTATATCTTTGAGTGCTCCTGTGACTATGATAACCGTTAATCTTTCACCAAATGATAAAATTTTATCTCTCGACCGTGGAGTTATTTCTCCTATCGCATAAACACCCTCTAGAACACTTTTCAGTTCATTAATTATGGATAAAATATTTTTAAGAACTTCCTCTTTTATTTTCTGATCTTTTATTGAATCTTTAGAAATATTTGTGTGTAACTTAGTGAACTTCTCTAATTCATTAGCAATTATTTTTTTGCTGTTATGCTTAGATTGTTTGCTTAATTTTTCCAGCAGATTTGTTACTCCACTTAGAGCAGATGCAACTATTGTTATTTGATTATTTTGTGAATGATCTTTCACGATTCTAGATACGTTTCTAACTTTGTCTGCGGAATTTAAAGATGTTCCTCCAAACTTCATAATTATCTTCATTTTTTTCAGCTATCCTACATCTTTTCTCTTATATCTAACAAATCTCTGAGAATCGCACTTGCTGTTTCTGGTCCACCAGCTCCTTTCCCTATTATTATTTCATCTCCAGCAAATTCGGATTGAAACTTAACTGCGTTTAAAGTTCCTCCTATACACAGAGGATCACTTTTCCTTAACTCAGCAGGTCCTACTTTCAATTCTTCATCTATCCTTCCAATTAGTTTGATAGCGAATCCTCGTTCTGATGCCTCTTTTAGGTTTTCAGGTTTGATGTCACGTATTCCCTTTATGGAAATATCTTTTAATGTTACCTCCTTATCGGTAAACCAATTAGCCATAATTACTAGCTTAGCTGCAGCATCTAATCCATCTACATCTAATGAAGGGTCAGCTTCAGCATACCCTTTATCTTGTGCTTCACTCAAGGCCTCTTCGAATGTGGTGCCATGTTGCTCCATTTCTGTGAGCATGTAATTTGTTGAACCATTCAATATTCCTTCTATTGCTATTAACTTATCAAAGCTAAGACATTTCTTTCCAAAATCTAGAATTGGTGTTCCACCCCCAACTGTTCCACCGAATCTCAAGTGTACATCATTATATGTCGCCATTTCTGAAAGTGCAGGAAGTGCCAACGCTAGAGGACCCTTATTAACAGTCACTACATTCTTTCCAGACTTCAATGCTTCTTCCATATGTGACATACCTGGTTCCCCTGAATTCAAATTTGTTGGTGTAGCCTCAATTACAACTTCTGCATCTAAATTTTCAATGATATCTTGAGCAGTTTTACCAGGACTTCCATATTCAGGTATGGCTGCAACTGAACCATATTTCTTTTTGGTGGCTTCAACTTTCTCAAGATCAAGACCTTTTGGATTCAAAGCCAATCCACCTCTATCTACAATAGCCACTACCCTTGGATGCATTTTGTGCCTTTTGAGAATCTCTTGCTTCCTTACAGTAAGTATCTTAGTGAGACTTTGTGCTACTACTCCATATCCTATTAGGATTAGCCTCATGTTTGTTCAGTGGCTAGTATCAAATCTTAGATGTATTTTGCCTTTACCCTTGTTTAAATCAATAATGTGCCGCAAGACTAATAATCATACATCTATTCACATATGTCGAAAGTTTAGGTCTCTGATTAATTATGGCTCATCTGAAATGCATTGAATGTGATGGCACTTATGGTGTAAATGAAATTATCTACAAATGTGGAAATTGTGGTGGAATACTTGAAGTAGTAACTGATCTTGAAGAAGTGCATAAAAAAATAAGTGTAAACAAATGGAGTGACACATCTCTATCAGTATGGCGGTACGCTGATTTCCTTCCGGTAAATGATAGGGTAAACATAGTTACTCTCAATGAAGGGGGCACTGGCCTTCATAGATGTAAACGACTTGCTGAAAAGATTGGATTGAAAAAACTTTTCATTAAGTTTGAAGGTGAAAACCCTACTGGGTCCTTCAAAGACCGTGGAATGACTGTAGGTATAAGCAAAGCTAGGGAGCTAGGTGTTAGTACAGTAATATGTGCTTCAACAGGTAATACATCAGCATCTCTTGCTGCATATGCTGCAAAGGCTGGGATGCAATGCATAGTTCTGGTACCTGCTGGAAAAATTGGTGTAGGAAAACTTGCTCAGGCTATGGCTCATGGTGCTCGATTAGTTCAGGTAAAAGGTAATTTCGATGATTCACTTGATATGGTGTTCAAAATCTGTGAGCGAAACAATCAGATATATCTTCTGAACTCCATAAATCCATTTCGAATAGAAGGTCAAAAAACTATTGCCTTTGAAGTAACTGAACAATTGGGAATTTCTCCTGATTGTATGGTGATGCCAGTAGGTAATGCTGGCAATATCAGTGCAGCCTGGAAAGGATTTAATGAGTTTGAAGCAGTTGGATTGATTAAAACTAAACCTCGGATGATTGGAATCCAGGCGGAGGGAGCCTCACCTATAGTCAACGCTTACAGAAAGAAGCAGAGAACTATTGAGCCTATATTATCTCCAGAAACTGTAGCTACTGCTATACGGATTGGTAATCCAGTAAGTTGGATGAAAGCCCTTAATTCAATATATGATTCAAAAGGACATGCTGAGACTGTTTCCGATCAAGAGATACTCGATGCTCAACGTCTTTTGGCACAAACAGAGGGGATTTTTGCAGAACCAGCAAGTGCAACTCCCATTGCTTCACTGAGAAACCTGCTCGATCAAGGAGAAATCGAAAAAACAGATTCTGTTGTCTGCGTAGCAACAGGGCACGGACTAAAAGATGCTGATGTAATAACCCGTATTTTCGGAAAACCAATCGAGATAGAAGCAGATATCGATGCAATCGAGAAATCATTGAATCTTCTTGTAAAATACGATAAATGGCTCGAAGATCCCGTATCAATTTAACTTTTCATTAATAAAACTTAATTAAAGTTTAGACTGAAACAATATCTCATTGAATAGTTTAAATTGTGTTGTGTCTCAAATTCGGTATCAAACCTTATTAGTTTGTTGGAAAAATATGATGGGTGCACTCGAATAGCTTTGGGGGTTTAGCGTATACAAGATATTAGTGAAACTAGGTTTAGCCGAAGAATGTGGGTATACTTCCGTTCAGGACATGGAACCTACCTCGTATATACAACGGCTTTAACTAACTTTATCTTAATTTTTTACCGTTTACTTGTAGAACAAGTGAGTTTTTTCAATGCCATATTCACTAGTCTTACAATGTTTGTTCTTGTGTTTCTCTTTTTGTATATTCCAGTAGCTATTATTGTTGGTAGATGGCATTTTAAAACTCAGCTCGAGACAGATTTTGTTGAACAAACCAAATACAACCCACCTCTATTGAAAATAATAGAAAATCAAGAAAAAATAATGAAATATCTAAAAATTGATGATGAAAAAAATGATTAACTATTTTGGATACCAAAACAATTTTGTCAACAGTTAGTTTCTATTTTTTAACCCATTTATTTGCTTTTCATCTTTTCTAACACAAAAAAGTAATGGTATGAATGTAACAAAGGTTTTGTTTCAATAATTATCTTGAATTTTCTCAATAAAACTTTCTTTAGTTTCTTTAAAGAATAACTTTTTCTCCCAATTTCCCAGTAATGGGGTTCATCAATTGATTTAATGTCGCGAACTGGAAATGGTATTCGAAAGAATATATTTATGAAATCTTTTTTTAAGATTTTTCGAATAAAAGGAAATTTAATTACGAGTTCGAAATGATGGGATGAGTAAGGTACCGAGATAATGACAAATTTTCCTGTAATTCTATGTAGATCCTCAATAATTTGATTTATGTAATCCCATGGCAAATGCTCTAATACCTCAAATGTTATTATGGTGTCAAAGCTATTATTCTTAAATGGTAGATTTCTGATATCTGCTACAATATTCGGTGTTCTGTTTTTATCTATATCACAGGTGATTATTTCAAAATTGTGTTGTTTTAAATAATTCGATGTTGTCTTATCACCAATTCCTATTTCTAATATTTTTTTTGCTCCTATTCTTGTCGGTAATTCAATTTGATGATAGTATGAAATAAATTGCATCTCATCAATATTACTTTGTTTTGGGGGTCTATTCATCAATCGCTTTATACTCTTTAATTACCTATAAGTAACATATGTTAAAAAGAGCCTTTTTTTAATTTATTGATGTTTTCTATTCGCCAATATTTTATCAAAATTTTTAGCTAATGTTTTAGCATTTTCTTGATAGCTATATCTATTGATACTTTCTGGCCTTACATGGCATCTGACCTCTTTTTTTTGTTTGTACTCATTGTATATTTTCTTAAGGGTTATTTTAATGTCTTCTTTTTGGGCATAAATTCCTGCTTTTGTTTCATTAAGTAATCTCTCAATCACATCATTACCAAACCCACCTACTGCAAATATTGGACGGTTCGCTGCGAGATATTCAAAGATTTTTGTTTGGTATATTCCCTTTTCTCTTTTATCTTCCCAATTTAAAAAAAGTAAAAGTTGTGATTCTCTCTGCTTTTGTTGGGCTACTTCCCTTGATACTACTCCATATTGTTTAACAACATCAGTTAACAAATATTCTCGAATTACTTTTGTCAGTCTAGCATCAAAATAACCATAGAATCTGACTTGCACATCATTTTGGTCGATGTCGCCTTCTAAGATTAATTCTTTCAAAGGAGCGAAGAGATTTGTAGGATCTTGTTTTCCAAAATATATTTGACCAGTATAGGTGATAGTGAATTTAGATGTTAAATTACAATCTTTTTTCATTTCATCTAGATGAAAACCATTTGTAATTTCTAAAACAGTTTTATTCGGGTGTATTTTTTTTAATTGATTCACCAAAGGCTTCGAAACAGTAACTAAAGCATCTGCATTAGAGAGGGTTTTTACTTCAAGTTTTCTATCAATCGAGTTCCTGAATGAGCTATATGGGTAATTATGGTTTTGTGACCAAAGGTCCCTCAAATCCGCTATCCAAGGGATACCGCATCTTTTTTTTAATTCTTTAGCGATAATATGACTTGTGACAGGTGAAGAACTGCTCATTATCATATTTATTTGTTGATTTCTGATAAGTTTAAAACCTGTAATGATTGCGGATTTTTTCCAAAACTTATCTTGATCTGGATAATAAAGAACCTCTTTAAACCAATTTAGAGGGTGATTAATGATATTTGTTTTTGGTGAATTTAAACCAAACCGTATATCCGCCTGTCTTTTCAGGCTCTCTTCTGGAATATAACCAAATATCTTCTTTATCATCATAATGAGGTGATTAAGAATATCAAAGTAACGTACTATAATGATCCTATTTTTCTTGTCCAGTCTAACATTATCATCATCAAAAAGGTGCGTATTGTATTCTGATGTTGTCAAAACAGTCGTGTTCCAACCAAAATCAGGGAGATATTTCATAAGGCCTGGTATACGAGGTTCAGCATGTGCAAGATTAGTTATGATCAAGACCTTCTTCATAGTTTATGTCAGCACATCCACTGAAGATAAAAACATCTTTTTAAGGGAGTTGGAAATTCTTTATTGATGATCTCAGTTCGCATAATGTTATAAATCGTGTCACCAAATATTAGTGGTCTGTTAGGAATAAATGATGAGTAAATGAAAATTGCCTATTTTGCTGATTGTAAATCTTGTCACACTATCAGATGGATCAATTACTTCAAGAAAAGGGGGCATGACGTGTTTGCAATAACAAGCGAACTGAATGATGAAATGGGTATTAAACAGTATAAGTTAGTTGGGGAAATACCTATGCCTTTAGCTGGTAAAGATTCTGCTTTTAGATATGTTTTCTCTCCATTTACAATTCTGAGTGTAAGAAGAATATTAGCGAAAGAAATGCCTGATATAGTTCATGCACATTATGCATCTCATTATGGATTCATTGCAGCATTAACAAATTATCATCCAATGATCTTAACTACTTGGGGATCAGATATCTTGATTAATCCAGGTCAATTTCGAATACTCCGATATATGGTGCAATATGCTTTGAAAAAGGCAGATCTTATCACCTGCGATGCAAAACATATGATAAAATCTTTGGAAAAGTTCGGAGTAATTCATTCAAAAATACATTTGATATACTTTGGAACAGATACTCAGATATTTAATCCAAAGCAAAGAAGTACCGAATTAAGAGCAAGATTTACTTTTGATAATTCACCTATTATTATAAGTCTTAGAAATCTGGAACCTATCTATGATGTTGAAACTTTAATTAAATCAGTAAGGATAGTGTTAAAGAAAGTTCCAAAAGCAAAGTTTGTGGTTGTTGGAGAAGGATCACAAGAGATGTTTCTTAGGGGGTTAGCTGAAAAACTTCAAGTTTCCCAGAATATTTGCTTTATAGGTTCAATTCCAAACAAGGAAGTCGCGAAATATCTTGCTTCATCTGACATATATGTATCTTCATCATTATCAGATGCAGGGTTAGCTGCAAGTACGGCAGAGGCAATGGCTTGTGGTGTACCAGTTATTATAACTGATTTTGGAGATAATAAGGAATGGGTGGAGAATGGGGTTAATGGATTTCTATTTGCTGCCAAAGATACTAACTCATTAGCTGAAAATATTATCTATCTAATTGATCATGAAAAAGAACGGACCAAATTTGGGGAAATAAACCAAGACATCATTAACAAGAAACTAAATCATTTGAAAGAGATGGCAAAGATGGAAAACCTTTATGAGGTTTTATCTAAAAGGAGTACACGATGAAGTTACTGATAACTGGTGGAGCTGGTTTTATTGGAAGTAGTCTTTGCGAGAAGTATATCAAAGAAGGCCATACAGTGATATGTCTTGATAATTTTCTAAGTGGTAGTCTAACAAATATCAAGCATTTACTCGATTATAAGAATTTTAAGCTTGTAAAAGGTGATATTAGAGATTCTGATCTTCTTGATCGGGTCATTAAAGACGTAGATTCCATATTGAATCTTGCTGCACAAATCCATGTGGATAGGTCATATGTTGAACCTAAGCTTACTTTTGATATTAATATTATGGGGACCCAAAATATTCTAGAGATGGCCAGGCTTTATGATGTCAAAAAAGTTATCCACGCCTCAACAAGTGAAGTATATGGTTCAGCAATGTATGCTCCCATTGATGAAAAGCATCCCTTAAATGCTCCACACCCTTACGGTGCAAGTAAAATTGCTGCTGATAGGCTATGTTATGCATATGCTAAAACTTATGGATTGAATGTAGTTATTCCCCGCATGTTTAACGTTTATGGGCCACGACAGAAGTCTGTTGGTTACGGTGGTGTTATTTCAATATTCACTAGGAGGATTTTGAGCAATTTTCCTCCAATTATTTATGGAACTGGTTCTCAGACACGTGATTATACTCATATAGATGATGTCGTGCGCGCATACGATTTGCTCTTCAAATATGAAAAGCCTCTTTCAGAACCAATCAATTTTGGAACTGGTAAAGAAATATCTATTTTAGATCTTGCAAATTTGATTATTGAGTTATGTGGGAAAAGTAGTAACCTAAAACCCGTAAATGTTTCCCCGAGGGTAGGAGAGGTCGACAGACTCATAGCTAACGCAAATAAAGCAAATGAGATTCTTAAATGGACTCCAAAAATAGGTATAAAAGAAGGATTAAAAACTTTCATTCAGCAGTATAAATATTTTGGAACAGAAGAACGAATAACACTTTGAGCAAGAAGGCTCTTTTTTATGACTGAAAGAACGGTGCATTTATCATTAAATCAATTGCAGGCTATGTATAAATCTATGCTTAGGATCCGATTATTTGAGGAAAAGGTTGGAGATCTTGTTAGAAAAAATGAGATAATTTGTCCTTGCCATCTATATATTGGACAAGAGGCTATTGCAACAGGGGTATGTGCTGCCCTTAGAACTGATGATTACGTTTTCAGCACACACCGTTCTCACGGTCATTATATTGCTAAGGGTTGTAATTTGGATGCTTTGATGGCAGAACTTTACGGTAAAGTAACAGGTTGCTCCAAGGGACGAGGCGGATCCATGCATCTCTCTTTTCCAGAAATGGGTTTTATCGGGAGTTCCGCAATTGTGGCTGGGTCTATTCCTCTTGCTGTGGGTGCAGCTTTATCTTTTTCAATTCGGAAAACTGATAATGTTTCGGTTGCTTTCTTCGGTGATGGTGCTACTAATGAGGGAGTTTGGTATGAATCTCTTAATTTTGCAGCACTCAAAAAGTTGCCTATTGTTTTTGTATGTGAGAATAACCTTTATTCTACTCATGTCCACATTTCTGATCATTTAGCTGACACAGATATCAGGAAGAAAGCCGAGATATTTCGAATACCTGGAATTCAAGTTGATGGGAATGATGTAACCGAAGTTTTCAAAGTAGCCAAAAAAGCAGTAGATACTGCTAGACAAGGAGAAGGGCCTACTTTGATCGAATGCATGACTTACAGGTGGCGTGGGCATGTCGGTCCTAATGATGATTTGAATACAGGACTCAGAAGTAAAGAAGAATTAGCATTTTGGAAAGAAAAAGGCCCAATCAAACGACTGGAAAAGAAATTGTTAGATAATAATTTTCTTTCAAAATCAGAAATGCTTAGTATTCGTAGTGAAATTGAAAAAGAAGTAGATGAATCCTTGAAGTTTGCAAAGAACAGTCCATTTCCACAGGAAGAAAGTCTACTTGATTATGTTTTCAAAGTTAGCTAATTCAGAGGAGTTTCATCAATGACAAGAATTCAATATAATAAATCGATAAATCAAACTTTGCGTCAGCTAATGAAGAAGGATGATCGAGTATTCTTAATTGGTCAAGGAATTACTAGTCCATGGTATGTTGGATGTACAACTACCGGGCTTCTAAGTGAATTTGGTTCTAATCGAGTTATCGATACTCCAGTTTCTGAAAACGGCATTACAGGTGTGGCAATAGGGGCAGCTTTGGCAGGTATGCGTCCAGTTTTGCTCTTTCCGAGAATGGATTTTATGCATTATGCTATGGATCAATTGATTAATCACGCTGGGAGTTGGCATTATATGTTTGGTGGTCAGCTGAATGTTCCGTTGACCGTTTGGACTATTATAAATAGAGGAGGCGAACAAGCTGCTCAGCATTCTCAAAGTTTGCAAGCTATGTTTACACATATTCCTGGATTAAAAGTTGTGATGCCTAGTTCAGCTTACGATGCCAAAGGTCTCCTAAATTCAGCAGTTGAGGATGATGGTCCTGTTATCTATATTGATGATCGTTGGCTTTACGAGAGTGAAGATGATGTGCCTGAGGAACTATTTAATGTTCCAATAGGAGAAGGGGCTTTAAGAAGAAATGGAAAAGATGTAACAATAGCTGCAACTTCATATATGGTGGGTGAGGTGATTAAAGCTGCTGATAGCCTTGCCGATGAAGGAATCGAGACTGAAGTTATTGATATGCGTTCTGTAAAACCATTAGATAAGGACATTTTAATAAATTCAGTAAAAAAAACAGGCAGATTTATCGTGGTTGATGCAAGTTGGCCAAGTTCCGGTATTGGTGCAGAGGTTTCTTCAATAGTGGGGAATGAAGCATTCAAGTATCTTAAAACTCCTATTATGCGTGTTTCGTTGCCAGATTCACCTGCCCCAGCAAGTTCTTCTTTGGAAGGAGTTTATTATCCGACATCTAAGACAATAATTTCAAAGATTAGAGAATTGGTGTCGTAATAAAATGGGGTATCGAGTCCGTTTTGTAGATTTTCCTGAGCACTATAGAAAGATCAAATCGGAGGTTGATTCTGTTATTCAGGAAGTGCTAATTGGTGGTGACTATATCCTTAGAAGGCATCTTAAAGAATTCGAAAAGAATTTCGCCAAGTTCTTGGATGTAAAGTATGCTATAGGAGTTGCGAACGGAACAGATGCTCTCTTTTTATCATTAAAAGCTGCTAATATTACTGAAAGTGATGAAGTAATTACAGTATCTCATACTTTTGCTGCAACAGTATCAACAATTTCTCAATGTAATGCAAAGCCAGTTCTTGTTGATATCGACCAATATCATAATATTGATGTAAGTTGTATTGAAGCAGCAATTACAGAGAAAACAAAAGGCATTATTCCTGTTCATCTTAATGGTAGAATCTGTGATATGGATACGATAATGAAAATAGCATCTGATCATGGTCTCCATATTATTGAAGATGCTGCACAAGCAGTAGGCGCACGATACAAAGGACGTAGAGCTGGTAGTTTTGGCTTGACAGGTTGTTTCAGCTTCTATCCTGCAAAAATCTTAGGAACTCTTGGAGATGGTGGAATGATAGTTACAAATAACAAGGAAATCGCCAAGAAGTTATTCTTGCTTAGAGATCATGGCCAAGATAGAGAAACCGGAGCATTTCTGTTTCATGGTTTCAATAGTCGCCTTGATAATTTACATGCCGCAATTCTGAAAATTAAGCTAAATCACCTACCCAAATGGATAGAACGACGAAGAGAAATAGCAAACCTCTACCATGAAGGGTTATCCGACCTAGCTTCGTTGCAATTGCCTCCTGCACCAAACGAAGGTAACTTTTATGATGTCTATCAAAATTATGTGATCCGTTCCAATAATCGGGACGAACTTGTGGCCTATCTTCGCAATCAAGGGATAGAAATTTTAGTTTCTTGGCCTAAACCTCTTCATAAACACAAAGCTCTGAATTTAGATCACTTTAATCTACCTTTAACAGAACAGATTTCTCGTGAAGTTCTTTCACTTCCGTTGCACCCTGAGCTCAGTGATTCTGATGTTGGCTTTGTTGTTGATTCTCTTCACAACTTCTATAATTGAAATTTAACTAGATTGAGATAACAATTGATATCTTTTCTAAGAAGGTATGCCATAATGTATCGAATTGTGAGGTGGACTTACCGTGGTTTCATGTCAATTATAGGATTTCTTGTTGGTACAAAATTTGAAGAGAGACGATGGGCTTCCCAATCCTCTTCTTATGCAAGTGGTTCCACTACCCTAAATCATCCCCATCGAGGCTTTCTTGTTGCGAAAATCTCAAAATTTCGTAAAATTAAGAATTTGCTTGAAGTAGGTTGCGGCGATGGACCTAATTTATATCTGCTTTCTGAGAAATTTCCGGAAGCAGATTTATCTGGTGTAGATATCAACAAATGGTCGGTAAAAAACGGAAACGAATGGTTAAAACAAGAAGGTAAATTGAACGTAAAGCTATCAGTGGGAAAAGCAGATGATCTCGAATCGTTTTTGAATGATAGTTTTGATATTGTGTTTACAGATGCGGTTCTGATGTATATTGGTCCAGATAAAATTAGGAAAGTAGTGAATGATATGGTCAGAATTGCTCGGCGGAGAATTTATTTTGTAGAGTGGCATTCTTTTGACTCACAAAATTCTCTTGGAGTTTACGAGAGACACTGGCGGAGGAACTATGAGGCGTTATTAAAAGAATTGATTCCAGAGAATAATGTAAATGTCTCTAAACTTCCAGAGGGTGGTGGTTTTAAAGACGAAATGTGGACAAAATGGGGTGCACTGATTGAAGCAAAATTAGACTAAAATAAGTATTGCAATTCTTAGCAAATGGGAATTGATACAATATTGTTGTCTCAGTTATCCTTAATTGAATTATTAAATTCTGTATTTAGAATGTTATGAAAAATCAAGTATTAATATTTTATCTCTTTTTAAGATGTACGGGATTGAGCGACAACCATTGTTACGCTAGCTTTAACTTTGCTTAACCTTCTAACTTTCCAAGTTATTGTGTTTTTCAATTCTTCTAGAGATTCAGCTTCAACTTTCACAATAAAATCATATATTCCATAGACTGAATGAACCTCTTTAACTCCTTCTACTTTTATTAGATCTTCCATCAGTTCTTCCTCAACTTCAGGATCACTATTTACAAGAACGAATGAAATCGGCAACTTTATCTCATCTATACTATGTGCAGGCAACACATAAAGAGTTTGTTTATTAATGATGATTATAACTATAGTTATATATATGCTGAAATATTCGGATGGATATGATTGGTGTTTACTAATTGAACTGTAAGATATTTGAGAGTAAAGTAGGTGTAATTTCAGATGATTAACCCGCATGGTGGAAATCTAATTAACAGAGTTTTGAAAGATGATGTAAAAGAGAAACTAATAAATGAAAAAAACGAGCTATTAGAAATAAAAGTAAATCAACGGCGAGTAAAAGAGATTGAAAATATAGCAACAGGTGTCTATAGTCCACTTGAAGGATTTCTAGTTCAAAATGACCTTGATAATGTAATGGATTCTATGCGATTAAATAATGATAAGGCTTGGACTATCCCTATAATTCTTGATATCGCCGATGAAGAAGCCAAAAAAGTATCTATAGGGGATACTGTGAGATTAAGCTCCGGTGACCAATTTATTGCAACAATGGATGTTAAAGATAAATATTCATTCAATAAAAAAGAGTTAGCTGAAAAAGTATACGGAACTATTGATATGCATCACCCTGGAGTTACTGAAGCCTTTAAACTCAAAGATATTTTGTTGGGTGGAACAATAAATCTAGTTGATTCTCCTAAGTCTCTGTATCCGAGATATCATTTATCTCCTGCTGAAACTCGAAAATCTTTTGATGATAGGGGATGGAAAACTATTGTAGGTTTTCAAACTAGGAATGTTCCGCATGTGGGTCATGAGTATGTTCAAAAAACTGCTCTCACATTTGTGGATGGACTTTTTATTAATCCAGTAATTGGAAGAAAAAAACCCGGTGATTTTAAGGATGAAGTAATTCTACAAACATACCGTGTGCTAATAGATAATTATTATCTTAAGGAACGTGCAATGTTAGCAATTCTTCAAACTGAGATGCGATATGCCGGACCTAGAGAAGCTATTTTTCATGCGATAATTAGGAAGAATTATGGTTGTACTCATTTTATTTTGGGACGTGATCATGCCGGGGTAGGTAATTTCTATCCTCCGTATGCAGCTCAAGAAATTTTTGAAAAGTTTCCAGATTTAGGTATATCTCCTCTATTTTTTCCATCATTCTTCTATTGTAGAACGTGTGGAAGTTCAGCTAATGATAAAACTTGTCCACATGCTCCTGCGCAGAATTTAGAATGCCCAGATCCTGAAGTTAGGGTGGAGTTTAGTGGTACCAAGCTTCGGGATATACTACTGAAAGGTGAAAAACCTCCTCCTGAAATGATTAGACCTGAGGTTGCTGACGTCATTCTAAAATGGGAAAATCCGTTTGTATAATCTTGTTATTCAGAGATTAATCTAGATATTCCACATATCGTTTTCATATCACTTATTTCCCCATTCTTAATCATTAGGTTTATCTCGTCTAACTTTATCTTTCTTGTTCTAATATTTTCATCTCTTTCAAGTTTTTGTTCTTTATGTATAAGATCTGTTGCTAGGTAGAAGTACATTTTTTCATCGCTATATCCTGGTGTTGTGTAGTTAACAAGAAGTTCTCTAAAGTTGGTTGCTTGATACCCTGTTTCCTCTAAAAGTTCTCTCTTTGCGCAGTCCACTGGTTGTTCATCATGTTCTAATGTTCCTGCAGGTATCTCAAGTATTACCTTACCTAGTGCACTTCTGTATTGTTCTATTAGAATTATGGTTTCATTGTCGATAAGAGGGATTATGGCTGCTGAACCGGGATGTTTTATTATTTCTCTTTGAATAGTTATTCCAGATTGAAGTTTGATAGTTCTTTTCTGTAAATTTATAATATTTCCATTGAAGATTGTTTCTATTTTAAGGATTTTTTCTTTAGGTTTTTGTGGCATATCAGTGTATTATTTAATAGATACTTTTATTTTTCTTGGTGTGGGAAGAGGTTACTGGATTCTCTAACCATAACCCTTATATGTATTTGAATAATTCTGAGCCTTTATTAAGGAGTTTCAGGCAAAGAGGGCTGAAATAGAGGTAATTCAGCCTAAAAGATGGATGAATTGTCCATAAACGTTAAATATGGATGTTGAAAGCTAAGTTGCCGAGAACGTAATATGAATTCTCTTAAAGTAAATAATAAAGTACGAACTAACATTATAACGAAAACGACATCACTCGCACTTGCGACTATACTCATAACCAGCATGTTTGTAGGCCTAATACCACTTGTAGTTATGCCTGCAGCAGCTGCGAATTCCTACTTGAGTGTAACGCAGACACAACTTGGTGAAGATAATGTAATCGAGGTGAGGGTTGTTGATGCTGGTATCGCTACCGGTTCATTCCCTTCAGTCGTTACAGATCTTGCCGGTCAAGAAGTAATCAATATGACTAAAACCCCTATTGCGGGAACATTTGTTGCCTACATAGCTAACGTAACTGCAGACTCAAGGGTCGGTGGAGACGGTGGTGAAGGAGGCGCAGGTTATTCTGATAGGTACAGAGTTGGATCAAGTATCCCATCTGTTGCACCTTCAGCATCTTCCTGCCAAGGTGGCGATGAGGCCATAAACAGTACAGCGTGTACTGATTCTGGTCAATGGCCATTCATCCAAATGTTCACAGTCGCTACTGCTGATACAGCTGTAGTGATTACATATCAAGAAAGAAGTGAAACTGTCACACTTGCTCATGCAAACACAAAAGCTGCAAGTGTCACAGCTGATCGATCTACAGCACCAATAAATGCAACTTTGTCTATCACGGTCACAGATCCAACTGAAAACTTGGATCCAACTGTAGCAGATACATCAGCCCTACGAAACTACAACTATTCTAGTCTAGCCCTTAGTTTGAATGGGGTAGCACAGACAGTTGTAAATGGGATGGGTAACTTCACAGAGACCGGGGTAAACACAGGAATCTTTACCTTAAGCGTCGGCTTAACCACCATTGCAGAAGCACATGGTGATTTAATAACCGTCGCAGTAACTGATGACGATACCGGTAATACAGCCTCACCAGGCTCTGTAGATGTTCAAATAAGATCTACAGATGGTGTTATCAGTGCTCTTTCATCAACAGGAACATTCACTACTGGTGTAACAGTACAATTACTTGATGAAGACAGAAATCTAAATGGTCTAGCTAGAGACACTCCTGGAACAACTGCAGCAATAAGCAATTTCACAGTTCATCTCGCAATTACAGTAGGGACAACCTCCTTAGTTGGAGACCTTACTGTTGCTGAAACCGCAATAAGTTCTGGTAATTTCACAGGTGTAGTATCCTTTACGCATAATGCTACGGGCAACACTCCGATCCTTTCAGGGAACGGTACTGCTGCTCTTGGTATAGTAGTGCCTATGGGTAGTGCTGCTTCTGTTGCAGCCACTTACTATGACCCTGTTTCGATTACAGCAAGTCATTACTCAGAAACATCATTTAGTCTATCGAGGACTGCAGCATCCGTAGCATTTGATGCAGCGAGCTATGCTCCAGCTTCAAGTGTACCTGCAGTACTTTCGGTAACTGAACCTGATGCTAATCTCAACAAGCTAGCAATAGAAATATTGAACTTAGCTGAAAACGGTAATGACTATAAGCTTAATGTAACTCATGCAGGAAATTCAATGGTAATGGGTAATCTTAGCTTCACATCAAGTGATGGAACTACAACCACAAATCTAACATCAGCAGCATTACAGGGCGGACAAATGATTGAAACCGGTATTAATACAGGTGTCTTTGAACTTCACTTAGATCTAGGCACAGAACTTAGTGGTACCAGAACATCTGGTGACACTCTTACTGCAACATACCGAGACCATGTTAACGCGGCAACCAAGACTGGAACTGCAACTATCGGCGGAACTCTAGGAACTATCGCGTTAGACCGAACCACACTTCCACTAACACCAGCACTCGCTATCACTGTTAAGGTAACCTTAACTGATGCTGATGAAAACTCAAATATTGCAGCAGTAGACAGCACAACTGTTTCACTTTATGCAAAGAACGCAACAAATCAACATGTAGCCTTCAACAATGCCTCAAGTTTGAGCATTGCTGTTACTGAAACCGATCAAAATACAGGTATATTCACTGGAACTTTCACATATAACTTACTCAGTGCAACAGGTAATGTAAACGTTGTAACTAGCTCTAGAACATATTATCTAGTCAATAATGGCTCAGCTACTAATGTAACTGGATCCCTTATGATTGGAGGAGCATTTAATGCAACATACAGTGAACCAATGGCAACTGGAGACCACATCGATTCAGTAGGTACTATAACACCATCAACAGCTTCACTTTCTGTAACTCCATCTGGAGTAAACCTAAATGGAACTGTCGTGTTCACACTTACTGATAATGACCTCAACGACAACATTCTTACAAAAGACACTGTTTCAATCACAATCAAGAACGCTACAAACACACAAGCAGTTAATACCCTTACATTAACTGAAACTGCTGTAAATTCTGGTATCTTTAATGGCTCAAAGAGAGCCGGTGCACAAAGCCCAATTGACTCTCCATCATTTAATGCTGGAGATCTGATTTCGGCAAGTTACACTGACCCTGCAACAGCCACCAGTTATTATGCAACAGGATTCCAAACATCAGCTTTATCTGGCTCATCACTTATTGGTTCAAATGACGCATCAATCATTCTTGATGCAACTTCATATGGTCCATATTCAACAGTCCAGATAAATGTGACAGACGCTGACTTAATACTAGCAGGCGTATCAGCCGTTCAACTATCACTCGTACAAACGAGTACAGATTCATGTAGAACAACTGCTATATCAAACCCAACAAAAACTGATGACACATTTACATGGAATATAGTGCTTTCACCAACAGCCACCGCAGGCGCGTGTGCAACTGGTCTTAAGACTGCACTTGTAGACACCGTAACAGCATACTTTGTTGATTCAAAGGATGCAGCAGGAACAGCCGGAGTTATTATAACAGCAACTGCAACCATTGCAGCTGTAACTGGTACAGTGGCTACATCGCCATCAACTGTACTAGTGGGTGACTTCCTCACTGTAACTGTTACTGATATGGATCAAAACACAGCATCAAACATAGTTGAAAGTGTAACCGCAGTTATCACTACTGATAGCTGGGTATTAGGACAAAATGTAACATTGCCTGAAACAGCTGTAGGATCAGGAATCTTCGAGGCTAAAGTTAAGATAGTTGCCGGAATACCAGCAACAACTAACGAAGTTCGAGGAGCAACTGGTGATGCAATTACAGTTACATACAAAGATAGAATAAATGCAACAGGTTTAGTCTCTAATGTAGTGAAAACAGGAATAATTGGAGTTTCATTAGATCCACTTGAAAGAGTACCAGCTGGTACACCTGCAGCCGTTGATGCAAATGGCAATGCAGCTTCCCCAGCAGTCGGTACTGTGTCTGTATTACAGGCAGAAGTGTGCAATGATGATGCAACATCTCATACATTCACATACATAGTACAAGTCAAAGATGCAAACGGTGTTGTTGTAAGTATCAACTGGATACAAGGCAATACCTTAGCAGCAGGTTCATGTGTTACTCCAGGAATAAGCTGGACACCAGATAGCGCAGGCGAATACACTATAGAAATATTCGTTTGGGACAGTCTATCAAACGCAGTAGCATTATCACCAGTATCATCATTGACTGTGACTGCAGTATAAGGTGACTAAAACATGGCAATCACAAATAACCTCAAAATTAGTAGAACAGGAGTATATCTTGTATCTCTGCTACTTTTGACAATTGTCATTGTACCTTTAGCAGCAGCTGTTCTGACATTATCAGCTGATAAGGCAGAGTATAATCCTGGCGACACTCTTGTCGTTTCAGGTACTGCTACCCCTGACTCAGCTGTCGCAATCCAAGTATTCAATCCAGCCGGTGGACGAGTAGCTTTTGGTCAAGCCTCAACTGATTCCGAAGGTGCATTCAGCACTAGTGTATTAGTTTGGCCACCAACTGCAACTGTAATGCAGCCGCTTGGGACATACAGGATTTCAGCGTCAGATGCAGGTAACGGAGACACAATAGAAATAACAGTAACATTTGCAGAAGCTGTAGAAGAAGAACCAGTAGTAGAAGAAGAAGACGAAGTTTCAACTACAACAATTACTATAACTGTAACGAGAACAACTACTACAGTATCAACTACAACTGAAACGTCAACAACAACAAACATTGTAACAACAACATCAAGAATCACTAGAACTACAACTGAAACGTCAACAACAACAAACACTCTAACAACAACAACTACTTTACCACGTGTAACAACTACTACAACAGCAGTAACCACTACTACCGCAACATCATCTGTCACTAATACTGTAACTGCAGATGCAGTTACACAAACTTCTACAGTGACAC
Source organism: Nitrososphaerales archaeon (assembly GCA_030745655.1). Taxonomy (GTDB): domain Archaea; phylum Thermoproteota; class Nitrososphaeria; order Nitrososphaerales; family JACPRH01; genus JASMAB01. The sequence goes on along the minus strand of JASLOE010000001.1, from coordinate 2,557 downwards.
ATGAAGTTACTGAAACCGAGGAAGTAGGTTCTTCAGGAACAGTAACATATGTAGCAATTGCAGTAGCGGTAATTGCCATAATTGGAGCAGCCGTACTTACGATGAAACAGCGCGGAATGTTATAAAAACATACGCGCTCCCCCTTTTTATTTTACAGCCTCTATGACCCAATATGATCAATAAAGTCATCGCAGATAATTTACCAAAAAGTAGAAGTAAAACGTATTATTATCAATTAAACATTGATTCTTGGTATTAAACGCAGAATTAAAAATATGAATTCTACTGTCGTTGCGATTCTTGTATTGTTGCTCGGTATTTTCAATATTATTGTTTCAATTCTCGCTTTGCAAACTAGGGGTTTGGTTCTTCAGTTACTTACGCATGAAATTGTTCAGTTTTTGGGATTTTCTCAACTTGTTGTAGGATGGATAATGACTGTTATTAGTTATGGTTTGCATCGGAAAGATAGGTTTGCTTGGCAAGCAGCATTAATTCTATTATTGGTATCTGTGGTACTCAACGGTTTGCAAGTTAACATATTTGGGATAGTTTTTTCGATCATTATTTTTGTTCTTGTGTATGCAAGCGGACAGAAGTATAGGCTGCATTTACCTTTTTTTCTTGATATAAAATATATTGCTTTAGCTTGGGCAATTGTATTTGTTATTTTATATGGAACTGTGGGTTCATTTTTTTATGGAAGTGAATTCACTCCACCTATTGATAATTATATCAAAGCATTTTATTACACTGTCACCATAATAACTACTGTAGGATTTGGTGATATTCTTCCTGCTTCTGATGTGGCAAGATTATTTACTGCATCATTAGTTATAGTTGGAGTATCTATCTTCTTAGTTTTCACTGTCATATTGGCACAATCACTTGTTAGTCGATTAGAGTATTTATCTGAAAAAACAAAAAAGAAAAAGTCAAGAACTAAAGTGTTATCGGATGAGATGAAGAAAGTTTGAGAAAAGAAGGAATGCATGATTGTTAAGTGGTTGTATATAGTGTTCTGAGGATTTTAACATTTTATCTGGATTCACTTCTTCTTTAAGTGTGACTAACTCATCTTCGTATCTATTTACCCATTCAGCAATCATTTTTTTTGTAACTTCTAAATGGAATTGAAGTGCATAGGTTGTCTTTCCAATTGAAAATGCTTGGTTGGGAAATAGATTTGATTTAGCTAGCTTTATACTGCCTGAAGGTATATCGAATGTATCTCCATGCCACTGAAATACGGTGAATTGTTTTTCCAAGCCTCGAAATACATCATTCTCTATTCCTCCTGTGGTTAGATTTAAAGTAAACCATCCTATCTCTTTACGTTTTGCAGGGTAAACCTTAGCTCCTGCTGCTCTAGCTATGATTTGAGCACCAAGACATATCCCTAGCACAGGTTTGTTTATCTTTAAGGCTTCTTTAATCGAAGAATTCTCTTTTTTGAGGAATGGATACTCTCTTTCTTCATAAACATTCATAGGTCCTCCAAGAATAATGATTGCTGAGTAGTCATTCAAATTAGGGATCTCTTCTTCTTCATAGAGCTTTATGTATTGATAGGAAATGTTATTTCCATTTAGGATTTTGCTGAAAACACCCAGGTGCTCACACTCTTCGTTCTGGAACACAAGTATATTTTTCAATTATCATCACTAAAGATTTTGAATCTATTAAGCTTTAGACATTAAATTTGATAATATATGTAGTGATATATTACTGAATAAGTAAGTTAATTGTTTTCCAGAAGAGTTTTGAATTCTCTATGATGGTCTTCTCAGGACAGAATTTCTTTAAACAGTATTCTAGTAGTGGCATCTCCGTCTCCAATTACTTAGATAATTTTCGCTATAGATATTGATATGTTCCATTTCATAAATGTTGAATGTTACAAGAATAATATCATAAGCTAAACCGTAAGGTAAAAGTATAACTAATTTATCAAAATATTTGTGATAAAATCAAAGACAGTACAACATATCATAAATGTTGAAAAATACCAGATGAAAGTAATGCTGAGAACTCAAGTAACTAATTATAACAAAAATCTTTTTCAAAAAATAATTGAATACCCAATTCAAGGAGTCTGGTAATTTGGCTGATTCTAAGCCTGTAAATTGTCCAGGTGTATCTAAAATTGTGAGACCTGTTCCAGAATATGCTGAATGCCCAAATTGCAAAGGCTCAATTGAGTTTTGGAGTGATGAAGATATGGGTAAATGCTATGAATGCGACCGTGAATATCCTAAGGCTCTTCAAGATGCATCTTGCCTCGACTGGTGTCCACAAGCAGATAATTGTCGAGTTATGATTAAAGAGAATAAATCAAGCTAATGTATAATTAAAATTTTACACTGCGTGAACTTGAAGATTGTGCAGCAGCAATTGTTGCAGATATTACTCCTGCAGATGCCAATTCTATCGATAGAATATCAAGTATGTTTCAATATTATCTTTCTAGAAAAACGATTATTTAGATGGTTTCTTGTCTGAATCTCTTTTAGGTTTTGTTGGCCACCAGTTAAGTCTTTGAGCCATTCCCATAAGG
>JASLOE010000019.1 GCA_030745655.1 Nitrososphaerales archaeon | reverse complement strand
TCATAATGCTATTAATTATTCTAAACATATTAAAAAGAAGTGGTATAGAGGGAACTTGAATAAATCGCTCGATGACTATCTGGATGAAATGGTAACTATCTTCATGGAAGTTTACAATGTTACTAAAGAAGGAGGTTTCTGCTGCATAATTATAGGAAATGAAGTACGAAATGGAACTTTAATTCCATTACCACATCTTCTAACTGATCGACTTATGGAAAAATGGAATTTTCACGAGGAAATTATCTGGAGCAAGGTTACAGGAGGATTAGATAGGTTCGGGAGTACAGTTCAACATCCTTACCCTTCTTATTATAGGGCTAACATAATGCATGAACATATCCTAGTTCTAAGGAAAGGTAAACTTAATCATCGAAAAGATGAGAATAGTAAATTAATAATAGATGAAGTTATGAAGAAGGATACTAGTAACAGTATCTGGAATATTCCTCCTGTTCCACCAAAATTCATAGATCATCCCTGTCCATTCCCAGAAGAGATACCATTTAGACTCATCCAGATTTACAGTAACTCAGGAGATATTGTTTTGGATCCATTCAATGGGAGTGGACAGACAACGAAGGTCGCAAAACATCTTAAACGTCACTACATAGGATTAGATTTACAACATGAATATATTGCTCTCGCACAAAAAAGACTAAATGAAAAATTACATCTCCGTGAACAAATAGTTGCGAAATGGGAAAAAACATCTAAACCTTTACAATAAATATTAGAATTCTGGGGAAAATATACTCAACCTTTCCAACGGATTCGTTCAATATCATCTTCCTTTTTAGAACTCTTCTTTAATTCTTTATAGTGGTTTTTGCATAGATATATACGTCGTTCGCCAACTATTTCTATATCACTTCCCACAAGCTTATTCTTACTCAGTGATTTTACAGCGGATTCACTGCATCCTTTAGCAGAACAATTTATCCCCTTTGATACTTTACCCAAGAAGGCATCTACTTTATGTTACACACCCAGTGTATATATAACCTCCTTTTCACTATAATGAAGAAGAAAGGTTGCTCAACAAAATACGAGAAACCATAGTCCCTATGATAGACAGAATAGGTTCTATCTTTGCAAAGACAGGAATATCTCCTAATGGGTGGAGTATAGTGGAACTGCTCTTTGCTGCACTGTCAGGAATTGCGTTTTCAAGTTTATGTGGTAACTGGATTTTGGGAGGAAGTTTTCTACTTATATCAGGTTTTTTTGATATTGTAGATGGCTCAGTAGCAAGAGTTACTAAAACAATTTCTAATCGAGGAGCATTCTTAGATTCTAATTTTGACAGGATTGCGGAGATATTGGTGTATGGAGGTTTAATATCAGGTGCAATAGGTGAACCGTTGGTTGTTTTTGCAGCTCTTGCATCTTCTATAATGGTTAGCTATACAAGGGCCAAAGGTGAATCTCTCAATGTAAATGTGTCAGGTATAGGGATAGGAGAGAGAGCAGAGAGAATATTCATCCTAGCAGTGACAAGTATAATGGGTTTTCCTTATTACGGGGTTATTTTGATAGTAGTACTTGCTTCTTTAACATTCATTCAACGCTTTATTTATATTATCAAAAAACTTGAAAAATAATAATACTATATATTCAATGATGCCTACGATCGTTTTTTGCTCGAACTTTTACATAACCATAATGAACTGCACAAGATACACAATAGGTTTTTATCGTCTTTGGCGAAGCAATGTATGCACCAGCAGCCCGTAGTTCTCTCGCCAACATAGGCTCAACCAGATTAATTCTTGAAGTTACTTTCTTAGCCTTATCACTGGGTACAAGCGTACCACATTTGCTACACTGAACTTGATTTGTACTCCCCTTACTTCCTTTGGACCTGCCCCGACTCTTTCTTTTTTTAGGCAAAATTGACGCCAGCATCTGAAAAATACATACTGTTTTAAAAGATTATGTAAGAACCATCTTTCGTCACATATGTTGACTCTGAATGATGAGTTGTTAAGAGAATGAAAAATATTACAGTAGTGAGTCATATCGTTTTAGATACGCTATTCTCAGATTTAAAGGAGACAAATTCAATTGGAGGGCCACCTAGCTATGCAGGCCTAACTGCTAAGAAACTAGGTGCAGAAGTCAGACTGCTCACAAAATATGGAAAAGATCTATCAAACGAAGATTTACTCTGGTTCATTCAAAATCAGATAAAGATACCAAATGATGCCCTCTCTACAACTCATCCAACTACACGCTTTCATATAGTTCAGACCACAAAATCTCGGAATCTTCAACTCAAGACAAGATGTGAAGACATACAACATATTGGGGAATATAAAGGGAATGCAGCTATTGTAAGCCCAGTAGCTGGAGAAGTAAGTTCCACCATTCTATCCAACCTAAGAAAAAAATTTGAGATTGTTTACCTAGATCCCCAGGGCTTCATCAGGAGATTTCAACATAATGGAGAGTGTTTTCTAGATAAAATCGATAAAAAAGTGTTGAAGTATACAGATATAATAAAAATGGATCAAGAGGAAGCATATTATATTACAGGAAGCAGAGATCCATTCAAATCATTACAAAAAACATTTGAAAGTGGAGTTAAAGTTTCTATTTATACAAGAGGATCAGAAGACGTATTATTACGATGTAGTGAGGGATTATTTAAAATACCGGTTGTAAAAAATGTAAATATCTTGGATGTTACTGGTGTAGGAGATATCTTTGCAGGAGCATTTACATTCACATATCTTCAAGATAAAGATCCTATCTGGGCAGGTTCTATGGCCACCGCATCATCTTCTGTTCATCTTGATAGATTAGGTGTACTAAAAATACCAGAAATTGATGATGTTGTGAATGTTGCTGAAGATATATTTGGGAGAACTGAAAGAATTTAGTTTTGCCCTTAAAGATTTTTAAGTCGACTTCCAAACAAACAAAGACTAATTAATATTCAATTAAAAGGCGAAAAAGTTTAGATGAATAAAGAAATCGGAATAACTGTTAAAAAAGATCAGGATTTCTCAGAATGGTATTCACAAGTAGTTTTGAAGAGTGAACTGATAGATTATGCTAGTGCCAAAGGATTCATTATCTTAAGACCATATGGATATGTTATTTGGGATACAATTAAAGAATATGTAGATAAAAAAATAAAGGAGACAGGTCACCAAAACGCCTATTTTCCAGCACTTATACCAGAAGGTTTACTTAAGAAAGAAGGGGATCATTTTGAAGGCTTCATTCCAGAAGTCTTCTGGGTTACTCAAGCTGGTAACCGGAAAGTAGGAGAACGACTTGCATTAAGACCAACATCTGAAACAATAGCATATGATTCATATTCCAAATGGATTAGAAGTTGGAGAGATCTACCTCTTCTACTGAATTTCTGGAATACTGTAATGAGAGCTGAAATAAAGTCCACTAAGCCATTCATTAGAAACTCAGAATTCTTATGGCAAGAAGGACATACAGCTCATGCTACTGAGGAAGAAGCAAAGAAGGAGGTTCGAAACATTTTAGAAATGTACAAGAAACTGATAGAAGAAGAATTAGCTGTCCCCGTTTTGACAGGGACAAAAACTGAAAAAGAAAAGTTTGTTGGAGCAATATATACAACAACACTTGAATCAATAATGCCAGATGGATTAGCTCTTCAAATGGGAACATCACATAACTTAGGACAAAACTTCTCTAAGCCTTTCGAGATTAAGTTCCTAGGAAATGATAAACAAGAACACTTCGTTTGGCAAACAAGTTGGGGAGTATCATGGAGGCTCATAGGAGCAATAATAATGATGCATGGAGACGATAAAGGTCTAGTACTACCACCTAGAATAGCATCAATACAAGTTGTGATAATTCCAATTCATTACAAGGAACAGGATATAATTCCTGTTAGAAAAAAAGTGAAAGAATTTGTTATTAAATTAAAGCAGAATAATATTAAAGTATATGTCGATGATAGAAAACATTATACACCGGGGTGGAAGTTTCATGATTGGGAAATGAAAGGTGTTCCTCTCAGGGTTGAAATTGGACCAAGGGATATTAGAAAAGAAGAAATAACATTAGCAAGACGAGATAAAGAGGAAAAAATATCCGTAAATGAAAATATTGCAGTTGATAAGGTCTCAATATTATTAGAAGAAATCCAGAATAATCTTTTTGACAATGCTAAACGACTGCAAAATGAGTTTATAACAAAAATAGAGGATTTTGTAGAGTTTAAAAAGGCAATCAAAAATAAAGGTGGTTTTTTAAGAGCTAACTGGTGTCTTGAAAGTAAATGTGAAAATGAGATAAAAGAAGAGACAGGAGCCGATATTCGAGTTATTCCATTCAGAAATGAAGATGTTTTTGGACCTTGTGTATATTGCAGGAAAGAAGGAAAGAAAGTTGTCTACTTCGCGAAATCATATTAGCAAAGCAAAATCATCTAAAGAAGCTTTTATTTCTCAAACTTTAGACCTAGATGTAGTAGGATGATTACCTCTTTATTCGAAGATTTGTTGTATTGGTTTACTGACCCTGCAATTATGAATACTTACGGATATCTTGGTTTATTTGGCGCCAGTTTTCTTGGTAGTTTACTCCTCTTTGTGCCAATGCCTTACTTCTTTTTAGTTGTTATAGCCAGTACCAGTTCGAATTTTGATCCTACTATAATAGGAATAGTCAGTGCTATTGGAGCTACCACAGCCAAAGTGATGATTTTTCAACTAAGTTATACAGGAAGCAAATTGATGAGTAAAAGTGCTGAAAATAGACTCAGGCCCTTTATGCGACTTGTGTCTAAATATGGAGGTATCGCAGCTTTCCTGGCAGCAATAACTCCTATACCAGATGATCTTATCTACATTCCACTTGGACTTGCAAGATATGGACGAATGAAATTTATTTTGTTCACGCTTGCAGGTAAGATCATATTTACGATGTCTATTGCTTGGGGAGTAAGGCTTTCTTTAGACTACATATCTTTCTTTATTACTGACGTTTCTGATACTAGCGGAGCAATATTAATAACAATGATTTTCTTCGTCTTAGCGATAATTACTATTTATACGATAATTAAATTAGATTGGGCTAGGGTATTAGGTAAATGGTTTCCTTGGACACTTGAGAATGGATCTTAAATTTATTTGGAGTCGAAATGCTGTTCCTGTCCATTCGCTACAGCAATCCGTTCCATATTTTGTCTAAGTTTTTCTTTAAATATTTTATCACCATCAGCATCCAACTTTTCTAGAATTGAGGCTACAAAAAAGAAGACATCAACTGCCTCTTCAGCCATCTTTTCATTATCATTATGCTTGTACGCATGACATAACTCACCTAATTCTTCAGCCATCCAGATTATCTTGTCTGATATTGAATTGCTAAAACCTTTTTCTTTCTCTAAATTCCTTACCATGATCTGAGCTTCTTTTATCGTTGGCATAGCCTAACCTATCTTAATGCTTAATATATAATTTCGGTTAATTACAATATTAATGTAGAAATGGGTCCAATGTTGTATTATTAATTTCAGAGAAATATGAAGAACTTTCAAATTTATCCAAAGTGTTTTTTAGTTTATGCATGTCTGACTCTAAAATTACTCTTAATGCAGGATTATGAAGAGCTGCAGCAGGATGATACATAGGGAAGAACTGATTATTTTCTTTCCTCAAAAGATTTCCATGAATCCTAGAGATGGATTTCTCTCCAGTTAGTGTCTCAAGGGCAATATTACCAAGTGTACATATTAAATGAGGATTGATACATTGTATTTGCTTCTGGAGATGAGGTAAACAAGCATTACGTTCATCCCATGAAGGAGCTCGATTTCCTGGAGGTCTACATTTCACAATATTAACTATAAAGACCTCTTCTCTCTTTATTCCTACCAGACCTAAGAGTGTATTAAGATATGTACCTGCAGAGCCAACAAACGGCTTTCCTTGAGTGTCTTCCTTGGCACCTGGACCTTCTCCAACAAACATCAAATCAGCATCAACAGGACCGTCTCCTGGTACAGCAAGTGTACGGCTCTTAGAAAGTGGACACTTAGTACAGATCTGAATGTTGTTAGTAATATCTTCAAGAGACATATTGAAATATCAAGTATTGAAGATTATAGATGTTTTATTTAAGCAAAGCAACATTAACTTGTTTGATCTAGACCTTTGTATAGGATGAGGGCAACACCAATAATTAGTGTAATTAGGGTTATAGAGATTATTCCCTCCCAAGGTACGTGAATACGCCATAATCCATAGAATATTAGTGGTGAAGCAATCATCAAAATAAAAGAGGCATTTTTCATTAAATTATTGAAAGATAGTAGATTAAATTTAAGTGAAGTATTTAGCAGAAAAGCAAGAATGAATAGCATTAAAGGAAAGATAAGTGCATACCTTCCAGCAAGAAGAATTTGAAGGGTTCTTGAGATATCAAAAGAGTAACCTATTGTACTCCAGACTGATAATACGGCAGCACTAAAGCTAATAACTGCAAGAATCTGAATTTGTTTTGAATTTGTTTCAATTCTACTCAATCTAGATTCTTTTGAAGATCCAAAAACCTCTATTAATACTGCACAACATATCGCTAAGAAACTAATAAGAAATAGATATGGATCTTTAGTTACAGATAAATATACTGTTTCAGGGAGGGTTGAAGATAATCCTTCAGATGTCCAAAGAGATATAGCATATATGGTACTTGAAATAAGTGGAACTAGGTAAAGGATAAAAGAAATATTTTCAGTGGTTTCTGCCTTCTGCAAATCGATGTCAGCAAAAGCTGTAGAAACAGCGGCTTTAATCTTTGTCGGTTTTAAAGGCTTTATGTGCAAAAGTCAGATATGCTGTATGTCCAATCATCCTCATTGCAGGTCTGGTTTTACCAGACCTAGCTTCAATATTTCTTAGGATAATCTCTAAAGTCTCTATATCAACAAAATTACAATCTAAAAGCTCATTAGATAATTTCTCTACCTGATTCACTGTAGGTGAAATGGCTGCAACAATACCGCCTCCTTTAAGTGCATCCCACATAGGCTGCACTAAAGTCCAAGGATCACCTACATCAATTAATGCAATATCTGCTCCAGTTATACCAAGTCCTTTTTTTGCATCAGTCAATTTTAGGGTAATTGTGTCTTGAAGACCAGCGAGAGCTATATTTTTTTCTGCTATCTTTATAAATTCAGGTCTTATTTCAAAAGAATGGACATGACCAGTTGGACGAACTAGACTCGCTGCAAACATTGTAAGAGCACCACTTCCTGTTCCAGATTCCACTACAATTTTACCTGGTGATAATCCGGTCCATGCAGCAATAGTGCCTAAATCTTTAGGATATACTATCTGTGTTAATCTGCGGCTTTTTAAAATAATATCGTATATAGTTGGTTTTAATATCCACATATTTTCATCAAGGCTTGTAGAGATTGAGGAACCATATTCAAGCCCAACAATAGAATCAAAATTCAATAAACCTCTATGAGTATGAAAACTTTTGCCTCGTTCAGCCTTAACAAGCCAATTCTTTCGTTTATTAAGAAAAATGATAATGTGATCTCCTTCTTTAACATTATTGGTTACTTGCAATTACACCGCATCTAAGTTTGATTGATGAAATATATGCTAAACTATTAAGATAACTCAGATCAGACCTAACTATGTTATAGTGGAATTGATGTAAGAAGATGGAATGTTTTTGTGTGTATTGAATAGTTATTGTAATTATGAATTAGTAACTAATACACCAATTCTATCTTTTTTAATAAGAGTTAAATCCTTTTTAGATACAGTATTATTGAGAAGTTATCTTGTATGAAGATCAATTAAGGAAAAAAGGGATCTTCTTACCAAAACCTCCTGAACCATTAGGGACATATCTTCAAGCTGTAAGAAGTGGTAATATACTATTTGTTTCAGGGATGCTTCCTAAAAAAAATGGAAAGATTTCTTTAAAGGGAAAACTAGGAAGAGAACTGAATCAACAAGAAGGCTACGAAGCAGCAAGATTATGTATAATTAATGGTTTGGCAGCAGTGAAGGCTGAGTTAGGGAATTTAGAGAGAATAAGAAGAATTCTGAAGATTGTTGGATATGTAGCTTCTGAGGAAGGATTTTTTTGTCAACCCCAAGTAATGAATGGCGCATCTGATCTTCTGGTGGATATTTTTGGTGATAATGGTAAACATGCTCGAGTAGCTGTAGGGGTAGCTGAGCTTCCTGAAAATGTTCCTGTAGAAATTGAGCTGGTTCTTGAAATTAAAAATACAGAAGAGATAAATGAATTGGATCAAGATAGGATTTCAGATCATCTTCTAAATAGAATTGAGCAAAAAAAGAAGACAACGAATAGAAATCGAGGACCCTACCGGAAGGCTACTGTAGCTTAGAATGAAGATATGTTTAAGAATACTTGAAAAAAACTACTAGAGAAAGTTGAACTATGATGAATTAATGCGATTAGCACTTGGACGTGGGTTTTTTGTACCGAGTTGTGAAATCTATTCAGATGTACCAGCAGGTTTTTGGGAATATGGACCTTTAGGTACAATATTTAGAAATCGGTTTATTAATTTATGGAGAAAAGAAATTGTAAGAAGAGATCAAATGATAGAGATTGATGGTTCACAAATAATGGCAAAGGAAGTTTTTGAAGCTTCAGGTCACTTAAAGAATTTTGTAGATCCAATTGTTTCCTGTAGTAAATGTAGGTTAACTGTTAGAGCTGATAAACTGATTTCTGATAATATCAATGAAATTATTCCTGAACGACTCACTGATGAAGAATATGATAACTATTTGAGAAAGAACAAAATTAGCTGTCCAAAATGTCATAGTGAATTCGGGAAAGTATCAAAATTCAATATGATGTTTAGAGTAGGAGTAGGAGCTATAGATGAGTCTGCTTATCTAAGACCTGAGACATGCCAGAGTATCTTTGTAGATTTTCCAAGGCTCTTCAAAATTATGAGAGGAAAGCTTCCCTTTCCGGTAGCTCAATTAGGAAAGAGTTTTAGAAATGAGATATCTCCTAGACAAAGTTTAATGAGACTTAGAGAGTTTTATCAAGCTGAAATTGAAGTTTTTTATAACTTATTGAGAATTAATGAATTCGAGAAGTTCGAAGAAATAAGTAACTATGTGTTGAGATTTCTGATTGATACTCGCATTAATGAAATCTCCTGTGAGGAGGCATTAAAGAAGAATATTATTCCTAATAAATTAGTAGGGTATTATCTTGCAATTATTCAGCAATTTTATGAAAAGGCAGGGATAGATCTGAATAAACTTAGATTTAGAAAATTGACTAGTAAGGAGAAGGCATTCTATGCTAGATCAGCTTTTGATCTTGAAATTGAAACCAGTTTAGGTTGGATAGAGCTTGTTGCTTGTAATGATAGAGGAAATTATGATCTTAAGAGACATATGGAAGTAAGTAAGAGAGATATGACAGTGATTGATGGTGATGATAAAGTTCTTCCAAACATTTTTGAGCTTTCTATGGGAGTGGATAGAAGCCTTTACTGTATTATGGAACATTCTTTCATTAAAGAAAATGATAGAAATATATTGAAGCTGAATCGGTATTTGTCACCAGTACAAGTTGGGATTTTTCCTTTATTGAAAAAGGAATCATTACAAGTTAGAGCAAAGGAAGTTCAGAATATCTTAAAAGGAGAATTTCAGATATTCTATGATGAGTCAGGTTCAATTGGTCGGAGATATCGAAGGCAGGATGAAGTAGGAACTCCTTTAGGGATAACTATTGATTATGATACTTTGAATGATAATGAAGTTACATTAAGAAATAGAGATGATATGGACCAAAAAAGGGTTAAGATAACTGAACTGCTTCAGATAATAAGGGGATATTTTCTAGATGAAGATAATTTCAGATAATGATTAAGACAGCAGCAGCAGTAGAAGCGCCAGCTATGGTTGAGAGAAAATTCACTGCGTTATTCTCAATCATCCTTAATCCCTTAAAACTTTCAGTAGGTTTGTTATGATGGATATTACTCTCAGTAATAACTCCACATATAATGCATCTATTCATACTCTGTATAGTAGCTCCTAAAATACTATCAACATGGGATCCAATTAAACCCCCTAAAAGAGTAAGTAAAATAATTGTGAAAAGAGGTATTGAGGAGAACTCTAAGAAAACAACAAGAATTCCGATTAATAGACTACCACTTATAACCATAAGCTCGCCAAGAAGGGAGATTCCACCTGAGGTACCTGCACCTACTTTTTTCCTTAGATTTGTGATTAATCGAGGTCTAGATCTACTTAGTAGACCTATTTCTGTTGCTAATGTATCGGCCATAGATGTTGCCATTGCACCTAAAAAAAATGCAAAAAAGATTTCTCCACCTAAGAATAAATTTGCTAATGCTGAAGAAGCTGCAATTCCACCATTAGCTAAAGTATTTCTCCATCCTCTCTTACCTCCCTTTTCTTGCCCGAATCCAAGTTTTCTTTTGTAACTGTATCTTAATCGAGTGGAAAAAGTAGAAAAAGTAAAGAATACCATCATTAATATCAGAGCAGGCCATCCAAAGCCTATTAGAATAATACTACCAATCACGATACCAGCTATAACACCTCCACGATCAAGATATCGAAGTCTAAATGCTAATATTGACATAATAGATATTATCAAAAGGCCCAATATTATTTCTATAAAATCGATTGACATAGTTTTTTTATCGTTTAGTCAAGGAAGTAAATGTATATTGAAAAACCTTTTCAAAACTATATTCTTTCAAATAATTCAGAGAAATCACTTTCTTTTTGTATTGATGAAAGGGAAAGAACGATTTGTTCTTGTTCAGCAAGATCTATAGCTAATTTATCGACAGACGTTGGTCCATGCAGCACGACCATTCTTGGTTTAAATTGTGAAACTCTTATTGCAACAAGAGGAGACCGTCCTAAACCAACATTTGTAAATATCAATACTCGTTCGGTAGTTGCTCCAAATATCTTATAGTAATCAAATCCTGATAGAGAATATATAGTTTGTATACTATCTAATAATGTAAATCCATATATCTTTCTTTCTAGATATTTCTCTCCACTGAGAATCTTACCACCTACAAGTTTAACAACCTCAGAAGCTGGTATAGATTCATGAAACTCACCAATATTCAATATAGCGGATCCTTTTGATGATGCAGTTAGTTTTTCAAGAAACTTGTCTCTTTCTTTATCTAATTCTATAAGGGCTTCAATATATCGTCTCACAAAACGAATGCCAGGTGAAGGTCGTCTACCACTCTCATAATCGCTTAGGACTGAAGGTGATACAGCCATAATTCTTGCTAAGTCAACTTGCTTAATTGATAGTCTTTCACGCCAACTCTTTAAAGCTTGATTTGGATATCTGTTAGCTATAATACTGCCGCCTATTTTAGATATTAATTCATCATTTTTAGAAGTCAAAACAGATTCAAGAAAGTATTTTAAATATATCATCTATATAGTTTTACGTTATTTGTTTAATGGAGTTTTGGTATTTAACGAAGTTACTTATTCTTCTGAATTAAAAGTTCCTTTTTTGATTCAAAGAAAAGGCGGGTCTGACCAAGGGTAACAGTATCCATTTGAGCTACTTCAACTTTTACAGGCAGATTGACAACAGTAGGACCAAGTGCAAGGCAGCTCTTTCGCGGTAATGTTCTAACCATTGATTTTACTGTCTCGGTATCAATCATTGTTACTCTTCCTATCTTCTCTAAGTCTATATCATTGGTGAAGTTGAAAAGAAAGATATTATCTACTTGACGGAAAATCCCATCATCTATTGCATTTGGTTCATTTGTGATAAATGTAGTAAAAATCCCGAAGTGTCTCATTCTTGTGATAATATCACCCCAGTAAGTCTCTCTTAGGTATAGATGTGCTTCCTCTGCAAATAAGAAAATAGGGGGAATATCTTTTTTCTCTAAAAGATCTACAAGTTTAGTTAAGAATATTTCCACTACCATTTGTCTTACAAGAGGAGAAATCTGCCCCAAAGATATCACCACCAAGCATCCTTCTCTAAACTTAGAGAATATGTCCTCTATTTCAAATGATCTCTCATCTGAGAATAATTTTGATGATAGTAATGTATGAAATCTGGAAAATATCGCATCACGAACATATTCATTACAACGTGAAGTTTGAATAAGATCACCTAAAGACCGCATTGAAAGAGAATTCTGAGATTCTAGAACCTTCCACATTTTAATAAATTCTCTAAGTGATGCTCCAGGTATATCTAAGACATGACTAAGTAGACCTGTCATAGAAGAAAGACCAAGATATTTTAATTTAAAGACTAGTGTATCACTTGGTGATAGTGTAATACACTTCATATTTGTATTATGTGAACCATCTTTATTTCTATCTAATCCTCCATACTCATTATTTAGATCAAATACGAATACATATGCTCCATGTTTAACCAACTCAGATGCCATTAATTTGGATAAGTGAGATTTTCCAGATTCCTTCTTACCCGTAATAATATTTAATTGTCCATCAAGTGATTCAGCAAAAATGTGGAGTTGCTCTCCGCTATGCGTTTTACCAATGTTAATTTTCCGTAAACCATTTTGACCTGCTAGTTGCATCATCTTAGTTACTGGAATCTTATGTAGTCTAGCTTTAACACGGGATGGTAACCAAGATACAGAAGATGTAAACCTATTACCATCAATATTTCCACGTATTTTGCATTTAAGTAACCGTATATCTTGAATAAAATATGATATTGTGTTTATCTGTAAGGGGTCACTCTCAACCCAATCGGTAGATGCTTTCATAACTTCATCTCGGACCATATCTTCAATTAAACTTGAGTGATCTAGATATCGTTCGTCATAGACTTGAACTACGAGCTGACTATTCTTCTCTTCTTCTTCAATAGTAATATAATCTCCGATAAGGATATTTTCTGAAGGGAGAGATATTATTGAAACGTCATTCCCAATTTTTTCAACAATCTTCATCTTATTTGCCTCAATGAGTTAATCGGAATCCCATACTTCCAAGGGTGACATGTCTAATGTCCTCTGATGGAATTTCCACAACTCCCATATTCTTCACTAGATAACTTTTGATAGAGTCGCTTTGAGTCGCATTGAAAATACAAAGATGATGTGCTAATCTTAATGTTTCTGGATAACCATGATAGAATGAATCGCTAGATAATAAGAGTGATAATGATTGTTTAATATCAGAAAATGATGATAAATCTACTCGAAAAGGATGACCATCACTAGAAAACCGTACTAATACTATGTGGCCCTCCATATTATTGATAAATGGAGATACAAAATCATTCACATCCAGATAGGCTGGGATATTCTGAGAAGTATAAAGCACTTGAGAAAAATGATTTAATAATCCTATTTGTGTTGATTTACTTAACCCAATGATAGTATCATCTTTCTTTTCAGCAAACTCCAGTAATCTTCGAAGGTCAGGCTTAATATTATCATATTTTGAATTTTTTAAACAACCATCTAACATTATTATTGAGTTGGACATCATTCTAACTAATTCAAAAGCAACACTATATTCTAGCCTCTCACGAATTATCTGTTGAGCAAGGGATTTATCAAGAAGAAAGAGTTTTGACAGACGATTAGAACCAGTTAATTCATTAGATAACTGTGATGCAGCAATTTCATCAAAATAATAGATAACAGGACCAATTCTAAAGCATTTAGAAAGTTTACCGTGTTGTGATAAAACTGCAGATGCTCTACCAGCATATACAGACCCAACATCCGTTTCTGCTATATGTATACAAGAAGAATCGATTCCTGCTACAGGCACATTTTTTTTATTTTGTCTAAAATGTTCAGATTTTAGATCAGGTACTTTTCCTTCCCAACCATTTATTGGTTGCAAATCACTTCCGTTTCTATTGAAAATCACTTTTTTATACATTAAACGATTAATATTTTGATTCATATCTTTGCTTAATTGATTCTCCATACTATCAATTAGGCGTGTAGGGTCTATCGTTTTGAAATCCATTATAGGAATATTTAATTGAGTGTTCATCTTGAACAACAAGATAGAGAAGGCAACGGATTATAAATGTTGCGCAAGATGTTCAATAAACAACAACAATAAGGTGTTTGAAAATGGGAGATAGAGATGATGAAGTTCATATAAAACTAAGAAAAGGAGGGTGGGAGATTGAAATAACGTGTACAGAAGATAAAATAAAACAATCAGTTGAAAGCGTATTGAGTGGACTTAGTACATCGGTAGTAGAAATGCCAATAGCTAATGGAA
>JASLOE010000018.1 GCA_030745655.1 Nitrososphaerales archaeon | reverse complement strand
GCTATAGGAATACCAAAACCTATAGCTAAGATAGTGGCAAAACCTGAAATGTAAATTGACCTTAATGCAATATCAATAACAAAACTGTCACCTGAGAAGATCAGATTGAGTGCTTCAAAGAAGCTCAAGACTATTTCGGTAATTATGCCCATTTTTAATCAATCATATAACTGATTTTGTTCTGCCCGATATTGAGGAGGACATTCAGACCCATCAAGAAAAGCAATATCCTTAATCCATTGAGACTCAATCTCACCTGAACTTGATTTCAGTAGTTCTACAGCGGATGAAAATAGTTTCTTCTGAAAAATATCTCCACCAAAATTTGCAATAAGATCTTGAGTATCCTCTGAAATTAGGTATTCTATGAACTGTATTGCTCCCTCAAAATTTACCCATTCAATTAAATCAGGATTAACAGCTATTGCACTGTAAACATTGATTAATTCTTTTGTTTGATCAACTAAGATTTCTAGTTCAATTTGCGTTCCTTTACTAAACTTCTGAAAAGTACCAGTATCAGATAGAGTATAAGCAGTCTTTTCATTAGCTAATCTAAGAGTTGATAACATACCAGCTCCTGCCTCTAGATACCAAGATTCATTCACAAGCGATGTCACATCAAAGCCAGCCTCTTTCCACAATGATTTTTCTCTTGTGTGCGTTCCAGAATCATCACCCCTTGAAATCCAAATTGATTCACCACGCCTCCCAGAATCCACAATATGTTTCAAAGCGTCCTTGATATCTCTCCCTTTTACTCCAGCTGGATCGTCCTTAGACCCAATAATTATGAAGAAATTGTAAGCTACTACCTTCCGAGCTACTCCATAATCTTGAATCAAAAAATCGAACTCTATTATGGGAGCATGAACCAGAATCAGGTCAGAATCTCCTCTCTGACCATGAAGTATAGCCTGTCCTGTTCCAACTGGAATAAACAGGATATCTATTGAATGCTTAGATTCAAAATCTATTTCAATGGCGTCAAGAAGTCCTGTATCATATATACTGGTCGTAGTAGATATTATCAGATTTGTTCTAGTTGTTTCTTGAGAAACTAAAGATGATATAATATAATAGCCACCAATTAATCCGCCTAAAATGATGAATATTAACACAAAGTGATTGGATTTGATGTTCATCGTTATATTTTTACCAATATATCGATACGATATATACTTAAAAATATAACGGTTCTATAGTAAAATAAGAATGAAGCTTAATTTTACAGCAGGATTCGAGGCTTGGCTAGAATTAAATGGTCAATATCTTATTGGAAAGAAGGAAATTGAAATACTTGAACATATAAAACAACAAGGCTCCTTTATGAGAGCTGCTAAAACACTAGGTTTATCATATGCACACGCCTGGAACCGTATAGATAACATCCAAAAGATTCTGGGGACACCTTTAGTTGAGGCTAGAAGAGGTGGTGTCTCTGGTGGTGGAGCAACATTAACATATGCAGCTAATAACATATTATCGGAGTATTATATCCTCCAAAAAAGATTGTTGAAATCTGCAGCTAAATCCATTATATCCAAACAAGAAGCTAATCTGTTCAAGAAGAAAGTGTGGCTCCCAGATATTACAATTATAGGGTCCAACTCCATAGGGATTGAGCTCATAATTGAACAAATGCTTTCTGAAAAGAAGTTCTCATATGAAATTGTAAATGTGGGTTCATCAGGAGGTTTGAATGCAATA
The DNA here is from genome assembly GCA_030745655.1 of Nitrososphaerales archaeon. Classification (GTDB taxonomy): domain Archaea; phylum Thermoproteota; class Nitrososphaeria; order Nitrososphaerales; family JACPRH01; genus JASMAB01. The sequence continues at coordinate 13,752 of JASLOE010000018.1, read as the reverse complement.
ATGTTAGGTGAAGCAGATATAGCAGGTGTTCATCTTTCAGACTCAAAAACAGGTGAATACAATATATCTTTTATGAACAGATATTGGATTACAGGAAAAGCTATTATGGTCAGAGGATTCAAACGTAAACAAGGCTTCATAGTGAAAAAAAGAAACCCAAAACAGATATTTGGGTTCCGAGATTTGCTTCGCAAAGAAGTGAAGATCATAAACCGTGGATTAGGATCGGGTACACGACACTTATTAGATGAAGGTATTCAACAAATTGCAAAAGAAGATGGGATTGAAGTGAAAACCATCATCAACATGATACGCGGTTATGACTATGAAGTTAATTCACATCCTGAAGTTGCTGAAGCAGTGCGAAGTGGAGAAGCCGATGTAGGGTTAGGGGTAGAGGTTCGAACAGTGAAGACGAATCTGGAATTTATACCAATTCAAGAGGAATGGTTCGATTTTGTTTTAGAGAAAACTAGAATGAGGAAACCTGTTATTGAACTGTTCTTGAAAACACTAAAATCTGATAAATTAAGAGGTATTATTCAGACACGTGCACCTGAACTAAAGTATACAGATAAGACTGGGAAAATAATTCATCAGCCCTAAAATTCTGCTATCCGAATAATCCTTTTTTCTTATGAACCTTAATCGATGAGGTCCTTGCCAACTCTTCAAATATCTCTCTTTGATTTTTATTGAGTTTAACAGGTGTCTCCACTAACACATGAACCAACTCATCACCCTGCCCATATCTCCTCAAATGAGGAATACCTTTATTCCTCAATCTCATCACTGTCCCACTTTGAATACCGGAAGGTATTTTCAAATTTAATTTCTCTTCTAAGCCAGGTATTTCTATATCCGTACCTAATGCTGCCTCAGCAAAACTAATTTTTTTCTCAAAAACAATATCATCACCGTGACGCTCAAATGTAATATGAGGCTTCACACGTATTACGACATACAGGTCACCAGGTGACCCTCCGTGGGGACCAGCTTCGCCTTCACCAGTTAATCTTAGGCTTGAACCAGAATCTATTCCCGGTGGAATGTCTACTTTAATGGTACTCATCTTACTAGATAAACCTAAACCTCTGCATTGTGTACAAGGAATTTCCACAACCTCGCCTCTTCCACGGCATTTACGACAAGTTTCTACTCTCATTATTCTAGCAAAACCAGCAGATTGAACATATTGGACTTCGCCAGCTCCCCGACAATCAGGACAACTCTTTACATTTGAATCAGGTTTAGCTCCAGAGCCATTACAAACACTACATTTCTCATTGCGATGAACACGGATCGTTTTGTTTAATCCTTTAGCAACTTCTTCAAGAGTTATTGTAATTTCTTGTTGTAAATCAGATCCTCGATTTTGACTACTCCTAGATCTACCTCCACCTCCAAAGAATTGTTCAAAAATCCCACCTAATCCACCAAAACCAAATCCAGAATTTCGGAATATTTCATCGAAGTTTACTTCCCTGAATAAGTCCTCACTAGTGTATCTACTATCTATTCCTGCATGCCCAAATTGATCGTATTGAGACCTCTTTTTATCATCCGATAAGACAGCGTAAGCTTCAGATATTTCTTTAAACTTCTCTTCTGAGTCAGATTCTTTGTTACGATCCGGATGATATTTTAAAGCAAGTTTTCTATATGTACTTTTTATCTCAGTTTTTGAAGCTTTTTTAGTTACACCAAGAACTTCATAGTAATCCCGTTTATTCATTGAGGTTCATCAGTACTCGACTTCTTATCATCATCTTTATCCACTACTTTGTAGTCAGCGTCAACTACTTTTTCCTTTTTATTTTCTTTCCCACTAGCTTCGCCTTCAGTTTGCTTTTGAGATTCGGCCTGTTGAGCTGCAGAAGCTTTTTGATATGCTTGGGCACTTATTTCCTGGAGTAGCTTACCTAACTCCTCACTGGAGCTCTTCATTTTTTCAATATCTTTACCTTTAAGAACCTCTTTCAGGTCAGTGATACCCTTATCCAGTTTTTCCTCTTGTTCCTTGGAAATTTTATCTTTCAAATCCGTTTTTGTTTTCTCCGCAGTGTAAATCATTGATTCTGTACTGTTTTGTATTTCAACTTCTTCCTTCTTCTGTTTATCGTCTCCAGCATACTTCTCAGCATCTTTTATCAGGCGTTCTTTCTCCTCATCAGAGAGTTTTGTTGATGCAGAAATTGTGATTTTTTGTTCTTTATTTGTTGCAGTATCCTTTGCAGAAACGTTAAGGATCCCATTGGCGTCAATGTCATAGGTTACTTCAATCTGTGGAACTCCTCTTGCTGCAGGTGGAATCCCTTCAAGATTAAACATACCCAATGAAACATTATCAGCTGACATTGCCCTTTCACCCTGCAAAACGTGAACAGTCACTGTTGTTTGGTAATCAGCTGCAGTAGTGAAAACTTGACTTTTACGAGTTGGGATAGTTGTATTTCTTTCAATCAATTTTGTCATCACACCACCAAGAGTTTCAACACCCAATGATAGAGGAGTTACATCCAACAACAGAATATCTTTAACATCACCAGCTAAAACACCACCTTGAATAGCAGCTCCTATGGCAACACACTCCATTGGATCTACACCTCGTTCTGATTCTTTACCAACAAAATCTTCAACAAATTTTCGAACTATTGGCATTCTTGTAGGTCCACCCACAAGAATTACACGATCAATATCCTTAGGAGTGAGTTTTGCATCCTTAATGGCTTGCTGCAAAGATCCTTTACATTTCTCAACAATTGGCCTTACAAGCTCCTCAAGCTTTGCACGTGTAAAATTCTTCGTTAAGTGCTTTGGTCCTGAAGCATCTGCAGATATAAAAGGTAAATTAATATCAGTTGCAAGAGTAGTGGACAATTCTATTTTTGATTTTTCAACTGCTTCACGAACCCTCTGGATAGCAGTTTTATCTTGAGCTAGATCAATACCAGTATCTTTCTTAAATTCCTCAACAACATGATCGGTAAGATCCTCATCCATATCAGTTCCTCCAAGTTGAGTGTCCCCACTTGTTGACTTAACCTCAAAAACACCACCACCAAAATCCATTATAGTTACATCAAGGGTACCTCCTCCAAAATCGAATACCAATATCTTAAGTTCCTTGTCAGATTTGTCCATCCCATAAGCTAGGGAAGCAGCTGTCGGCTCATTTATTATTCGCATTACTTCGAGTCCAGCTATTGCACCAGCATCTTTAGTCGCTTGCCGTTGATTGTCATTGAAGTATGCAGGTACTGTAATAACAGCTTTCTCAATTTTTTCTCCAACAAAGGCTTCAGCATCTTTTTTAACTTTCTGAAGAATGAATGCCGAAATCTGCTGAGGAGAGAATTCTTTACCATGCAAAGTTGTTTTATGATCCGTACCCATCTTTCTTTTTATAGCATAAACAGTTCCTTCAGGATTAGAGACTGCCTGTCTCCTTGCAGGTTCTCCAATTAACTGATGGTCATCTTTTGTGAATGCTACATAAGAAGGAAATGCTTTACCGCCAAGACTTGTTCCTTCAGCACTCGGAATAATTGTGGGTCGTCCACCCATCATTATTGCAGCCGCTGAGTTACTGGTTCCGAGATCTACACCTAGAATTTTAGTCATTATTTTATCTCCACCTTTGAGGATGGTTCATCACCTCTTTTTACAGGTTTCCTCGTCACTTCAGTAGTACTAGGACGAATTACTTTTCCATTTAAGATATATCCTTTCCTTAACTCGCTTACAACTGTATTCTCTTTCAATTTATTGGACTCCAAAAATGATACAGCTTCATGCTTTGATGGATCAAAGGTCTTACCTAAGGCATCTATCTCAACAACACCCTCTTGATTTAATACATCACGAAAATTAATAAGGATCATGCTTAATCCTTTTGAAACACGCTCTGAAACTTTCATTTTTTGACTTTCAGATACAGCTAACTCAAGATCATCTTGTATCGTAAGCAACTTCGTAACAATTCGCTCACTACTCATTTTCACTATATCTTCACGCTCTCGGTTAACTCTCTTTCCAAAGTTTTCGAAGTCTGCTTGTAGATACTTCAATCTAGAAACATATTCTTCAGATTTTTCTCTTTCTGTTTCAAGCTGTTTAGATAAATCATTGATCCGTTTAATTAAATCCGCTTTTTCTTTTAAATGAGAAGAAACTTTTTTCACCATACGCTTTGCACTCAACCCTGAATAATTTTCAACTAATAAAATCTTACCTGCCAGTCAAAATTAAAAACAATAGTTATTCCTATAAATTTTTCTTATTAGAGGTCAAAGTATTAATACTCATGATAGACTACAGAGTACAAACGAGAAGATAATATGAGTCACATGGTACCTAAGAAATTTGAAAAAATGTGTAAGAAGATATTCAAGTTTAACAGAAAAATTAGATATGTTGCGGTTCTTGATAAAAATGGGAGAGTAGTTTCAGGTGGAATGAGACGTGGAATAAAGGCGTTAGAACCGAAAGAAGAAGAATTACGATTAATGGCCCATATAGTAAGTGAAAGTACGGGAAGAGAAACATGGAACACATACTTTGGTAAAACAATCTACACAATTATTAAGCGGGAATATGTAACTCTAATGGTATTTCATCAGAATAAGAGATTAGTGTTTATCACATCAGAACCTGGGTTTGATATTCATGAAATTCCAGATGTAAGAGAAATATTGGTAGAGCACATGGAAATGCAGTGAATTCTGTGAATAACTAAAATTAAAATCTGTCTTTAAACTACTTCTCTTACACTTTCAAGTGTAGAAACAGCATTCCAGATTGTCACACGCGCATAACTAGGCATATTTGGGTCTTGAGAGATCTCATCAAGCATACTTATTGCATTAGCAGCCCTTACACCTTGTGAGAGAGTTTTATCTTGAAGCATTATCATAGAATCCTTCACTATTTTTCTGATATTTCTAGGTGTAATATTACTATCAGCAATTGATTGTAGAACAGCAATAGACTTTACAATCTTTTCTTCATTTTCTTTCTGTTTGGTCTCACTCATAATCATCACATCATAATTATTTCTTTATTATCAATTTCTTTATGTGTATATAAAGTTACTAGGGTAAAGGAATTATAAAAACGCATATAGCTTAAATCCTAGGAGAACTTTATCCAAAGAACTTTGGATACTAAAGAAAAAGAAAAGATGAAAAGAACTTCTGATATCCTATTAAAAGGAGGAAAGTTACTTGGGGAGTCTTGTCCTAAATGTGGAGGGCTACTTTTACAATATCAAGGAAGGACAGTCTGTGTTAATTGTGATAATATCAATGAAATAGGAAAGAATATGGTAGTTTCAACTATGGATATGACTCTTCGAATACAAAGCCTTGTTTCTAAAAAGATAGAAGAAGTTGCACAAAACCTCGAAAAAGAGGAAGATATTGAGAAACAGACTCATCTTGCTGAACTACTTCTCAAATATATTGAAGTTCTAAGAAAGGTTTCAAGAAGTAAAAAGAATGAATCAAAGAAAGATAGCAAGAGAAACGATTAATTCTTGTTCCTGCTAATCTGAAAAGTTCCACGTTTTTTCATCTTACTTTGAACAACATCGACTACATTTTTCAGAACTTTCTCAGCCTCCTTATAGTCAGTAGCTTCCACAACCAGTCTGTATTTTGGTGCACACAAATAACTTATCTTAATTTCTGTGTTAGAAGAAGATTTCTGTTCTGCTTCAGATAGAGCTGCCTTCACAACTTCTATTCCATTAGGTAATGGAGAAGACACTTCCATAATGCTCTTTATAGAAACTTTGGGGGGAGATATTTTCTCTTTTGCAATTTCTTCAATATAATCCACATAATTTTTAGGTAGACCGAGATTCGAGATAACCTTGCTTCCTTCTCGAGATAAATTTTCCATCGCCTGGTATAATGTGTCAAAATTGTCTTCCAAGATTGATTGATAATCATCACTTTCACTTTGACTTAATTTTAGACCATTTTTAGCTATATCAATAATATTCTGTGCTTTGTCATAATGCTTTACATCGATTAACTTGTCTTTTTTCTCCTGTTTTGTTATTTGCTTGAGTGAGAGATTAACTTCACGCCGTTCTCGATTAACACGTATAACTTTCAGAACCTCTTTTTGACCAACTCTAATAAATCGTCCTATTCGCCTAATTCTACCAGTTGCTACTTCGGATCTATGAAGGAACCCTTTCATCTCGTTGTATTCATCTAATGAGACGTAAACCCCATATGTAGTAATTTGTTTCACTGTAGCAAGAACAAATTCGCCCAATTCGGGGATTTCTTCACTCATATTCTCTTCTCCGATCTAGGGTTAGCAACCACTACTTTAGGATTATCCTAGTAAATAATTTTCTAAAAAAGTTAGTAATATCTGCGACGTCTCCACCGTCTGCGAGGTGTGTAAGTAAAAGTCATTTGATCTCTACTACAATTATGGCAGAGCAATACTAACTTTCTGGTTTCTTCATCAAAATGTTGAGCATAATGGTTTTTACACACCAGCATACCACATTTAGTACATTTCATTGCTTTGTAAGCTTGACAAATATCACATTTCAAATATTATACCCGCCAAGTAAAAAAATTTGTAAAAAATCATCAATTTAGAAGCAACAACATTAATTCTTTCGCCTTTAGCAACTCTAGTCACATCTGCTTTAAAGACCTATTTTAACTCTTCCCCAAAAAAATAATTTTATCACGTGATAATAACATAATAGCTATCAAAGATTATGTTGAACACAACACCTATACTGATGGGTATTCTCAAAATCCTGTGAATAGTCTCTCGATTGACCTTGATGTGCCTTATTTCAAGCAGGTTATGATAGGGAGTTGTGGACCAGCTTGTCTTTTAATGGTGATGAAATATCATAGACCCAATTTAAAACTCGATCGTGTATCTGAATTTAGAGCTTGGATATTTGCACAGCTTTTTCCTTTCGGAATGACAGATGCTTTTGGGCTTGCAGGATTCGCAGCAGGAAGACAATTTAAAGCATCAGTTATCAAAGAAGAGAGAAAATTCGAATTATTTTTCAATCGTGGTCGTTTTGCTTGGCTATTCACAAACATATTGGTTCCTTTCTTCAGATTCAATTATGAGAGAATTAAATCAAAGGCTATAAAAAAAGGAGTGAAGCATCATTACAAGAAAATTGATTTTGAAACTATAGAATATTATGTTAAGAAAAAGATACCTCCTATAGTAATGGTAGAACAAACCGGATATATTTCAGATAAAAATTATCCGGATGGCATATTGCATTGGGTGGTTGTAACAGGTTTTAATTCCGAAAAAGTAAAGATAAATGACCCGGATATTGGACCATTAGTAATTCCAAAAACAGATTTTATCAAATCAATAGATCTTATGAAGAATTTCAATACAGATAAAAGACTTGTAATTATAGAGAAATAATGAAGTTCTTAAGTTTCCCAGGATCTAAGTACCTCAGTAATCAATCGAACACCAACACCTGTTGCTCCTTTTGGATTATACGGCTTAACCCCAACATTACTTTGTGTCCAAGCAGTACCTGCTATATCTAGATGTGCCCATGGATAATCAACAAAATTACTGAGAAATGAAGCAGCTGTTATAACTCCACCTGGTCTTCCTCCTACATTTTTCATATCAGCAATATCACTTTTCAACAGTTCTTTGTAATCATCCCATAAAGGCAATTCCCAAACACGTTCACCAGTTATTTCACCACCTGAAGTTATCCGTTTTTTCAAATTATCATCGTTACTTAAAAGACCGGTTGCAAAACTTCCGAGAGCAATAACACAGGCACCAGTGAGGGTAGCAAGGTCCATAACTGCTTGAGGTTTATATCTCGATGCAAATGCAAGTGCATCAGCAAGTATTAATCGTCCTTCAGCATCTGTATTAATGACCTCAACAGTTTTTCCATTGCACATCTTCAATACATCACCTGGCTTATAGGCTGAACCACTAGGAAGGTTTTCAGTAAGCGGAATAATACCTATAATATTTAGAGGTAACTTGAGTTGAGCAACTGTCTGCATAGTACCAATAACTGTAGCTGCACCTGCTTTATCGTGCTTCATATCCTCCATTTTTTCTGAAGGTTTAAGAGATATTCCACCACTATCAAACGTTATTCCCTTACCTACCAACACAATGGGTCGTGCAGTACCACCACCTTTATGCTCAAGGATAACAAGTTTTGGAGGTTGATTACTTCCTTTAGACACATTAATTATTCCACCCATACTGAATTTCTCCATCTCCTTTTTGTTCAATACACTGAAAATCATTCCAGATTCATCGGCAATTATTTTTGCTTTTTCAGCAATTTGTGTAGGTGTAGCGTCACTGCTTGGCGTATTTGATAGATTTCTTGCTAGATTCACACCATTATCTATTATTTGGGCAATCGAAATAGAATTCTTGATAACTGATGTTTCAGGTGCATAAACAAAGAATAATAATTTGTTAATTTTCTTTATATTTTGATCTTCTGTTTTGTACAGATTGAATTGATATAACGCCAGTTCACAACCAACAACAGTATTTTCTACGATTTGGTCAAAGGAGATCTTCGTCGCTTTATCACCCAATATGCTAAAAGTACAACTTGTTATACCTAATTCCCGAATTGAGTTGATTGCACTACTAGAAGCCATTCTAATACTTTCTAAACTGAAATCTTTACGTTTACCTAGACCAACCAATAAGATTCGTTTGATACCTATCTTTCCATAAGTGGTGATTAGGCAAGTCTTTTTCAACTTTGGGTTAAACTCTGAAGTTTTGAGTTTTTGTGAAATCTCTTTACCTAAAGCTTTGTCAATAATTCCATTTACACCTTGATATTTTTCTTCTTCAAATATGCCAAGAACAAGAAGTTCATAGTTCTTCTCAAGAATTTTTCCAGTATCGACATTTATCTCCAATATCAGCAACCTACTTCTTAATTAGTTCGAAGGGTACATGAGATATTAAAAGGCTCTGCTGATAAAAAATAGAACCACAGAAAAACCAATCCCAATTGCCCAAGCCTTCATATTCCATGATATTATTTTCTGCCCATCAAGAACACCAAACGGTATTAAATTAAAAATAGCTAATATCGCATTCACATAAGCACCCCAACCTAAAATCATAGAAATAATTGATCCTGAAGTTAAAAGCGATGATAACAATAATCCATAACCAAGTATGATATTTGTCAAAGGCCCCGCAAAAGCAGTTCTTCCTATGGTTGAAAGTGTGGCTCTCCCAATTATCATTACTGTCCCAGGAGCAATTATTTTCAAAGGTAAAAATATACTAACAATTGTAAGAACTGAACCAAATGGAATTAATTTGAATTCTGACCATAACCCATATTTTTGTGCTGTGAACTTATGGGCAAGTTCATGAAGAAGAAAAGAAGATGCAAAAATAAAAGCAAGTGATAATGTCACCCAATTATCAGGAATAAAAACCCCGGTCAAACTTAAAGCCACCATCATTACAAGAAAAGTGCCTATTACCAGATGTTTAAGCTCTTGTCTAGAGAACCAGAATATATTTTCTGAAACACGAGAACCATGATTATAACTCGATGAATAATACCTCCTTTGTGAGGAAACAGTTGGAATTTCTGTTGGGGGGCGTGCCATCCAAATGTTACCACATTCATGATTTTCTGGGAGATGGTGGTCTGCACAGAAGCTTTTCTTACAGTACGTACAAGTAAAAGGTAATGAGTCATCATTTTCACATTTTTCACAACTCAATAATTCTCACTTTTTATATTCCGGCAACTCAGATATTGGCAAACTCTATAAATCTTAATGGACTAATCTGAAGAAGGTTCATATTCTTTTTTAGCAATATCTTTAATATTTTTTGCCAACTTCTCTCCTACCCCTTCAACCTGTTTCAACTCAGTCTCGTTGGCACCAAATATACTTGAAATTGTTTTGAGCTCAATCAGAAGTCTCTCCGCTAAAACAGTATTAACACCAGGTAACCCAGATACCACATATTTTTGTGTATCAGAAATATGTCTAAGAGTCTTTCTGTTTCTAATAATAACCTTCTTTTTCTTCTCAATCTGCTCCCTTCGTGCAATATGAAAAATTATCTGGCTGGTTTCCTCATGTCCACTAGACATAAAGATCGATACATCAAAGTCAGAAACAACACTAGCAAGTGCACCAAAAAGTGAGGCATTACCTATTCCAGTAGCCCGTTTCCGTTCACCTTCCAATATCAATACAGGTCGAGAATATGTTTCACGCATAGCAACAAGCTGCTTAAAGAGACGACCATCAATAACAGATTTCACAAAATCTTCTCCGGTCTTCCTCTCTATTATAACATCTTTAGATACAATAAAGTCCCCCACAATTAAAGTCTGCACATCGACTCTACAACCCCTTTTCTTTAATTCATCAACAAGTAAAAGAGATTCGCGTGCATCAACATATACTAAAGGTAAATTTTTACTACTTTCCACATAATTATCCATAAGGCCTTTAGAGACTTGTTTCGGCTTTTGCATCTTTGCCACTATCTGTCTTCCACTCTTCATCTTTCTTCTACCAACCCAATAATATATTTCATCTCTTGTCCCCTGAGCAATTAAAACTACAACTCGACCAGGGGCTTCTCGTCCCGTTCGTCCTCTCCTTTGGACAAACCGAACTGCACTTGGTACGTTATCATAAAAAACCACCAAACTACATTCAGATATATCTAGTCCTTCTTCACCTACTTGAGTTGCCACAAGTATATCGAACAAGCCGGCATTCATATCCTCAATAGTTTTCACTTGTTCATTCTGACGCTGTCCTTTCCCACTTTTTCCTATCAGAAATCTAACTCTAAATTTATTTGAAGCAAGATTCGTATAGATACTATCGACCGAGTCCCGATATCCAGTAAAAACTATTGCCTTCTCATGTTTACCTAGAGATTTTAATAAGATTTTCAACTCATCAATCTTTGGATGTTCTACACCTAACAAAGATGCACCCCTTGCAGATTCATATGCTGATTTTACTTGTGGGTCTTCGAGTAATTGACGTAAACCAACACCACTGTAACGTTTGGAAAGTCGATCAAAGAATTTTAGGAATGACTGAATACTTTGAGTTTCCAGAAGGTTGATAGCATGACTTAACCTAATGGAAGATATAAGGTCAGATTTGGCCTGAGAATCATCTAGCTTCTCAACTTCAGTTCTTAAATCAAGAAGATTCTTCATACTAATATTGTTCTTATTTTTTATTCTGACATTTCCAGACCCTTCAAGCCGTTTTAATCGAATTGTAATGGAATTCTTTAGCTTACTCCGAATATCCAAGAGAAGGGGAGGAAGCGGTATCTTCTTCCATTCAAGCTTAGTTTTTTGAACGTATGGTTTTACATCTTCACTAAGCTCATCTCTAAATTCTATTCTATCAAAACTAAGATTCGTCAGCATTTCTTTAATGCGGGTTTCATCATCAGGAAGAGATGCAGTTAACCCGACCATCCGTGCTTTAGAAGAAATTTTTTTATAGTTTCTACCTATATGACAATATGCATATTCACCAACTGCTCGATGAGCTTCATCGAAGATTAGAATAGAAAAATTCTCAAGATCAAGCAATCCTCTTTTTAGATCTCCAACAGTTATCTGTGGAGTAGCACATATCACTTGTTGTTCCCATTTCTTTTTTCTCACATTCATTGGATCTTTTCCAGTTAAAACCTGAATTTTATCTTCATCAAGCAACAAGTGCTTCTGAAAAAAATTGTAATGCTGGTGACAAAGTGGCCTAGTTGGAGCAAGTAGAAGACATTTCTTATCTGGATGATTTTTCAAATATTCTGCAACAACTAGAAGTGCAATCGCAGTCTTACCAAGACCGGTGGGAACAACTAGCAAAATATTTTCGTTATAACATATTGCTGCAAGATCTACTTGGTAACTCCTGACTTGTAGAGATTCGGGCGTTACATTGTCATGTTCGATGAATCTGGCAGCCAAATTTTAAAGAAAGCACCTGCAGCGTATACTTTACAGCTAATGATGAGATTTCTGGATAAAATTATCTAATTTACTCCAAATACGGTCATGAACAGTATTAGGATCACTGGAAGCATCAACAATGATCCAATTCCATCGCTTGGCCAGCTTCAAATATTCTTTACGAACGCCCTTTAGTAATTCTTGATCCCTCTCATGAATATCTCTTCCAGACATTTTTCTGTTCAAAGATATTTCAGGTGACAAATCCAGTAATATTGTAATACTAGGTTCAGGTAATCCTTTCTCCAAGTTCAGCAACCAATCTAATTTCAAACCTTGAGTAAGTCCATATGCGTAGTTAGAACCACTGTATCGATCTAATACAACTGTCTTCCCCTTTTTAAACCACTCATCGATAAGATCTTTGCGTTCCCATCTATTCAATGAAAGAAGCATATGCCTAACTTGCAAAGAATAATTTCTATCTCCTTCTAAAAATGCTTTTATCTCTTTCCCAATAATAGTGAAATAATCTGGGAAAGTAATCAATTCTACTTTATGGCCTTGTTTCATCAATCTTTCAACCAACATTTTGGTCTGCATCCCTTTTCCAGATTGATCTATACCCTCAATAGCAAAAATAAGTCCCATCGTCACTCTACTCCGGATAGTACACTTACTATAATAATAAACCTAGATACCTTAGCAATATTAACGGTAACATCTAATACCTACGATGAAGATATGTGTGAATGTGTCTTCAAAAGCTGCAGCTGAGATAAGAGATCCAATTCATGGCTATGTCTATATCGAAGATGATGAAAAAGATATAATTGATAATCCTATCTTCCAAAGATTACGAAGAATCCGGCAACTTTCTGGAGCACATATTACCTATCCAGGTGCTCAACACACACGTTTTGACCACTCAATAGGTGCTATGCACCTTGCGAAACTGGCAGCAACAAGATTAGCACAAATTATTGATCTAAAGTCTGAACAGATAGGAGAAATTAAGATGGCTGCTCTTCTCCATGATTCGGGTCATGGCCCATTTTCTCATTTATTCGAAGAAGTTCTTGCAGAAAGGCGTAACATAAGCCACGAAGATCTCACAAAAAGAGTGATTCAGGAGACTGAAATAAAAGAAATTCTACTAATGCACAACTACAAAATAGATATAATCTCTGATTTATCAATAGGTCTTTCTCAAAAGAGACCACTATTCATGAATGAATTGATTGGAGGAGGTTTAAGTGTAGACACTATGGATTATCTCCCACGAGATTCTTACTTCACAGGAGTAGAATATGGTCAAGTGGATATACACAGGATCATAAACTCCTTCAATATTGTCCAAGATCACCTTGCTCTTGACCAAGCAGCACTCTATGCTTTCGAAGCCTTAATGATTTCAAGGTATGAGATGTTCAGAGCTGTTTATTTTCATAGAACAGTGAGAGCAGCAGAAATTATGCTAATAAGAGCCATAAGCCTAGCCGATGAAGAACTCAATTTTACAGATGTGAGTGAAATATCAAGATATCTCTCTTTTACCGATGAAACAACACTTGATATTCTAATAAATCTCAATACAAAAGGGCAAAGAAATCTAAAAGAAGCACAACAAATAGCTGTTAATTACAGAGATCGTCAATTAATAAAATGTGTATTTGAGAAATTCGTTCAAAGAAAAGACCCGTTTATGGAAAAAATATTTGGTCAAAAAAAAATACGGGAAAAGATAAGAGACG
>JASLOE010000017.1 GCA_030745655.1 Nitrososphaerales archaeon | reverse complement strand
TGAAAAACCTTTCAATGGTCCAAAATGGATTGAGAAAAGATTTAACATCTTGAGGAATTATCCCAAACTTAATACCTCTTAAATCCTTAAACTTCTCCCTAACAAACCTTTCAAACGAATCTGCGTTCTTCCGTTTATAGTTACCATCAACATTTCGGTATATAGCGTATTTTTTGTTATAATCAGTTTGGTCAGGATAAAAGGATAGAGGTGTATCCCCAGTATCCCCAAAGTATTTTACGGATCCTGAAACAACACCAGGTGTAAGGCTCTGGGTACCGGTGATTGCCATCATTAATTGAGTTTTTCCCGATCCCGATTCACCAATGATACCGATAGTTTTACCTCTTGGAATAGAAAAGGAAATATCATTTAACACATAAACCGGACCTTTCTTCGAAGAAATAATCGAATTCAAACGATTGATTTCAAGAACATTGTTCATGATTTAGCCCTTGATTCGAAGAATCTTGCACTATAAAATAAAAACGTGGTGAAGAAAAAGAGGATGGAAATTAGTGTGTAGAGTGGAAACTGATAATAGTTCTTATCCCTGTAGAAGTTGTACAGTTCACTTCCTAAAGTTCCCGGATAGCCGAATTCTAGAACCTGAAGGGTAAAGTCGAAGAACAATACTTGAGCACAGATATATGAAGCTTGGAAAAGTATGCTTGAAAAACAAAAATGCCTTAGAATATGTGAAAAAATAATTCTTCTATCATTAACACCGAGTAACTTTAGCGCTACAACAAAGTCCTGGGATTTAAGCATTTCGAACTTATTGGTAATGATTTTCGATAGAGATGGTGATGAGAAAAAACCAAAAAAAACAAAAATGAGCCTTAACTGGAAATCGGCACTCTTTCCCATATCTAATAAAACGCCCTGTATAATTATTACTGACAACAACATCCAGAGTAAAAGAGGTGTGGATTCAAGAGTTTTAATTGTGAATTCAAGAATCCTGATAGAGCGAACAAACCGCTCCCGGTAATACCCAATCAATACACCAAAAATGATCCCAAAAAACAAAAAAGAAACCAGTGTATAAAGTATTAATAATAATGTCTTGCTAGCGGATGCAGTTATTTTGCTTAACAGATCATAACCTGTACTTGTCGTGCCTAAAATGAGTATATCTCCCTGTGAAGTAAATTTCAGGGGTTTTATAGGGTGAATCCTGTAATCCCATATTTTGTCGATGGAAAGAAAATAATATTCTTGTGCCGCCAAAAAACTAAACATCTCAGTTTCAATTACCTTCAATTCCTTGGGGTTCTTTGGATTGAAAATTGGTTTTGATTCCTCGCTAAGTATGTAAATATATTGATTGTTTTCTTTATCAAAATAATCAAAATGAGATCTATCAGAATCGAACTGCAATTGATCTATAGAAACAGGCTTTTCCTCCTCTACTTCATCAATATTTGTATATTGAGAAAAAGGATTGTCTGAAATAACCACAATAACAAAAAACACAACAACAATGGTTGAAATGATGGTCAACACCTTACCGAAGAGCGAATCTGAATGTAAAATAAACTTCAACATTTCCTAATCACGTAAATTAATGAGATTAATTCTCTGTCTTTCAGCTATGAGAAAAATGGTCGTAAATAGTAGAATACTCACAAAAGTAGCGGAAAAGATTACACCATAATCAGGATAACCTCTCAACGACTCCCAAATCCTGAAACCAATCCCCGCATACTTACCGCCTCCACTAAAAACTTCTACAAGGATCATACCACCAAAAACAATTGGTATTCGACTCGCTGTTATAGAAATAAGTTGAAGTTGCATTTCCTTAGAAGCAAATATATACGGATTATAGCCAGCATTAAGAGCAAACGAACTGTAATCTTTTTCAATAATCGAATGATGCTCATCTGAAAGTAAAGTATAATAATCATATAAGACACCACTTCCCACAGCCAGTGAAAATATTACTATGAAGTTCATATTTAGACCAATGTGTTCCAGTAGCATATAAATCAGTACAACATGAAAAAAACTGAGTGTCAGAAAAGGCTGTACAATACACCTACTTAACATGGAGAATCTTGACGCAAAAAGGAATAAGATGGAAATAAAAAGCGCAACAATAATAGCCAAGCCAACAAACTTTAAAGTAACTATCAGGTCATCAAAAATAAACGAAGAAATTTCTTCCTGGTCGTCATTTCTAACTCCAAAATCTAATGTTATAGCATTAAGTAACCACTGTGCATATTCACCAGCGACAAAGGGAAAATCAGTTACAATGTTCTTTTGATTAACCTCAGATAAACCATGCGCAGAAAAATCAATAGAAAAATCATACTCCTTAAGTTTCTCCCCACCTATAAAACTATCTGAATCTGGACAAATATATAATAGGCAGTAGACGATAAATGAAATGAGAGAGGTGAAAAGAACAGATTTGATTAACGTAAGGAATAGAAATTTTAATAGAGACAAAGATTTCTTAAGATACATTTAATCAGCTGGTTTCCATTTATGAGGTGTGGTGAAAAAATTATCACCATTAATAAGTGTATGGTTGTCCTCATGTATCTCGTTTTTATTAAAAACGTACCAGCTATTTAAAGTCCATAAAAAAATCGAGGCAACATCCTCATGTAATAATTTATGAATCTGTTTACCAGATCTTCTTCTTAATGCTGGTTCTGTTTGGTTTTCCAGTTGGGAAAAAAGCTTATCCACGTCAGGGTTGCTATATCTTTGAAAGTTATTTGATTTACCTGTCCCATATAACGGACTCAAAGATGTTTGAGACCCAAGTGTAGAAACTGAATAATACGCCAAATCCCAATTATTTTTATTTGCCAAGGTCCTATACCAGTTTAAACTGACTACAGGTTGAATTTGCACCGTAATCCCGATTTCCAAAAGATCGTGGACAAATGAATTTCTAAGGGCTTCTTCTTCTTTATTCGTAATGTCAGTTTTATAAATAAGTTTTAAAGTTACTGGTTTACCATTCAATGATAGTTCTTCTCTTTTACTATTATAATCATAGCCCATTTTCGTCATGAGTTGCATAGGAGTTTTATCATCAAATTTGTAGCCAGTGATGGAATGGTCAGTGAAGTCATGCTTTTTTGCATAGGGACCGGACAGGGGTACTGCATCAGAGTTGAACTTATTTCTTATAACTCCACTTTTCCTATAGGACTTTGCAATTGCTTTTCTAAAATCACGCTTCTTGAGGTGCGGATTTGTGTGATTGATACACAACATGCTGGCTTCAAGTTTTTCAATCTTTCCGTCAAAATAATGAATTTTGCTAAAACTACTCGTCCCACCAAACAACTGTCTCGGCATATCCATTATCAGATTTACATCTCCATCAAATAATCTATCAACCATTTGACCTTTCAATGGTTCTTTCTTTATGGCAACCCCATCAAAACGTGGGCTGTTGGGGGGAGTTGGGGTATTGTCAAACCTTTTTAGATAAAACCAATCCTTATCTTTTTTGTCAAATTGAAAGGGGCCCATACCGATAGGATACTTCTTATAAAATTCAGTTTTTTCTTCCCAAGGAAAGCTCTTTGAATTTGGAGAACTAATTATCTTGTTAATAATCTCATCAGTAAAAATGTTCGAAGGTAAAATATAAATATCGGTTAAATATTGTACTATGTTCGCATGAACCATCTTACGGTCAAAGGAAATCCTCAAATCACCATTTTTGTCCAAATAAACATTTTTCAGTTTAAATAATTTGGAAGGAAGCAACTCTTTTGCAATTGCATACTTGATGGAATTTAGGAGATCTTGACCTCTCACTGGCCGCGCACGAAATCTTTTATTTCCATGAAAGTACAATGTTAAATCAGACTTGCCAGGTATCGGGATTAAGAACTGCGCCCTAATTCCATCGGGAAGATCCTCTTCTATCACTTTTATATTATCATCAAGAGTTATATTTGAATAGGTCTTTTGTCTCTCGATCTCAAAAAAAGTTTCATGAAATAAAGCGTAAAATCTTACAGATTGAGGGGATAATTGTTTACCACTTAAGTACGGATTTTTAACCCGAGGTAAATCCTTTTCGGTATACCGAATGAAGCTCTTTCTTGTATCCTGCCCCGGAATCGAGGATATTAAAAAGAAAAAGATGAACAAGATATTTACTTTTCTATCCATTGGCCATTATCACTCCATACTATTTTACATTCAATAATATTGTTCGGTAATTCTGGGTTCTAGAATTGCCTTAAATAACCTAAAAGAACTAAATACAGGGTAGTTATCCTGATTTATAGGGTTTCTCGGCTCCATGTAATCTTGAATTGTTCTCAGTTCTAATTGATCGTAAAGAGAATAGTATAACCTAAAAAGGTTGGAAAAAACGCTTTTCTCCTCACCAACCAAGAAAGAAAAGGGACGTCTCTTGGATAACAGCTGAAATCTTTCAAGATATTCAGCATCGAGATGAGGAAGATAATTCAAGTTACTTTTATGCTTAGGGAAATTAAAGAACACCTCATTATCAATAAGTTCCTTTTGATAGACAAAGTGTAATACTGAATCTAAACTACTGATTGAATTACCAGAGGAGTAAATATCATTAAGATTGGAAACAATCTCACTTATACCTTCAAAATCTTCTTGCAATATCTTCATCTGCAGTTTATTGTACATTCTGGTCTGAGGCAATAGAGGATACGGTAGTAACAAATCCTTATAGAATTCAACCAAAGAAGCTATTTGCTTTTCTTCTTCAAAATCACCAGCAACTGATAATAACTTAGCCAATAGATCGCCATCTGCGACATCAAGAAAAGTCAGGTTCAAATCATAAAACCGAAACAAAGACCTTATGTGCTTTATATATAAATCTTCCTCGACCTCATTCCAAATTATTCTATTATATATATCCTTAGCTTGGTAGAATTTTGCCAAGGCAACCAGTTCAACTTGAGATACTAAGAAATATTCCCTTTGATCATGAAATATATCCAAATCACTCAATAAAAATTTTCGACCATCTTTTAAAAGCGTTTTGTAATCATCATGTTCGGTGCCAGAAAGTTTACGGAGTATATAGTAAATATTTTCACCAAGGTCAATAACCTGAGGCGTACTATCAATCTCCATAATTTCTCTTGCGAGTTTATTTAAAATCGATTTGTCTAATCCACTACTGGAATCAATACCCTCTAGGTAGGTATATATTAGCTCTGCATACTGATAGGGTAGGTAAGTCTCCGGTTGTTCTAACCACTCAATATCATATTGATCGTAACCCGCATTAAAATACTGATCTTTATCGGCCTGATAGGATTCGTGTATCGATAAGAACTCATGTAAGTGGTATTTGGCAGTATCAATTTCTCCACTTGATAAATGCTCAATTGCAGCAAGAAAATTGAACTTTGGATTATTGCGATTAAATACCTGATCTTTATTAATAAATTCTCTAAAAATAACTAAAAATTCCCTATATAAGTTTAGTAAATATGCGGAATCGACTAATTTGCGAAAATTGTCTATTGTTGGAGTATTAGAAGATAGGGAGATTTCATAGTATTCTACATCTTTCTTGATGGGTATAGATTTCTGAAAACGAGGATAATTCTGGATGTAACGGCTTTCTATTTTCTTAGTAGTTTCTGAGGATTTAGGAGTGGAACTATTTCCCTCTGTTTGAACCACATTTTCTCCCAATTCAGAAGTCTGACTATCATCATTCACAAAACGGTAAAATATTACACAAATGATTAATGCAAGAACAACAATAGCAGCTGGTTTTTTCAATATGAATCTCTTGGAGTTTATTTATTTTTCTCTAAAGCATTTAATATTTTCTTCTCATAGCTGAGTCTTATTGGCAAATAGTGTTCATGTTTTGCAGCTAATTTCGCTATATCATTATATTGGTCTACCTTCTTTAAAGCACGCTGAGCTAACCAAAAAAAATCGACTTCTTCTTCATATTGTTCATCAAAGTATCCTGAATTGTCTTCTGAATCTTTTTTCATATTAATCTTATATATAAAGCTGTTAAGTTTAAGCAGGGAAGCTTTACCAATATCTTTTTTATAAAACAACTCTGCAGCTCTAAAGTAGAACCGCACCGCCAGTAATTTAAGCTCTGCTTGTTCGGTGAGAGTCCTACTTAGATTAATACCTTTCCAATCGAGTGATTCTATCAAATCAAACCAAGCTAAAGCTCGTTGAAAATGATTTGGGTCCCCAAGATTGTCTTTAACTATGCGATTGAATGTTAAAGCGTCGCTCTCCTCTGTAATGATCTGCATTGCAAAAACTCTGGCAATATCTTTTGCCGCGGTAATGTGTTGAGATTCATTATAGCAACTGTTACAGATGTAAGTTGCTAACTCCACAGCATCAGCCCAGTTACAATAATTAACCTCCTTTCTTAATTCAGAAATCATCATCTCGCATTCGGATTCTTCATCAGTACTCCCAAAATCAATAGAATCCCCTATATTAAGTCTAGTATTAGTATCCTTAGGTTCTGTTTGAACCGGATCTCTAATATCTCCAAGGTAAATTTGTCTGTTATCACCCGTAAGATAGTTGACCTTAAAAGATCTTAATGCATTAAGACGAAGAATATTTCCATCTTCAGTCTGATGTTTAGAAGGCAGGTCAAACTCAAACTGTTCATCTTTTTGACCTTCTTTTTTAAGGAAGAAAGGAACGATTCCTCCAGCTGTGAAATAGGGATCATCCAATGGATAATACTTTGGATCTAATTTCTCGCCGCTCAGAAATTCTACCTCACCAGAAGTACCGATCTCACCGATCGGTTCTTCCTTATAAAAAATTTTGTAACCTACCCATTCCTGAGAGAAACTCATTGAGATAAGTATTGGCTGTTCGAAAATTCCCCCTTCAAAAAACACTATGATCAGTTTTTCACAGTCTAAATCCACCACCTCACCTTGCTCGTTGTATATCGGTACTATTATTTCTCCCTCAGGACAATCTGGTGGCCCACAGATCTTATACTGGGGATACCATTTTAAGTCTAAGTCTGAACAGGTACATTCGTAACATTCTGGATTCCATTCCAATAAAGGAGATATCTTTTTGCAGTTTCGGCTAGTTGCAAACCTTGTTGATTTCATAAGAATGTCTGGTAAGGAATTCTCCCTTCCAATCTCTAAGTTAAAATACTTCTGTTCCGGCAAATATTCATCTTTAAGCAGGATAACATAAGGGGTCCAATCTTGAGGATTATCGGAATATCCTTTCTTGAACTCGTACCTGCCATCCGAATTGGTATTCTTGATATATAAGATATCATCATCAGAACCAAGATTATTGTCAGTTTCTTGATCAACAAATACTCTAACTTTCGATAATGGTTTCCTCGTTACGAAATCCAATACTCTACCCGTAATCTTTGTTATCTTTTTGACAAGTGTAACCTTGAATGTGTAAGGATATTTATCTTGATCTATTTTAACACCTACACCTAAACCATACTCGATATTAGGTTCATCATTCAGTCTTTTCCCTTTCTTAATAAATTCCCTTTCAAACCAATTGCTCTTAAGATTTATCACAACTTCTTCCCAAACTTCACCATTCTCTGTATAAGAAAAAATTAATGAAAAATTCTCACCGTATTTCCAGAATTCATCCTTAATACGAACGGGGTTCTTCCAACGGAATTGATACCACTTATCTTTTCGGAGTTTTACATCGTGAGACACACCATCTTCATCTTGAATCTTGCACTGGACTTCTTTAATCAGAATTTCTTTGACATCCTCTTCACCACTCTCGAAAGTTATTCTGATATTATTCTTTTTGGCAGACAAGAGAGTACAAAAGCACAACACTATAAAAACAAAACTGAATATCTTATTCATTGCTTATCCATTCATACCAATGTTCTAAGAAAGGTTCTGCCCTAATTGCTGTTCTAAACCCAATCGTCTTATGATAAACCGACCCGTTTTCATAGATAAAAGACGTCGTTTTGCATTCTGCAGCTGATGATAAATAATCCCCTCCTCTTAAAATAACTCTTTCTTCATCGTGATAGAAATATTTTTCAACCCATTCCTTCAGATTACCGCACATATCATAAAGTCCCGATGGAGATTTAGATTCAAGGTAAGGGTAACTCTCACCATTATAAAACCCTACGGGTGTTGAATATCCAAAGCATCCAAGTATGTTAGCGTAGGTACAGCTTAATTCTCCTGACCCCACTGACTCAGGATAACTTAACTTTTCTTGAAATGTACCACTGAAAAAATCAAAGCGACAACTTGCAGCTATTTCCCATTCCAATTCATTTGCTATATGAAAACCCACTTTAACTGAGTCATAGGACTCATCGTAAGATGGGTTATCATATGTATCCTCGAATTCAAAATCAGCTTGAAAGAACTGGTTTACAGCCACAGATCTGTCATTGGTGAATTGTCTTGCCTGCCAAAAATCTAATGAGTCTTTTGGAATGGATTCCTGTAAGTAAGAATTATTCACCTCCGGGTTGCTATAGAGGAAATCTGAAACCTCGTAGATATCAATATAGAAAGCGTCAGAAGAACCTACTGTTATCTCATTAACAGCTGTACCGAAAGGAAAATCACTTATGGAAGGTATATACTCCATATTGTAGATCGGGAAAGTAGCAGCCACGAATTCACTACTATCGCAAGTTCCACCTTGGCCACACCATTTCAGTGTATAGAGTATACTTTGTCCTGCTTCTACAGTGGTGTAGTACTCAGCTACGTTGTCTATGTACATGGCGGATATTGTAGTATCCAAGAATAAAACATCTCCCCCACTTAGATTATTTTTAAGAAAGACTGATTCCAAATACCCACTGCTAACGTTATCTAATGACCAAGAAAGTAAGATTGTGCTTGAGTTAATTGGTATCCAATCAAAATCAGAAACTTTAGGAAAAGTTACACGTAGAGGGTCAGTTTTCTTTATTTCAGACAGATTGTGAGGGGTTTTTAACTGTACTTGATATTGAAGGCTGTCACCGAGCTCCACGGTGTCAACGATTCCATAGTGACAATCGCTAGAAACCTGTAGCACAGTATCAATCGTTAATGTATCCCCGGTGTTCGGACCATTTAGAAAATATTTTTCTATCTGCCATTCAATACTTTCAACATCCTTTTCAAAGTGATTGGAATAACAGTAATACCAGTTAAGCTCTACCGTACTTTCGTTTAACTGATTAACAGTAAAAGAATCAGCAGCTGGGAAATCATGGAAAAAAGAATCAACAAACGTCGGAATCGATTGACCAAGTGTGCTAGAAAACCTTATGAAATAACTGTATTCAATATTAGGAATAACATCAACAGAATCTATAAAATAACTAGAAGAACCAGTTAGCGCTGCGCTAAAACTAAGAGAATCATGCAAATCCTGTCTCTCTAGTAAAATCGAGTCTATGTCAGCAGTCACAAAATGAAAGATAATCGAATTATCATCATACGAGCCAACGGTAACGGAATCTGGAGGTGGAATAAAGTCTTCGCTACCTGGATCCTGAGTATTGGTTAATTCGAACTTCGGCGGCTCCTCACAAGCTGATAAGAAAAATAAGAGAAGATAGATTAAACCTGTTCTTCTTTTATAAAAGTCAATCATAGAGTTTGGTTACTGAATATAATACTTCAGCAAGGTTAATAACATAAACAACTCCTATCCCCATAGCGTGAATGCGAAACCGATCGAATGAATTCGTCATTTGATTATTGTAGTTTTCTGCCTTTTCGTGGTAATAATCAAACAGTTCAGGGTTATCAGAATCGTATAGCGATTCATAAATATTCTTGTACTCATAATATTCACCCTTCGCCACTTCATAGTCCTGATACGAACTATACGCACTGTAGGCGAAATACAATGTCAACACATGATAAAAGTAGGATTCGATTTGCCTCCAAGACTTAGTCCGGTACAATTCCCTTTGGCCAACTCCAGGGAAAAGCGCTAATTCCATTATTTTAATAGCCTTCAGTTCAACCTTTTCCATCATGATGGATTTTATAGGGTGTTCTTTTTTCATAAGATCTGGCTTTATCCTCCAAGATTCATTTTTCCACCCGTCTTTTTTTACCGTTAACTTATATTCAAAAATATTGTTTTCCGCCTCGATTGGACTCCTCAATGTGGTAAATCCACCTGAAAGTAATGACCATTTTTCAGACTTTCTATGCTGCCATAAAAAATTCCATAGACCAGGCTTCTTCCTCTTCCAAGATAATACTATACCTTGTTTAATCTCAGGTTTGGTAATCTCGTAATAGTATTTCGTCTTTCCCGGATGAAAATCAATTGGTTCATTCTGAAACCAATCGTTGAGCTCTATATCGCCAGAAATATATTCAGCTTCAGACTTAAAAACCTCACCTTTGTAAAGAAACTTGAAGCGAACTTGACCATTATTCACAATGAAATCACCGCTAAGATCTTTGCTTTTCTGGACTCTGATGTCATCCGTAATCTCTATTGTCACATCCTTTCTAGCCAACGTGTAAATTACTTTTGAAGTGTAAGCAGAGTCGTTAAGCTTTTTAAGCAATTCAGAAAGGCCCTTCCGCATATCATCCGGTGAAATATCTAAGGAGGCTTTACCAATACCCTCACCGTTCGATAAACTTAGTTCAGCACTAACTTGGTAAGAATCACGTTTTTTGTCCTCAACAGTCACGTGCAGCTCATAAATGTCGTTTTCTCCACTCAGCAGTTCAAAATCTTCTGAAGAAGACAGGCTTTCGTCAATAGCTTTGTAAATATCAGGCTTCAACCACTCTGGACATTTTAGGTAATAGTAGTCATTGTTGAAGCTGATCTTGAATTTATCACTTAGAGAAACCTCAAGGGTTTTTCTCTTCTTAAAAACCCCATCCAATTCTTTAACAAGAGCTCTTTTTGCAACATTTGATATGGGAAAATCCTTATCCTTGAATAAACCACTCGTATCTGGATAAATAAAAACTTTTTGATTCAGGGTTGCGGATTCAATTATACCAAGATCAATCTGCGACTTACCGTTCCGATCCAGTGTTAAAGATTCTTTTTGATCAAGCCAGTCGTTTCCGCCTTTACTGAACTTTGCTATTAACTTGAAGGACTTCATAGGGGTCTTATTCTGAAGATCTCCGTAAGAAACCGACACCGCCGGTACCACAGGTGCTCTGATACCAGGTCTACAATCTGGTATTTTCTCAGGTTCAAACTCTATCAAAATGTTTCCCAAGTATTCATCCAATTTCTGCTGGGCCTTAGATTCTTCGTCCATTGGTACAAAGGCACTCTTTGCCAGTAGATATGCTTTGCACAAAGGGCTAAATGCATATGAGAAATTTTTCTTTCTAATTTCACTCTCATAGTCATCAAGATACTTATTTACCCTCTTGTTAAGCTCTTTCTTGTACTCTATCTTATCGCTGTCAACTTCGTCCTTGCACTTAAACAAGTGTATTGTATATCCTTTGTTCTCATCTTCAACAACTAGTTTTCTGGTGTTTCTAAGGCTAGTACTAATATAACTATTGATATTATCTATCAGAGTGTTTTCCTTTATTTCGAAGTTTTCCTCACGAAATCTTGCCTCTAATTCACCAACGATATTCACTGAAATCGTTCTTGCTAGGTAACCTTCAGCATCAGTTTGTAAACGGTTATCTTCAACCTCTTTAGGGCCTGCTTGGCCATGATAATAGTCATCTTTGATAGATGTATTTTCCATCTTCCATATCTTAAAATCATGGGTTGTCATTTTATCTAAGGGGAAAATGCTATCATCACATTGGGATAATAAAATATGGCTATTTGCAGCAAGCACGACCACTACCAATAGCCATTTAAATCGAGACATAATTATTTTTTATTTAATCATCAAACTGGGTTTGCGTTGTTACTCCATACCAAATCTTTTTCTAAATCTATCACTTTGTGCTTGAAGTGCATCACTTGACTTTTCAAACTCTTCTTTTGCTATTTCCCTAAACTTAGATTTTCTCCATTTTTTTACATCAAAATGCACAAGTACATAAGCAGTCCAAACATTATTCTCCTCACAATCTGCGAAACTAGTTACAATACAGTTATTGCAAGGTTGATCTGTAAATGCTGCGAGATTATCAATCAATCTCTCCTGAAAATCTCTAATGTCCTCACCGTCAACATCTACTAAAACATCCTTAAGATTGGCCTCCAATTCAGCTATGATATTATTTTTTAGTTGGGTATTTACTTCTCGACCTGCTTCTGCAATTGCAAGATTTTTAACACCTCTCCTGCTTTTACTTTCTCCAACACCCACACCGTAATAATCATCTGTACCACTTTCAGGTCGTTCATTATACCATTCTGGCTCACATTCGGTGTAATCACCTCTTGCACTACTACGTGGTACACAATTAAATGCAACAAACATCGCGAGTGTTATCAAAAACAGAGTAGCAACTTTATACTTCATATAAGACCTCCATTGTTTCATTATCTTTTGTATTCATTTGTTTGTCGAATCACTGTTATGCTCAACTTAAACAGTGTGGCAAATAGCTTTACTTGGTCAATATTACGAATCGTCATCATATTTTACAATCTTCATTGTACGACTAATGTAAATATTTTCACTTAAGATGCTCTATTTGAAGTTTTACTGAATCAGCCAGGGTATGATGTGGAAAAACTTCAAGGAAACTCTGAAACTCGTTCAAAGCCAAACCCCGGAATTCTAATTTGTCGGCGTAAATCTTGCCTATCTTGAACCTTGCTATTGGTTCTTCTTCAGATCTACTGTGATTATCAATCAATTTTCTATAGAAATCTATTGCTCGGTCGAAATCATTAAGTTTCTGTGCATAAATGTCTCCAAGCTGTAACAGAGCCATAGAACATTCTGAATTCGAAGAATATTTTTTCACCAATGATTCAAGGAGTACTATTGCCTGTTGTTGATTCCTAGAAATCATTTCTTCAGATAAAAGCAACACTTGTTTGAGTTCATTGGAAGAGAGTCCTTCGGGGAGATCCCATGACCCTTTTACCCTGCCCGCATCATATAACCGCACCAAGGTAACGCCTCTGCTCAAGTATTTAGTATAAAGGCCATGATATTTATCACTTGAATATTCAATACTCTTCATCTTATTACCGTCAGTGTTAAAGAATGTCCAAAGACCATCCTTACGGCCATTAGAATACGAACCTTTTGATTCATAAGATCCATTTTTATACCACTTCGTATAATCTCCGTGTTTAAGATTTTCAATTAAGCTGCCTTTTTCTTTTAACTGACCGTTTTCATACCATATAGTAAATGGGCCTGATCGGAGGCCGTGAACGTACCCAACCTCTGATTTCTGTTTTCCACTTCCGAACCACTCAGAGACTTTCCCGTTCAACTTACCAGCCGTTTTAAAACCCTGCTCCATTATATTTCCTGATTCATTCCACAAAGTGTATCTACCAGACTCCAAACCTGAACTGTAGTTTGTCTCAGATTTTTTATTCCCATTCTCATACCAGGTTATACGCTTACCATTTAGTAAACCTTTTTTAACCGTCATTATTTCGCGAGGTCGCTTATTATCGTATCGTTCAATAATTCGCCCGCTAAAAGGAAGTCTTGCGTCCTTTTGATGTATTAAACCAGCCCTCTTCTCAACCTGTTTAAAACTCATTTCTGGGGCAGAACTGAGTTTAGCCACACTTGAAATATTAACTTCTTCAGCGGCTTTGACGGTTGTAACTGCTTCTGCCGCTTCTTCAGTGGCTTTGGCGGCTGCGGCGGCTTCTGCCGCTTCTTCAGCGGCTTTGGCGGCTGCGGCGGCTTCTTCAGCTTTCCGCGTTTCTTCGGCTAATCGTGCTTCTTCAAAGGCTCTTATTGGAGCCCACTCTTCAGCGGCTTTGACGGTTGTAACTGCTTCTGCCGCTTCTTCAGTAGGGGCTTTTACAACTGGCTCTGGTACTTCCTTCTCAGGAGGTTCTTTTTCAGAAGAACATGTAAAAATTACCAGCATCAGTGAAAAAATGAATATTAATTTGTGTTTTATTTTAGTCTCCTTTTATCTTAACCCCTTCAAGCGATATTATTTCAACAGCACCATCTTCTTGGTCTGTACAAATTCCCCAGCTTTTATCTGGTACAGATAAACACCCGCACTCACAGGCTTGCCGTAGTTATTGCTGGCATCCCAAATTACTGATTTAAATCCAGCTTCCTGGGTTTGGTTAACGAGCGTTCTTACTTCTCTACTAAGCACATCGTAAACGGTAATGTTGACAAAGCTGTTATGCGGCAAATCATAACTGAGTGTCGTAACCGGATTAAATGGATTGGGGTAATTGGGATATAATACCAGGATTTTGGGTAGATAGTCATCTAACTCAATTCCAACCAACCAAAAACCAACACCTGATACGGGTATTGCTAATGTATCTACTCCAGAGTCGTTACTAATAACATAGAGATTACCTTCGTATGTGATTGGTTCGATTGGTGCAAACAACACCTGTACCATCTGGCTATCTCCTGGCGATACGTCAAAGTTGGTTAGATTTGTAGAGAAAACAGTGTCAGTAGATGATATGTTGCTTATTGTAAGTGTGGCCGAACCTGTATTGTAAATGGTCAACATTTCAACACTGCTGCTTCCTACTGCTGTTGAATCAAAAACAAACATTGTGGGATTAATAGTTATCTCCGGTGCCGGTTCCGAATGGGTAATGGCAAAACCACCGGTAGAATGATTGATAGTTCCTACTGAAGTTGTATAACCTGTTGTGAGGTTCACAGTTCGTATTGTTTTTACCCAGGTGATTGAATTATAAGTACCCATATACATGGTATTGTTATGATAACTGAAATCTAATCCATGCCATGGACCGGCGGCATTAAAGCCTGTATTGCCCAACAATGTAGCAATACCATTGGTCTTATCGATCAGGTAGATAGTATGAGACAGGTTGTAGGCATACATTTGTCCATTGTTATCGAAAGCGATATCCGCAACAGATTGGGCAGTAGTCGTGGTGCCTATGTGGCTGGCGGTACCAGTGGAAACATCGATAGTATAAAATGCTGAAGCGGAGTTGCCGGTTGTGCTGGAGGCATAAAGAGTGCTGGTTGTAACATCATAGGCCAGACCAGACCAATCATGCCCGTCAAGAGGAGTGGAAGTTCCTATCTGAATAATGGCTGCATTGGTTGTGTCAATTTGATAAAACTGAGTGCCCGATAAGGGAAGAGCGTATAACACTTTGTTTGAGCCAAATTCTGCATCTGTCAAAAATTGCATAGAAGTTCCGATGGCAACCTCATTTGTCGGATTGTCTAACTCAATCTTCAGGAGTTCCCCGTCGTTATAATCAACAAGAAAACCATATTGTCCTAAAGCAATGTGCGGGACCATTATAGTGACTGTTAGTATTGATGTAACAGTAATAAGTGTTCTGTATAAGTTTTTCATACCAAACCCCTTGTTGTTAGATGAAATTCATTTGTGGCATTGTAACAGCGGAGAGGGAGGGATTCGAACCCCCGGTCCTGATAAACAGGACAACGGCTTTCGAGGCCGCCGCATTAAGCCAGGCTCTGCATCTGGGTCAATTTAAACAATAAAGCCTCATAAACAAAAAACCCGCTAGTGGGCGGGGCTCTAACTTAAATCCTATCCCTTTGTGCGGGGGTTAGCTTATTCCTTTCCTTTTCACCACAGTTTAAACAAAGAGCTTATACTTTCTCTTTAATTTCTTTTCATTTCTATGATTTCACCTGATCTCTGAATAGTATTCGGCATCAT
>JASLOE010000016.1 GCA_030745655.1 Nitrososphaerales archaeon | reverse complement strand
TAAAATGATGGGCTATTATGCACACGAAAACATCTGGGATAGAATACAGGTTTAGAATCAGAATTAATATTTTCTAATATTATGAACAAGTATTCAATACGTTCATTTAAAGGAATAATAAAAAAGAATTAAAAGAAGCTAGAATGAAGCGATTTCAGCCCGAAAAATTTCGTGGCATGAAGCCCGGTCGTCTAGTGGCCAACCTTCATTATGAAGGGCTAAGGATTCCAGGCTCTGGATCCAAATTGGAGAAGAAACCTGGGGACGCCAGTTCGAATCTGGCCCGGGCTACCAAAATCATATGTTTAGATGTATGGGAGAGTTTACAGTTATAAGCTAAATAACTAAGGGTTTGGCTAACTCAGAAATCTTTTTCTTCCAATTTGACGCCTTCACAATACCGCTTGCTACAAGAACACCAAATGCACCTAGTTTCAATGATGCAGCAACATCTTTGGGCTCAACTACTCCTGCACCACATATTACTTTCACTTTAGAGTTTACACGTTGAGCTGCTTTAACAGAGTTGGAAACTACTTCGGGCTTTGCTTTTGAAACAGCTATACCGGACCCAATGAGCTCAGGTGGTTCAATAGCAATAAAATCAGGTTGAAGGGTAGCTATGCGAGAAACCTCTTCAGATGTACCTGCACAAATAACTGAGATAAGCCCCACGTCTCTTAAACGAGGAATTATCTGATTCAATTCATCAAACTGAACTCGCTTCTCACTATGATTTATAATAGATCCTGAAACATTCAAAGATTTTACTAATTCAGGAATTATTGAGCCAGTCACACTTCCTGGTTTAAATGAATCAGTATGTTGAGACAAAACTGGAATAGAAACATTTTCAGCTACAATTCCTAGAAAAGGAATAGGAGGTGCAACCACTATCTCAACTCCAAGATTGGTAGCCACTGATTCAGCAGCCTTCGCTAGGTTTAGAGCGTTATCACCAGAAACTTCAAGATAATTCTTTTCGTTTATAATTAGTAAAGGAGTACGCAATTCATAGCCACAGATGTTTTTCTAAGAGGACTCCTCGAATCGATTCTTCAACTTATCTAGAACTGTCTTGAGAGTAGTATACTCCATCTCTTCCGACGCAAGTCTAGCAGGCATAAATGGTCCTTGTCTTCTAAGATAGTCTGCAATTTCATTAGATTTACTCCTAGCCAAGTCAAAAGCAGGGTCATCAAACATATCAGAAGGACCAACCAACATACCACCGGATAACTGAAAACCGAGAGCAACAACCCGTGGAGGACCATCAAACCTTGTACATTTTGCATCTTTTACCGAGACTGGCATAAGTGGTCCATTATGTGAGCCTCTCATCCATCCAGCTACAAGGTGAGGAAACGCAAAAGGATCAATAATCTCACCAACAGCTGGAAGACCATGTTGTGCCCTTACAAAACAAACAGGATCATCCTTACCAACATATTTACCAGCTATAAGGGCTAATCTGGAAGTACTTGCTGCTGCAGCAAGGACATTATTTTTTTTAGAATAAATCGAATGTATAACATACCTTCCTGTATTACCAATCAGAGCTAAAACATCATAAGATTCTTCTGGAGTTTTCAGATCAACTATTTTATTTTGTTCTACATCCATAACTCTGAAGACAAAACCATCATGAAGACTTTCATCTATAACCAATCCTGCAGTACTGAATGGGTCTGCAAACATTCTAAACAAAGGATTATTCCAAGCACCAGGTTCAGTCTTATCAGCCATAAAAACCACTATTGGTTCAGACTCCCTTTCCTCAAACTCTGCTTCAGCTACTCCTGGACCCATAGCCTTTATGTTTCCAGAGAAAGCATCAGAAAGAAGGTCCTGCCCAGCACCATAAAGATTAAGCTTTTTGGAAACATTTTCGGTAACATGTATAAATGTATCCCAAGCCAATTTGTGGATCTCTTTTGAATCAATTCCCATCTTGTGAGTCATAATCAATTCAAGATCATCACCAACATGAGTAACATGAAAATCGTTTATCAAATCAGATGTTTTTGCATTCTGAAGTTGCTTGGAAGCTTCCTCTATCTGCTCAGGTATCACAGTGTGATGACCTGCTAAACTTCCAATATCAGCCTTAATTACAGATAATGTTACTTTCATTCACTAAATACATCCTTCAATCATACATATCAGATTAACAGAAAATAAAGGTTGTTAGACATCATCCAATAATCATTTATTCCAATCGATTACCTCATCATCTTCAATATCATCAAGATTATCTGCAGTGTAATCTGCTTCCAAACTATCTTCATCGACAAATAAACCAAACATGACTGTACAAACTTAAGTTTCACCATATTTTTTCATTTGAATAAATATACTAACAATCACTACGTAGATACTCAATAAATACGATATTACAAATGATATATTCTAAATAATACTCTCGCCAATTTTGGGAGTAATAGTAAGCCCACAAACACAAAACTGGAAAACTCAGAAGAGAAAGGTTAGAATAGTCTAAATAGCATTGAAGGACTAATAATTCAGATTTGCTAAAACTAAATTATAATAAAGACAATCTAACGAAAGCGGTTAATATCATCAATAATGGTGGAGTAATTATTTATCCAACAGATACTCTTTATGGGATAGGCTGTAATCCTTTCGACTCCAAAGCAATTAGCAAATTAATCAAAATAAAGAAAAGAAATGATAAACCGTTACCAGTCTTGTGCAGTGACTTAGACCATGTTCAAAATCTCGTATATCTTGGGAAATCAGGTAATAAACTTGCATCAAAATTCTGGCCAGGAGGTCTCACGATTATTGCGAAAAATATCAACAACAATCTTCCAAATGAACTTATCGGCAGTACAGGAGGAGTTGGAGTCCGTATACCTAACCACAAAGGTGCATTAAAGATTATTTCTCTATGTGGGGGTCAGCTCATTGCAACAAGCGCAAATATTTCTGGAAGTAAACCACTCGAGTCACATGAAGAAATAATGAGAATTTTCAATAATATGTTCGATGTACTAATATATGGGAATAACAAGCCTTCAGGCATCCAATCTACGGTAGTAGATGTAATTAGTGGTACCACGAAAATAATCCGTGAAGGTGCCATTTCGTCAAAAGAGCTGAAAAAAACATTGGAAAAAGAGGAAAAATAAATGGTTGTAAAGAACACATTCATACTTACTACGTTTAAGGGAGGAGAAAACACAGCAGGTTCAGAAGTATATACTTTATTAGCTGAATTTGGAGATAGTAAAGCGAAAGTATCTAGAACTGAAGTGTCAGGGATATTATTAGTTAAGACAGTACTTTCTCATCAAGAAGTTATTGAGACATTAAAGAAGATTATTGAAGATGAACCTTGGAGAGTACGTTCAATGCTTCGAATATTTCCAGCAGAACAAATTATTGAAACTAACATTGAGGAGATAGTTGGAGCAATACAACCTATGCTCGAAAAAATTGGTGAAGATGAAACATTTAGAGTAACAATTGAGAAAAGACAGTCAGATTTATCTCGAAAAGAAATAATTGAAGCAATTGCATCAAAAATAACCAGAAAAGTAGATCTTGAAAATCCTAATTGGGTAGTTCTGGTTGAAGTTATTGGTAACAAAACAGGTGTTTCAGTAATAAATCCTTCCCACATCATAAGCGTTACCAAGTCGAAACGCGGGACTAATTAGAATAAATAGGTCAATGATGACCTGGCACAATAATGGCAGCTTTTTCAGCCAATAATGATGCCAATTGGCATTGTTCAACCATAACCGAAGTTAATGAAAGATCGTTTATTTTATGATGTTTTTTTAGAAAATTCATTTTTTCAGGGTTATCAAGTAATAAATCATTGGATGGCTTTCCTTGACTCAAAATGATATCACTAATACCTTGCAAATGTTCCTTGAGTCCAATTCCAACAAAGATTACGTCTTGAGATCCATTTTTCAGACCAACTGTATCTAATGCACTTCTAAGATTAGAACTGCAAGACATTCGAAGAAGGATATCTAGATCGAACTTTACTTTAGATAAGCCATTTTTGTTTGATACCCATGATTGTTTCACAATAGCTCCCAGATGGGCCATATTTACCACAAATTTTGCATTAATTGCTTGTAAGATTACATTAGGCATTTTGGATCTTAGAAATGTCATGAATATATCAGAATTCTCTACTTCAACTTCACTTACAGGTATAGCAACTGCTTTTACATTATCTTCTAGATCCATGAAGTGCATGAATTTTCCTGCTTCATCTGGCAAGATGATTTCTCCCTTCAGTTTCAAGGTATCTAATTCTTTCGATTATCAAGACACATTACGTACCTTCAGTTAGGATTCATTTAATTCAATGACACTAAAAAATGGAAATAGATGAAGATAAATCGTCTTTCAACTACTCAATGAGTACCGTAATAATATTACGATATTCTTGCTGCAAATGTATTTTTAAAAGAAAATTTCTTAGCCTCCATGAGAAATAGGTATTAAAGTTACTTTATCACCTGATTTCAATATAAATTCATTAATTTTTGTAGATACAGCAACTCCGTTTATTGCAATAATAAGCTCGCTTAGAATGTCAGAGAAATCTCCATTTTTTCCTTCATTATTGAATATTTTTCTTAATAGAATAATTAACATCATAGAATCATCATTAAATATAAATGAGTCTTGCCCGAGAGTTTTTCCAATGCTTCCAAGTGCTCTTACAGTTATCATTTATAAAAAACCATAAGATAAAAAATACTTTAGCTAGAAAATTGGCTATACGCCAGTTACTTCTGGAGGATTAGTTGCAGTATCTTCTGTATGCTCGTCAGATGATTCAGTATTCATTAGTTTGGTTATTAATCCTACAATTTCATTCCTTAATTGTTTAGATCTAATGACGGCATATTTATCAAATAATTCTTTATTCTTTTCAAAGTCAGTAGTAAAATTCTCCCCATGTTTATCTAAGATTTGATAAGCAATACGCTTGACCCTATTCATCCATCACACACCATCTGAGGGTCTACATAAGGTTGTCTATACATTGTTTATGTTTAATAAAATTCTTATATTCAGAGAGAAATAGACAGATATTTTTCCGAGTTATTGAATATCAAGGACACAACATCATCGTAGGACATTTTAAGGGATGAAGATAATGAAAGTAAAACTGTAGGTAGAAAAGTTGGAAAAGCAATCTTTCCTCCAAAACATCCGCTAAATCGAACAGGTCCATCGGTTTCAACTAAGATATGTTCTTTAGATACTAAACAAGCCATTCTCCTTTTCCGCTTGGAGAATACCATTGCAGGACCAAAAGAAACATAATAACCCCTATCAGAAACTTCCTTTAATTCATTTTCATTACCAGTGAACCAATGGAGTAAAACATTTTGTAGTTTGTACGAAGTAAGCGTGTCTAGCGTCTCCATCAATGTACCACGCGTATGAAGAGCAACTGGTTTTCCAAGCTTTTCAGCTACACTCAATTGCAGTTTGAAAACATTTTTTTGTGCTTCACTCAAAATTTGATTTGAATCTATTCGTCGGTCTAGCCCTATCTCACCAATTCCCACTACAATATCTTTTACTTTATCTAGAGACCCTAAGAAGACATCCATATCTGCAGTTTCAGCCATTTGAGGATAAACGCCAACAAAAGGTAAAACTTTTCCTGGAAATTCCTGAGCAAGTTTTATAGTATCCAAAGACGATTGATTATCTACTGACACACATACGAGTACAACATTAGAGAATTTCAGATATGTCTTTAAATATTTTAAGAACGGCGCATATTCTCTACCGGTCAAATGAATATGTATATCGACATGCTTCATCATAATTGCTTCATCCACCTCATATTATGATGCAGTACTTTTGTTTTTTTGAAAATTAAGGTTCCATAAAATAAAAACTCCACACAAACTAAATTATCATCCTAAGTAATATCAGAAATACATTTGAAGCATTGTTTTGTATGATGAAAAAAAAATTAAGTGAATAATACATATAATTTCACCATAACGCAATTATACCACCCTGATAAACCTATTCTACAGTATTATACGTTTAATACTTGATTAAACGTTATTTACATCAATAAAAGTTAAATACAGCCATATTTTCAATAATATCAGATAACATTGCTTGAACCTGAATTTGGAATCGCTGCAATTTACAGAATAATCAAGAAGACTGGTGCTGAGAGGGTAGGGGATGATGCTGCACAAGAACTTCGAGTTGCACTCGAAGAAATAGGAGAAAGAGTTGCAAGACAAGCTGTTGAGTTTTCATCTCATGCAGGACGAAAAACTGTAAAGGCAACAGACATTAAGCTAGCAGTAAAATCACTTAAACTTTAATTTCTCAATAAGGATCATTCTTCTTTCTGGCGGTATACCGTTATAATTTCCATTATTGTTTCATCAAATGTGCGACGTTCTCCATCTTCAGCAGTAATTTTAGCAGAGACTTTAGTTAATTCTCGATGTGTTTCATCAGATATTTTCATTGTTTTTACCAAATAACTGCTAACCGCTCACTCATTTACTAACAATAGGGTTAAATATATTCTTTACTATAGCAACTATTATATACTAATAATAGTATTTGGTATACCGTTGGGAATTGGGGGCACAAATAATCTCCGGTAAATCAACTCATCCACTAAATACAAAATTACATCAAATTGACTCAGATGAACAAACCACTTCTGACCGTCAGACACGCTGCAATATTGATAAGGTATTGAGTAGACTAGATCAAATAGAGACGGCGAATGATTAAGAGATCATTGACACACTAAATAATTGAGAAAAAATTTAAGTGTAATAGTTAGAAATAGAGTATTATAATTCACATTAATCAATAAATCATTTTATTAGAACTGTTACTGGAAGCCTTTATTTGGTAAGAATTATGTTTTTATCCAATAGGTGAAATCAGTGTTAAGAGACTTTTCGACAAAGATATTTGTTTTAAAGATGAAACAGGATGATCCTAAGAAATGTACTTCTGCTAAACTAAGTAGAATGAAACTTGCTGTACCAATTCTTCAAGCAAGAAAGATTCCGACAAAAGCTGTTGTACTTAATCCTGATGCAGAAATATTCTTACCAAAAGATAGAGAGAAACTCAAGAATGGGATTGTAGCGATAGATTGTTCATGGAAGTATGCTGAGAAAGTGTTCTGCAGACCATTTAATGGGCTGAATCGAAGATTACCAATACTTCTTGCTGGAAACCCTATAAATTATGCTAAACCCAATAAGTTAAGCTCTGCAGAAGCTATTGCAGCAATGTTGTATATTGCAGGCCACATTGAACATGCTCAAAAGATTATTTCCATCGTAAAATGGGGACCAACTTTCTTAACTTTAAACCATGACCCGCTTGAAGAATATAGATTAGCAGAAACATCTCACAGAATAAAGGAAATAGAGCAAGAATATTTTAACGCATTTTTATAAATGCAGCCAAAATCGACTATTTTTGAGTTTAGCTAATTCTGGCCAATGCAGTATCTAGCTGCGTCTCAAGGATCGCATGCTCCCTAAAATGCTCATTCGGATCTTTAATCAAAATGTAGAACCAATAAAGGGCGAAAAAGCCAAATGTAACTATTGACAGAAGTAAGTAAATTTTGAAACTTCGTTTTTGCACCACATTTCTTCTTAGCTGTGCATTTTTTACATCTATTGGCAGAGTAAATTCTACGCCTATAGTATTTAGATTGTTACTTATAGATTCCCAAAAGGAGTTCTCATGCCTTTCATGATTATAGAAATCTTTCATTAAGAAATAGAAAACGTATAGACCTGCTATCCCACTAACAAAAGTTAGAATCGCCCAGAGGGGTGCACTCTTCTCCTTCTCTTCATGTTGGCGCTCTCTTAGAGTTCGTTCCAGAGAGCTTAATTCCACTTTGACACCTTTTTTATCAGCATATTTATTGATGAGTTTCAATAAATCTTCTGACATTAGGCCCTGCCTGTAAAAGTGTTCGTTTCTTCTTTTGACTAGATTATAGATGGCATATATATTTAGAATAGGAATTAAAAGGATGATCACCCATAAAGCCGACATAATTTTGTCAGATTGAACTGACATACGCATATCTTTTTTGACATCATCTAGACTCAATTCATACGAAATTAGTCATTTGTGTTTAATAAAGTTATTTTTCAGATGCCATGCTCCTGAAAATAACACCACAAGAATCTTTTTAGACCAAGCATCATTACGCCTTTCATACTTTTTTCTACATTTACGTCCAGATCATATCTGATGTGTAATCAAAAACAGTTTTCCAAATTTCATTTTAATCCCTCTGGAATTTTCTAATTAAAGCTCTTCTTTGAATTCCTAAACCTAGTTTTTCTTTATAATCTTTTGATAATTTTGGATTTAATCTAAGTTTACTGTGGTTCTTTATGTGCCGTTTTTCTATTATATTTTTTTCAATTAATCTTTCAAGTATCGAACAAAAAAACTTTACACGATATAGCGAGTCTACTTGCAATTCGGGATTTTTAAGGAAGTATTCTACTACTGCCCATTGATTTTCACCTCTAGGAAACTCAAATTTTTGTTGCTTTTGTTTAACTTTATTGTTTAATGCTGATTTTCCTAATTTCGACATGTTCTAATTCCTTTTAACATATTTTTTAATTTTTTAGCAATAATTCCCATTCTTAAATCGAATTAGTTATCATTAAGATTTTACTCAAATATTTCAGGTAATACATTAGTCGTGCATCATAAATATCTTTCTAAATCTTCCCTTGCATCTCTAAGTTCAGTAATAATTCATCATAGTTAGATTAAAGATGTGGATAAACCTAACATTTTTTAGTTTGGATAGCTAAAGATAGGATGGATATGAGTCGGTGAGCGAGTCACGGGAGAGTATCCTGAGGAAACTCCTCTCTCCAAGCAGAAACGTGGCGTCACGAGGCGCAGTGGGAGACCGCTGGCAACAGAACAGAAACGAACCCAACCCAATTGAACGGTGAAGGGGTATCCTGGAGGTTTCTGGGAAGGGATGAAACGGCTGACCCGCGTGGAGCAAGGCCAAACAAAAGCCAATGAGATCTGCTCGAGGTTTGGGTAGGCCGCTTAGCGAAATCTCGCTTAAAACAGAAAGAGGGTTAAGCGTTGTTGGATGAGAATACTCTAAGACGCTCCCTAAACTGCCGACACATATCCGCAAATGCTTTTTAACAAATCATTTCAAGATATTACCTGACTATAATTCACTTGATATGTTATGCACGCCACCAATCGAAAGAGAGAAAGTCTACAGTCTCCTTTCTTTTGTCAGATATCGCTATTATGAATTGTTTCTTGACAGTTGTTGCGAGCCTTCCAGTTAGCACAATACCTAAAGCTGTAAGTTTGTCTCCTGGTTTGAGTACATCAACTAAATATGGAGCGTGATCAATCCCTGGTCCACGTTCATAAACTGCAAAAACACATCCAAACTTTATTCCGGGAGTCACAATATATCCTTTTTTTCTAAGATGACTGTACACAAGATATTTTTCATCAAAATCACCATATTGCGCTCTACAAATTTCCTCTATCTTCTTCATCGATACTTTCTTCTGGTCAGCACCACTATGAGTTGTGAGTTTGTTTTCTTGAGTGAGATAATAAGCTTCTATCATATCAAGAATGAGTGGAGCCTCGAATTCAAAGTCCTTCGGTTTGAAAATGCCAAGAGGTTTACCGAAATACCCCTCTTTGAAAAGCGTCTGGGAAGACTTGATATTCCAGATGATTACATGACCTTCTGCCAGAGTACCGCTATGACGGATTTTCTTTGCCATCTTTTTCCGTTTCTTTAGAGCCCAAGAGCTACTATCGTTATTGAATCTGATGCAGTTAAACATCTATCGGATAGGTCTTCGATCTCCTCAACAATATCTTTTAGGACTATTAGGTCTTTTATAGAATTAATTTCTTTGAAAATCTTTACTATAAGTACCCGGTATTTATGATCCACAGTTCGCTCTATTTTTTGTACTTCAGATGCCATTTCTAATGCTTGTAAAGGATTTATTGAAAGAGTGTGAACGATCCGATTCAGTTGATTCACTGACTCTATTGATAAATTTATGAGTTCTCTAATATTGTTATCAAAATCATGTTTCTTTAAAATTTTAGGTGAAATCTGTTTAAATCTGAATGCTGTTCCAGAAATGAAACCCCCTATTTCTTCTATATCGTAAGAAGTTCTCAATAGATCTTCTCTGTTCATAAGCATATTTCCTATTTCTCCAAGTTCCCTAGTGAGAGTCCTTCTCAAAGATTCAGCATCATCTTCTGATTTTCTTATCTTTTCAATTGATCCCTGCAGGCCTTCTTGATCATTCTGCAGTAAGAAATCATACGCTTGAGATAGATCCCTTGCTGCATCGAGAACTGTACGTATTTCATCTTGTAATACTGCAAGTGTACGACGCCGGGCTTGAATTTCTGCTTCTCCGCTAAACATACATCATAGGGTAATTTAGAATGCGGATAAATATTACTTTTCAGACCAAAATGTTGTTAAGAATCACATCATTTTTTCCAATCATTATTCTTAAATGTAAAACTTATTTCCCATCCTTTCATAATTAGAAATACTTCTGAAAATGAATTTTACTCGCCATGAATTAGTCTCCATTCGCGCGTGGTTTTCACTCCACTAGGACAAGATCCATCTTCATCAATGGCTGGTCTTGGAAGTTTGTCTGACCCTTTTCGCACAGCTACTACAGAAAGGTCTATTGGATTTAGATCAGTTGTGAAACTTAGGTGATCACCTCTACTTAGATAGAATTTTTGAGGATTTATTTCCATAATTGATAAATTATCATCAGGATATTCACAGTTTTTCCCTTCATCACAATTTCTATCAGGGAGCCCAAATGGATGAAGAATCTCATGCTCCAGAATATACCGTTCAAAGTGAATTTCAGCTAATAATGCGTTATATGACAGGAAAATAGGAGTATAACCGTTTCCAGATACAATAGTATATTGCCTACTTACGCACTTTGCAAGCGGAAAAACAAGTATTGTAATATTGGAATCATATTTCTCATTCATGAAGTTTGATTTAGGATTGATAAGTCCTTGAATTATTTTGTTCATTAATTTACTTTGGTCAAACTCTGGGGTAGCTGCTCCATTACCAAATTCAATGTCTTCAAGTCTATAAGTACTTCCTATTTGAAATGTGAAATGATAGCCATTGAATAGATTCAATGAATTCAATCGTCCTTCAGCAATCTTAGTTGCGGCATCAACATCATCATACCAATTTAGTGACAAATCATCTTCAAAATGATAAACATAATAGATACCCACCGATATTTCGTTTTCCTTCAAATTAGATGAATATGGATAAAGCAATATCATGATCAATATCACTCCAAATATTCCAATAATGAGTTGCCTATTTTGGTTAATCATATTATTCATACAACTCTAAATATCATGGAGTTTAAATAAATCCATATTAAATTTTATATTTCTACTTTCTTAATATTTGTTTTGCAGATTGATTATTTCATTTAAGCCGAAAAATTATAATCTGATACGTTAATGCACCTTTTTTTGAGTTATTAAGGGAAAATTTTTAACTAAAGGATATTATCAGAATGTTTTGCGATTAATTTTCTTTGTCTCTGATACATCTTCAATAACTCTGTGTTGGTGGTACTATCTGAGACCCCTTTATCACTCCTAATGCGACCCGTGAATTTTGGAAATCTTAAGGCTAGGCCATTTCCTTTCCGAACAGTATCCATAGCCGCTGTATGAATTGAACTCAAAGTTATCTCGGAACCCATCACCTCAATTACAACCTGAGGATTGAACCAAACATCTGCATCAATATTCGAAATTACATGATTGGGCTTATTCGGCACCTTGATTGATACAAGTAAATTAAAAAATTTTATAAGATTTTCATCAGAGAAACCTGTTCCTACCTTGCAGACAGTTCTTAAATCATTATTCAATGAGTCATATGATGCTAATAGAAAAGCGCCATACTTACCTGTTCTTCTACCTTTTCCATGAAATGCCCCTACCACAATAAGATCAAGAGAATCAGTAAGCTCTCCATTATACTCACGTTTTAGCTTTATCCAAGCGAACTCTCTTGCCCCTGCTCGATAAACACTCTTCTGATCTTTTACAACTAAACCTTCACATCCATCTGTAATGGCAGATGCCATAAATTCCTCTACTTCTTCAACTGTTGTTGCAATTTTTGAAGGAACAATATTTACCCTTGCATTACTTTTTACAATATCTTTAAGAATATTCCGTCTATTTTGGTATGGTAATTCTGTCAAATCTTTCCCATCTAGGAATAAAATATCAAAGAAGTTAATAGAAACAGGATAATCATTTACAGCCTTTGCTATACCGTGTTTACGACGTCGATGCATTAACTCTTGAAATGGAAGATATGCACCAGTGTTAATATCGATAGCCACAACTTCTCCTTCTACAACATACTCCTTTCCTTTCAAATTTGACTTTGAAAGTTCTATTAAATCAGGATATTGACTAGTGATATTTTCTAATCGCCTAGAAAATATCCAGAATTTGTTTGAATTACAACTAATTTGCACTCTCTCTCCATCTAATTTATACTCTAGAGCAGCAGTACCTCCCATTTTCTCAAGAATAGCCTTTCCAGAATCCAAGCGCTCAGCTAACATTGGTCGTACTGGATGTCCCAATTTTATGTGAAATTTTTCAATTTCTTTCAATCCATTCATTGCTAAATTGTTGGCAACTAGTCCCAAATCACCTGAAAGATTGTATGCTCTCTCAATCTTTGGTCTATTCTTTTTATCATCCGTAAATGCTAATGCTAAAGCATCTAGAACTGTGTAATCCGCTATACCTAATCGGAGCTTTCCCGTCGCAGTTCTCAGAATATACTTTGCCTCTTTCGGTGAAGAATTTGCCAGAAGTCTGTTTAGAAGACGGAGACGTAACGCCAGAGAACCCGGTCCAGAAGATTTAGCAATACTGTCAAGGACATCATAAACTTTCTCAATTGTTAATTGTTCAGAAAAAAGTGTGATTTGACCTTTATTTTGTAACAGATCTTCTGCGACAGACCCAAGGTCCCCAAAAAGATGATATTTTTTTTCTATCTCTTTCAAGCTATGACCAGATGTAGATGCGATTGCACGCATTACAGACCTATCTGCAAGACCTATCTCGATACCCATAAAGTCAGGATATATCTTGCCTTGAGTTAGATAAATCACCTTATCCACTAATTTATTTGGTGTTTTTTTAATCAAGTCTGCTAGGATTTTAGTTAATTCAAGCCGCTTTGAAGTATTATCCATTTCTTCATAGGCAGCAGCAACTTCAGAATATAACAAAAGACTAACTCATCATCCAGTGTAAAATCAGGTAAATAACCAGATATTAAAGGTGAAGGTTTGCAAATATAAACATCACTTAATTTGTGGAAATGGATGAAAAAAGATGCAGAGAAACTTTGGAAAATATCTATGGTATGCAGATAACATGATAATTACTAGGTAGACATTTTTAATTGTCATAGAATCAACATCAAACATCAAATAAGTGATATTTAAGTCATATTAATGATGATAATTACACATAATGGTCACATTATTGCTATAAGATATATATATGTGTTTCAATTCTTCAATAGCAGTGAAATAAAATTGAGTGAATCAGCAAGGCAATTAGTGAACAAGCCTTTGAAGTCAGTGCAAAGACAGAATAATCCATACAAAGACGAAAAAGTGATTGACTCATGTTCTATTTTTGGAATGATGGATCAAAACAAAAAATTATTTGCGGGAAATGACATCATAGAAGCTTCAGCTAGCATGAATCAAAGAGCGAATGGTTTAGGCTCAGGATATGCTGTTTATGGACTCTATCCTAAATACTGGAATAATTATGCGTTCCATATAATGTATGATGATAAAGAGGCCTTAGATTGGGGTTCAAAATTTATTGAATCAAATTTTGACATAATTTTTGATGAAGAAATCCCCATGGATATCCATGGCATCCACAAACACGTACCAATAATGAGGCGTTATTTCACAAATATTGATTTAGATAATCTTGATGAAATCAAAGAAGATGAATATTTAGTTAACAAATGCTTAGAGATGAATACTTCAGGTAAAGGCGCATACGTATTTTCTAGTGGAAAAAATATGGGGGTATTCAAAGGAGTCGGTTGGCCACAGGAAATAGCTAAAATTTTTCGTTTAGATGAATATAAAGGCTATCTATGGTTATCACATAGTAGATTTCCTACAAATTCTAGAGCTTGGTGGGGAGGCGCTCATCCATTTGCACATTTAGAGTCTACAGTTGTACATAATGGAGAAATTTCATCTTACGGAACTAACAGACGTTTCCTTGAAATGAAAGGATATAGGTGTACATTTCAAACAGACACAGAGATCTTTGCTCTTGCGCTTGATTATTTACAAAGGAAACACCAGCTACCTGTAGAGATAATTGCGAAGATATTTGCACCACCACTTTGGAAAGATATTGAAAAAATGTCTGAAAGCGAAAGAAATCTATTGCGCCGTCTCCGTATTACGTATGACAAATTATTAATGAATGGCCCATTTAGCATAATATTTGCTAATCACGGTTTAATGGTAGGTTTGGCAGATAGATTGAAGCTTCGCCCTATCATTGCAGCAAGAAGAAAAGATATGCTCCTTCTATCATCTGAAGAGGCAGCAATTATCAAGATACTTCCAGATATTGATGATGTGCACCATCCTAAAGGAGGAGAACCGGTTATAGCAAGATGTCATGAAGGTTTTGCTTCATAAGAATGTAAGTTAATTTAGGTTTTAAAATTGTTAAGAAGTCGTC
This sequence comes from Nitrososphaerales archaeon, assembly GCA_030745655.1. GTDB lineage: Archaea > Thermoproteota > Nitrososphaeria > Nitrososphaerales > JACPRH01 > JASMAB01. The sequence goes on along the minus strand of JASLOE010000016.1, from coordinate 2,400 downwards.
GATTACCAGAATATAACGTTCGTATTGACACCGATACCTGTACTGTGTGCAAAGCATGTGTGATTCAGTGCACCTTTGATGTTTTTTCATATATGAAGATCGAAAACAAGATATCAATAGATGAATCTAAATGTGTGGATTGTCATCGGTGCATGATTTATTGCCCAGACAAATCAATATCAATAACCCCAACTCCTATTCAGTATAGGCCAAACGCTTCTTGGAATAAAGAGTCCATACACAACATAATGAAGCAAGCAGAATCAGGAGGCATACTTCTAACATCTATGGGATGTGATAAGCCAAATTACAATTATTTTGATAGACTTCTGATAAATGCAAGTCAAGTAACAAATCCTTCAATTGATCCTATACGAGAACCAATGGAGGTAAAAACTTACTTAGGCCGAAAACCCGATAAACTCACTATCTCAGATAATAATGGAGATTCAATAATTGAAACTTCTGAATCCCCACAACTTCTACTTGAAACACCCATAATGTTTTCAGCCATGTCATTAGGTTCTGTAAACATTAATGTTCAAGAGTCTCTTGCTATGGCAGCAGCTTCAAGTGGAACTTATCAAAATATTGGTGAGGGGGGACTTCACCCCAGACTTAAGAAATATGCAAAAAATCTTATTGTCCAAGTAGCATCTGGGAGATATGGTGTTCACAAGAAATATCTTGATACTGGTGCAGCCGTTGAGATTAAGATTGGTCAAGGAGCAAAACCAGGAATAGGAGGTCATCTTCCAGGAGAAAAAATTACTAAAGAAATATCAGAAGCTAGAAGAATACCTGCAGGAACCGATGCTATTTCACCTGCACCTCAACATGATATATACTCAATAGAAGATTTGTCTCAACTGATTCATGCTATAAAGGAAGCAACAGAATATTCCAAACCAGTTATTGTTAAAATCGCTGCAGTGCACAATTCAGCAGCCATTGCAAGTGGTATTGCAAGATCCGGCGCAGATATTATCGCAATCGACGGAATGAGGGCTTCAACAGGTGCTGCACCACTTGTCATGAGGGATAACGTTGGGATTCCAATAGAGATGGCCATCGCAAGTGTTGATACTAGGCTCAATCAAGAAGGAATAAGAGACAAGATTTCGATAATTGCTGGTGGAGGAATTAGAAGCAGTAGTGATGCTTTTAAAATAATAGCACTAGGGGCAGATGCATGTTATATTTCGACTGTGGCATTAATTGCAATGGGTTGTACTGTCTGCCAAAAATGTCATACAGGAAAATGTCCGTGGGGATTAACAACAATGAATCCTTCTATAAGTATACGTATTAATCCTAAAATGGAATCTAAGCGCGTTGCAAATCTTGTTCGTGCATGGACTCTGGAAATCAAAGATATGCTTGGCGGTATGGGAATAAATTCTATCGAGAGTCTTCGTGGAAATAGACATCAACTAAGGGGTGTGGGATTAAGTGAACAAGAAATGGAAATTCTTGGTGTAAGACCTGCAGGAATTTGAGAGAGAATTCTAATGAATACAAAGAGTAGTATATCAAAATTTGTAGTAGATGCAAAAAATCTTGCTACCAGAGAATTAAATGAGAAAATACGGGAAGCAATAAGGGATGGACATAAACAGATAGACATTCAAAACGTTTCAGGTCAAAGATACATAGCTGCTGGAATTCAAGAATTAATCGATATTGAGATATTTGGTGTCCCTGGTAACGATCTTGGAGTTTTTATGGATGGATCAAAAGTTGTTGTTCATGGTAACGCACAGGACGCAACTGGGAATACTATGAATTCAGGGGAAATAATAATTCATGGTGATGTTGGAGATATTACAGGCATGTCTGCCCGTGGAGGTAAAATTTTCATACAGAAAAATGCAGGATATAGAACAGGAGTTCATTTAAAGGAATATCAAGGGTTAAGACCCATTATCGTTATTGGTGGAACTGCACAAGATTTTCTTGGAGAATATATGGCTGGCGGTGTAATCATAATGTTAGGTTTGAATCTTAAAGGTGGTATCCATAACGCGGATTATGTTGGAACCGGAATGCATGGGGGTTCAATCATTCTAAGTGGAGATGTACGAGGAATAGGTCGTGAGGTTGAAGTACAGCAATTAGACCAAGAAGATAACCGTTTAGTCGAGCACTCAGTGCAAGAATATTCGAAACATTTTGGATGTAAGGTTGATGAGATTTTGGGGAGTAAATTTAAGAAATTAAAACCTGTTTCAACAAGGCCTTACGGAAATTTATATTCATATTAAGACTTGATAATATTCTTCAATGTGAAAATTTTAATCTGTTTTTTCATCATCTGTATTATCTAGATAGCTTTGTCGCCACTCTCGCCTGTTCTTATCCTGATTATGTTTTCTAATGGAATAATCATTATCTTACCAT
>JASLOE010000015.1 GCA_030745655.1 Nitrososphaerales archaeon | reverse complement strand
AGATGGTAAGAGCATCTAGAAAAACAAAGCAGAAAGTATATTGGATTATAATAACTGAAATATTGTCTACAGACAAGTATTGGACCCTTCCCAATTTCTAAAAGTTTACTTCAAGATTATCTTGAACCTTCTTATCCTTTATTTCAATTATCAAGTTATTAAACGAATGCAGAATAAAATACCTTGAATCATCGTCTGACAACTATTTATGCTAGTATCTGCGGAATTCAGAAGTAGAGACTTGTCATCAGAAAAAGAAAACCCATGTTTATCAAGTACTATGGGTGATTACTCGTCTATCAAGATTCCGTGGAAGTGTTGGTTTGGAAACGAACTATTCAATTTAACCTTTCCACCTAATTGGGATGTTAAGAATATTTCTATGAATGATGCTAAACCTATCAGTGATGAGGAGATTAGGACCAAGATATTGAATCCTTCATCATCTCAACGATTGAAGGAACTTGTAAAGGGCAAGTCAAAACCAGTAATAGTTATTGATGATCTTCATAGACCCACAGAATCTTACCGTATCATCCCAATTATTTTGAAGGAGATGACAGATGCTGGTATTGAAACAGAGCAGATTGATATTCTTGTAAGTCTTGGTGCACATCGTCCTATGTCCAGAGAAGACCTTGAAAAAAAGATAGGTAAAGATATGGTGAATACCCTTAAAGTTTACAATCATAATCCGTATGAGAACCTCAAATTAATTGGAAAATCATCATTAGGCGAACCACTTTATTTGAATAGATTTTTGGTGGAATCTGATATGAAAATTATTATTGGTTCAGTTATCCCTCATCCATACGCTGGTTTTGGGGGTGGAGCAAAATTAATTCTTCCTGGATTAGCCGGAATCGATACAATTGAACAGAACCATAAACTTGCCTACGCAGGGAAATCCGGAACAATTGGGATTGTAGAAGGTAATGAGGGACGGGATGAAATGGAGAATACAGCAAAGATGGTGGGAATAGATTTTTCCGTAAATACAGTAAGTAATAGTAAGGGTCAAACTGCAGGAATATTTACAGGTGGGCTTACAGAATCTTATTGTGAAGCCGTAAAGTATGCACAGGAAGTCTATGCTACTAATGTTCCATACAACCTTGATGTAGGTGTTTTCAATGCTTTTCCAAAAGATAATGGTGTTGTTCAGTCATTCAGTGCTCTTAATGTGTGGAGTACCCACAATGAGAATAAGCAGGTTGTAAAACCTGGCGGGACAATAGTGATTTGTTCAAGTAGTCCTGATGGTGTTGGTTATCATGGTCTAACTGACAAAGGAATGCGGCTGCATATAAGACGTGACAAACATGGTTCTTTCAAGCATATCCTTTCTAATAGAAAGATTATTTTCTTCTCACCAACACTAATTCGAAAAGATATACAAGACTTCCTTCCGGAGACAACACTACTTTGCAGGAAGTGGTCCCTTGTTGTTGAGGAATTAAAAAAAACATATTCTACAAAGATTGAAGTTGGAGTTTTTCCTAGTGGTCCTCTACAAATAGATAAACACGTATTCTAACCAAATACAAAAAAGATGTTTACTAATGGGTCGCTTTGAGCTTAGCTTTTGCCAGAAGTCTAGCTAGTCTCACCGGTTCAGGGACTGCTCCTTGTAATGTGAATTTGTCAAGTACTTTCTTAGCCTTTTTAATATCTAACCCATGTGTCCTTGCATATATTTTATATCCCGTCTTTAGATCTATTAATTCTCGTATATCCAGCTTCTTGTATTCTCCGATTTTTTTTCCCCATTTTTCTGGAAAGTGATGCTTGATAGTCTCTTCTAATCCATCTGATTTTTCAAATGTGACACAGATTATGGGAATCCCTGTTTCTTGTCCTATTCTATTAATATCAATAATGTTGTAGAGACTAATTATTGCTCCTGATAATATGATGACATTGATATCATTTCGCTTCAGTCCTTCAAATATGTCGATTATTGTGTCAGTTGCATCGTCTCCCTCAAGTGTGGTTTCACCAAATATGATGCCATCTATTATCAAATCACTTCGCATTACTACTCCACCAATAACAGATTTTTTTCCTCTTTCTTTCTTGAAGCTCTCTGAAATACCAAGAGCTCTTATGCCGCTTTTTTCTAACTTTATTCGCACGACAAACCTAGATTTAGTTTGGTGGGTAACTCATAAACATTTTAAATAATACTATTCCTTTATTCGAACTTCTTTGGAATTTTCAATAATATGACTTGAAACATGGAATAACCATTGGATTTCTTCTTTTGTCAAAAGTTTATCTTCATTTGCTTTTTTAAATATCTCATCTAGACGTATGATCCCCGGTTGTGGAGCAGGAAAAATAACCCCTTTTTTATGAAGTGCTTGAAACATATTTTCTACACTGCTTTCTTCGTTTTGAATATCAAAATATTTTAGGAGCTGAGAAAGAACTTGAACAATAGCGCTTCGAGTTTTTTTGGCAGATTCTGTAAAGTTGTTTTTTTCATACTCATAGTGTGCACTTTTTAGGAGTGTAATCGCTTCGTCTATATCAGCTGAAATAAAGGTATAATTTTGAGGTATAAAGACCTTAGTTTCTATAGTTTCCATATCATTGCTAGAAGTTTTGTTTTGTGTTGCAAAGCGGTACATTACAGACAATACTATAACAGCAGTAATTGTTAGCATGAACCATAATATTAAGTCACCATAACTTATCTGAAAGATAGGTTGCATATCTATTCTAATCAAGAAAATCGTTTCCTATAAACAATTTATTTTAGCCGATTCTATATAATAATCTGTTGTTTAATTAAAAAATGAAAACTCATCATCTAATCAATTCATTAAAAATAGGTCCATATTTTGGTTTATAAAAAATAATTAATCTTTCTTAATGACCTTCTCAGCTAAGGAAACAGCCGATGGTGCATCTGGAGCCCATCCATCAGCCTCGATCTTGTCAGCCCAATCTTGAGAAGTGGGTGCACCTCCAACTATAACCTGGTAAGTCTCTATATTATTCTCCTTAAGATAAGTAATCACTTCACGTTGATTTTGCATAGTGTTTGTCATTAACGCTGAAAGCCCAATAATGTCTGCGTTAACTGCTTTAGCTTGTTTAAGGAATTCTGCTGAAGGCACGTCTTTTCCTGCATCATGGACATCAAAACCATTTACGCGCAGCATCGTTGCAACAAGATTCTTTCCAATTTCATGAACATCTCCTTTCACAGTTCCTAATAGAATTGTGCCTTTTCTTCCCAAACCTTGACCATTTTTTCCTTTATCGATTTTACTCATGAAAATCGCTACTGCAATCTTCATAGCTTCCGCTGAAAGCATAAGTTCTGTTAAGAAATACTCTCCTTTCTCAAATCTTTCTCCAACTACAGATACCGCTGGGTATACACATTCTTCAATTGTCATTAGAGGGTCTAAACCTTCTCCAAGAAGTTCTTCAGAAATTAAACGCGATGAATCTTGATCCCCATCTATTATGGCTTGTTTTAAATTCTCAATTTTGTTATTCATCTATTAGCTCTCCATATCTATTATCAAAAAACCTAGTTATATCTACTTGTTCCATGTTAAAAAACTAATGTTATTTTTTTTATAATATCACTATTAAAATATATTTTCACACCACTATCATTATATTATCCATAGTCTACAATATAAATACTGAAATAAATAGTTCAGGCAGTGATTCTGGTAAATTTGAATATAAAAGCAGTGCTCTTTGATTTAGATGGAACACTTACTCAATATAATCTTGATTATCAATTTGCGAGAATGGAGATAGTAGAAGAGATAAACAATCTTCACTTAGATGGGATAGATCCTAACTTAGATTTAACAATTAACGCAATGTTATATCATCTTGAGGAAAAGATGACTAGAACGGATTTCACGGTTCTTAAGCATCAAATATATGGCATACTGAAAAAATATGAATTAGAATTTGCAAAAAAAGTAAAAATTTTACCTAATGTTCAAACAACCTTAAAAAATCTGAAAGATAAAGGTCTGAAAACTGCAATTGTCACCAATAATTGTCTATTGGCTGCAAAGGAAACTATTACTCGTTTTCATATTGATAATTTGATAGATGTTCTAGTGACACGGGACGATGCTTTCATGGGTAAACCTGACAGTGCAATCGTGGAAAAAGCTCTGGCAAGGTTGGGAATAAATTCTGGAGATGCGGTTTTTATTGGAGATAGTGTTGTCGATATCATTGCTGCAAGAAATTCAAATGTGGTTTCGGTTGCAATTCCTTCAGGGCCTACCAGTAGTAGTGACTTACTAGAATATACACCAGATTATCTGATAAATTCAATATCTGAGTTATCTTTGCTTATTGATACTATCAGAACAAATTTATATTAAAAAGATAAAAAACTGGTAATTAATGTTAGGCTGGCGCCGATGAAGATTCAGAGTTGAACAGAATCATGAAGAGAAGGCATTTGTCTGAGGCGTCTATTCGACGGCATCAAAAAAAGATACTTATAGGTATCTCCTTGAGCTAGTTTGAGCAGTGAATACTAAAGGGATTCATTAGAAAAAAACTGGAAAGTGTTATGATGATGCAAGAGGATTCAACAAAGCCTAAACGTAAACCCATCATTAAAGCATTGATAAATATTGGGATCATCATATTGGGTATGGCTGCAATTTATTTTGGCTTCACTTTTTCTCTTGGTACAAGTACCCCTTTCTATGTAGTATCTAGTGGAAGTATGATTCCTGCTTTGACAATAGGGGATATAATTATAGTGAATGGTGATATTGATTTTGATGAATTAAATATTGGAGATATCATCGTTTTCGATGAACCTAAATCTGGATCGAAAGTCATTGTTCATCGAGTAAAAGAGATACATGAGGCCTCTACAAGACAAATTGTTACAAAGGGAGATAATAATCTGGCTTCAGATGATTGGTTGGTAACATCTGAGGATTTTCTTGGAGGAGTGATATTCGCGATTCCTAGAATTGGATATCTTACTACAGCACTTGCTCCTCCAATGAATTATCTATTGATTGTGGTGGTTGTTGCCACTATCTTTTTATTGGAAATACGAGGTAATCGTCCTGAACCAGAGGAATTAGAAGAATCTGATAACGAAATGTCCGAAGATGAAGAGGACCAATCATTTTCAGAGATTCTTAAAGTATTTCATTAATTGTTTTCTTAGAAAGAAGTATCTATCCATACAAATAACTAAAAGTTACAAATATGACTATGCATATTACTTGAATATTTGTTATAGAGACCTGGTGAAAGTTTATGGCAAGAATGTTAAAAAAGGCATTAACTGGAATATTTAATGAAACTGAAATACAGCTTCTCTATGGTGGCTTCGATGTTGTGGGTAATATAGCTGTGATTAAGATTCCGGATTCACTTATGACCAAAAAGAGAATAATAGCAACTACTCTATTGGATAAGATCAAACCAGTTACAACCGTTCTTATGCAGAGTACTCCAGTTTCAGGAGATTTTAGAACTAGACACCTTGAATTAATTGGTGGAGAAGATAAAACCACAACCGAATATCGTGAACATGGATGTATCTTTAAGGTGGATTTAGCTACAGCTTATTTTTCACCAAGACTTTCTACCGAGCGTCAAAGAATCGCAGAACTTGTTCAACCTGGAGAAACAGTAGTGAATCTATTTGCAGGTGTAGGTGCTTTTTCAATAATTATTGCAAAAAAGGTGCCTGAAACCAGAATATATAGTGTCGATATCAATCCTGAGGCAAACCAGCAAGCAATAGAAAATATTCGTGTAAACAAAGTAAACAAAAATGTCATTCCAATTCTGGGAGATGCTCGAAATGTGGTATCACAAATAGAAGAGAAAGCTGAAAGAGTGTTGATGCCGCTTCCTGAAAAAGCTGTAGAATATCTGGATACTGCTATCAAACTACTGAAAACTCCTTATGGTGTTGTGCATTATTATACCCACACGTATGCTTCTAGAAGAGAAAATGTCTTCGAAGATCCCACTAAAGAAATTAAAAAGAATATACTTAAGAATCGATACTCGATAGTATCTAAAAGAATAGTTAGAGAAGTCGGTCCTCGATGGTATCAGGTAGTTTTAGATCTTAAGATATCTACTTAGATTTAGTGGGTTCTTTTTTTGCTTTAGGTTCTTCTGGAGTTGAAATCTCTGGTGAACTAACCTCTTCAGGTACCTCTCCTACATCTAATGGTTCAGGTGGTGGAGTTGTTGCCATTGTGTACCCTATCCACGCGATTATAGCTAGAATCATAGCTACAGCTATGAATGCAGTAATTTGTAAAATTAGGGTTGTCATACTTTCATTGTAGAAGAACAGCAGATACCCATAAATCAAAATACCGGCTAATCCAATAATTAAAAGTAAAGAACCAGTTGATTTATCATTTACCAATATCTATCCGCGTTATTAACTCTATTATGATGTATTTATATTTTTAACCAACTCTGATACTCTAATTCAAAACTTGAGATTTCAAATAGCATTATTTTTGTTCCATAAGTTGTATCCCCATCAGATTTGCCTTTTCATTATCTCGATAATATCCACTTATTACAGATGTTATTTTGAATCCAAGTTGCTTGTATATTGCTACAGCTTCATCGTTTGTAGCTCTTACTTCTAAATAAGCTTCGTTACATCCTTTAAGTTTTAGAGCATTGACAGCAGAGCTTATGAGAGATTTCCCTAGTTTATTCCCTCTATGATTTTCAAGGACTGCCAAAGAAACAATATGTCCTTTTCTACTAAGATTGAATCGCTTAAAATTAGAAAAACCATATTCAATTCTGCACATTATATAACCAACAATTTCATCATTCTTCTCTGCCACAATGAAGCTTTCTGGAGAAGATTTTAGTAAATCTTCAAAAAAATAATCTGAGTAATTTTCTGGTAGAGTAATGAGATTTATCGAGATTACTTTTTTTAGGTCCTCTATAGAACAACGTCGTAATACATAATTTCCAACCTTTTCAGCGAATATATTCTCCAATTCTACCACGTACTTTACCCTTAAATGTTATTAAGATTTATGTGTAATTTTATTTTTTTGAATTAATATTTGTGTTCAGCTTCATCCTTCCTTATTGACCCAACAATTTCTTATGTATCAAATAAATTTATTATCATTTAGAATAATGTAAAATATCTTTAAATATTGTATTTTAGTCTTAATCAATATGGATCCTATTGAAGTTCTTATGGCTGAACATCGGTGTATTGAACGTATGTTGAAAGTTCTAACGGTTGTTGCAGAACAAGTAGAAGTTGAAGTAGATTATGATTCATTTGAAAAAGCTATTGACTTTATTCAAAATTTTTCTGATAAATTTCATCACGCCAAAGAAGAAGGTGAATTTTTTCCACTAATTGAAAGTAAAGGTATTCCAAAAGAAAGTGGTCCTATCGCTATGATGCTGCAAGAGCATGATATAGGAAGAAACTATGTTAAAGGTTTGGTTGATTCTCTTAGTAAATATAAAGAAGGTGATAAATCTCAATCTACCGCTATTTCATCGAATGCACAGGGTTTTGTAAATCTTCTTGCAGAGCACATTATGAAGGAAGATAATATCTTATACCCGATGGGTAATCAAGTTATTTCAGATCAAGATCGGAGCTCTCTGATTCAACGGTTTAATGAGATAGCAAAAGATGCTGGTGAAAGTGTACCCGAAAAGTATCATAAATTGGTAAACGACCTTGAAAAAAAATTTAACATCTCTTAATCGGTTATTTTTAGATAAGTAAGATATTTAACAGAAAAGCATCCAATCTTTATACTAAGAGTAAATATGGATGAAGGGGAATATCAAATACTGATGAATTATGATGAATTAGTTGAAACTGTCAAGAACCTCTTTACTGTAGAAGATACACGCCAAAGAGAGGATGCATCAATAGAATTCATAGTCACTGAATCTGATACTCTAAAACAAAATTTTAAAGCACTTATTGATAAACTGAAAGTCTACGGTTATTTAGCTGTCTTAAGACGAAATAATGAAGAAATTGTTCTGCGAGTGGGTGTTGCTCAGAAAAAAGAGAAGAAGTCTTCCAATACACCCTTTTTACTCCTCGTTGCAACAATCATAACTGTGAGTATCGATGGATGGTACAGAACACCTTCTGTTCCAGGGTATAATTCTACATCAACTATGTTCCTTTATATTTTGGGAATTTTGGGAATAATTGGTGTGCATGAACTTAGCCATAAAATTGCAGCAGCAAAGCATGGAATTCGTGCATCTCTCCCATATTTTATACCAGGTTTGCCTACCGTGCTCCCGACTTTTGGTGCTTTCATTTCCACCCAAGATCCACCAACAAACCGAGACTCACTTTTTGATTTAGGTTTATCTGGTCCAATCGGAGGCTTGATTGTAACTCTATTTGTTGGGATTGGAGGTGCTCTAACATCCTTCACAACTTCAGTTGAAATAGCCGAAGGTTTAGGTACTCAAACCGTAACTGTTGATGTGTTTACAAATACTGTACTAAATATTTTTGCAAGTCAACCAGAAGGATCTGTAGTAATATTATCTCCACTTACTTTCGCAGCCACAATTGGATTTCTTATTACTTTTCTTAATCTAATGCCAGCATGGCAATTAGATGGTGGACATATGGCATCAGCAGTACTATCTAGGGGTCAACATAAAATTGCAACATATGTGAGTATTCTTGTACTATTTTTATTGGGATTTACACTTATGGCTCTGTTTGTATTAGTTCTATCTATCAAAAGTCCAGAAGCTAGTCCTTTGGATGATGTTTCCGAATTATCTGCATCTCGCAGAATAGTTTTTCTAGGTGTGATACTCTTGGCTATTTCACTTTATTTCTTCACAATATCTAATAACCCATTCTTTAGTGTTAGTTTCTAGATGTAGCTGGTTCCTACTCTTACTTAGAGAGTAATGTTGTAGAACCATTATAAAGAATATGAACTTTTGCTCTAGCTCCTGTATTACTCAATATATGTGAGATAGCATCTCCTGCTTTTTTGCAAGTATAAAACCCCATCTTCGTTTCAGTATAATAGTCTGGAAGGGCCGAAACTAAAATGAGTCTGGATCTATGAAGTACCGTTTGTTTATACACTAAATCTTCAAATCCTTCGATATACTCTCCACTCTTTAGAAGCTTTTTTACATCGAGACGACCTGAAACATACATTTTTAGTGCCTCAGAACCCAATCCGCCAGAACATTCAGCTATCAATGCTAAATGTCCTTTATCATTCATTCCACCAACGACATTCCACACTGCTTTAAGGCTATTAGCTAATGTTGAGCTATTTTCAAATCCTTTTATGCCCATAATAAGTGCACGAATATCTCTTCCACCGTCAACTCGAGAAGTATCGAGGAGCTGCTTTGATGCAGACTTATGTGCATCAACTAAATTCCCATAATGAATTCCGGATATCGTGTCCTCAGATGACAACACTTCAATACTGACTGATTCATTTAAGAACTCAACAAATTCATTTGCAAAGAGTAATGGCTCTGATTCTTTCCCAGGAGAAGGGTAATTATTTTTTCTTCTTCTAAATGCTTCAGCAACTGCATCTCTTGCAAAATATCGGATTAAAGAGACAGGCCCACCTGAAAATCCGAAAAGTGGATCTAGTCCTACATCAGTGACAATAATTTGAGATTTAATTTGTTGTAGTGATTTAGGTATTTTCACTTCTATTCCATCAATCTTTCCTATTTTCTTGGTTGGTTTCTCAATTCCAGAAATATTAATTTGTTTATTACCAAACGATTTTTTTAATTTAGATATATTAGTTTCATCAGTATAAATTGTGATATTCGAAGAATCCAAACCTTGTGATGCGAATTTTTCTAATATTCTTCTCATTATTTCAATGGATGAATTGCTAGGCTTGGGTGAAAATATTGTGGTTCGATTTTCTAATTCTATCCTTTCAATTGTTTCTCGGATAGATTCTTCATTCATAGGTGGTGCTTGTTGATTAATTTCTTTGGCAAGATTCTCAGCTCTGGTGCTCACTGCAACTTCAACAGAACCGTAAGGTAACCATATCTCCGGCAATCAGGGTCATAATACCCTTGTTGTTCTTAATATTTAATTTGTCTTATTTAACTAGGGAATACGATTTAATATGTCTAGTTTAATTGATACGGTTTGAGAAGAGAGAATTTTGAATTGGGATGCAGAACGGCAGCTTCTTGCTAGAGACCTTGGACAAATACTTGCTGAGAAAGGAGTAGTACAATTTGGAAATTTTACTCTTTCAAGTGGCAAGACAAGTCCGTATTATATCGATTTAAGATTGATTCCTAGTTTTCCGGAAGTTTTTGCCAAAGTTGTAACTACATATGAACACTCATTGAAGACTCTAATTGGATTGGATAATGTGGGAGCAGTGGGAGGTGTACCAACCTCTGGACTTACATATGCTGCAGTAGTGGCACATAATCTTAAGAAACCTTTGGTTTATGTTCGTGAGAAAAATAAAACTTATGGAAAAGGAAAGAAAATTGAAGGAGTTCTGAAACCTGGATGTAAAGTTGCCTTAATTGATGATCTAATTACTACTGGTGGTTCATTGGTAAAAACAATTGATGCTCTGAGACAGATAGGTGGGGAAGTTGATAATGTAGTCGTTTTAATTGATAGATTAGAAGGAGGGAGAGATCTACTTGCTGATAAAGGAGTAAAACTTGATGCAATTATTACTATTGGAGAGTTGGCTGATCTACTCTATGAAATGGATAAAATAGATATCAAACAACACGAGTACATAAAATCACAGATTGAATCAAATTCTTAATTACCTATTAATTTGTATATACTGGAATTCTAGTATAACATTAGTTCTTTTGCTTCAAGGTTAACATGAAGATTATTCACTGCTCTGTAAACCTCAACTTCTTTTTTGGCTCCAGTACAGACTAGTTTTCCACTAGCAAAGAGCAAAATTACAGTTTTAGGATCGCTCATTCTGTGAATAAGTCCAGGAAACTGCTCGGGTTCATACATTGATTTCTCAAGCCGCCTTGCAGCTTCTTCAAGATGAACCTTTCCACCAAGACTTGCTGAAGAAACAATGTTTTGAATTTGTATTTCTGCGTCCTTAATGATTTCAACACCACCTTTCCTGAGCTTTTGAACAACAGTATTGACAGCTTTCTTAGCCATATCCTCAGATTTTGCTCCTGTGCAAACCATCTTTCCAGAACTGAAAATCAATGTTGCTGTTTTTGGAGATTTTAGCCGGAATACAAGTCCTGGGAATTGGTCAGGATGATATTCAACATCAGGGAAATCACGAGTAATTTGATTAAGATCTATTCTCTGTTCTACTGTAGCAGATGCTACTACGTTTTCAATACTGATAATGGGTTTAGTTTGTGGCAAAGATTGTCGGCGTAACTAAATTATTGGTACTTATATAAAAGATTAATCACTTCTTTTCAATTGGAAATATTATTTCGACAGTATCTTTAATCTCATGTCTTAACCGTTTTTCAAAATTCTGTCTATTCCGTGAGCTCCCAATGAGATTTCGCACAAGTCTGTGAGCTGTAGTTGGATCTTTAATTTTCTCCACTTCAACTCCTTGTCCAACCTTTAAGATTATGCTCAGAATAAGAGGTTTCACAAATGTCCTTGTTCCATCCTTTTCGAGTGTAACTAACTCAATTTTTCTCATATGTCTGGCTATAACAGTGTTAAAACGACTCCAAATCTCTTTGTAGCTCTTTGAACGGGTATTCAATTTTCCAGTTTCAATAAGATTCCTAGTTCTCTTTTCAACTTCACCCAATACACTTCGACTTACAGGATACTCTAGTTCATCAAGATATATTCCTTGTTTATAACAAACTTCAAAGTAAGCACTAAGCGGTGCTCGATTATATTCATTTAAAACTTCCAAGAACCGTTTGATATCCATCGGGGTTTGGAAAATAATGGTCTTCAAATCAGTATGTTCACCGTTTTTTTATGTTATTTTTCAGCAATATAATTGACATGATTAAGTTGTGAGTCATTCTTGTTGAGCCTTTTGAGGTTCTCTAGTAAGATAATAGTATGTTTTTTCATCCTTTTGTTTCCTGTCCAGCTTACTGCCCGTTTTGTTTACACGTGGTCGACCGGTATCTATATCTCTCCTATAGGTAACACCGAGGTTCTGAAGGAAAGTATTCATCCCTTCTTCTTTGTTCATAAGTTTTGATGCAGTTCCACTTATTCCTGGTTGTCCACTAAATATCAGGAGTGAATCCGATACAATATCTACTAATTGAATATCATGATCTACAACAAGTGCTGATTTTCCTTGGGATTTAACAAATCTATTTATTCCTCGAGCTAGGACAATCCTATCCTCAATATCAATAAATGCGGAAGGTTCATCTAACGCATAAACATCCGCATCACGCATTAGACAGGTGAGTACAGCAACTTTTTGCAGTTCACCACCACTCAGATCACTAATTTCTTTTTCGTAAAGCTTTTGCACTCCAAAAGGAAGAATAAGGGTTGATTCTATGGCTCCTGCTTCGTAGTCTCCATTGGAAGACTCGTCAAGAAGCATCTTTACTGTTCCATTGTAATCTGATGATAAATATTGTGGCTTGTATGAAATCTTAGCTTCAGTAAATATTTCACCCTTATCTAACTTTTCTATACCTGATATCATTTTTATGAATGTAGTTTTTCCAAGTGCGTTTCCTCCTAGGACTCCAGTTATTTGTGTTTCTCTCAAAACTCCTGATTCTGCTTTTAGTTCAAAATTTGGAAATTTTTTCAATATATCCGTATATTTAGCTAATGTTTTGCTCTTTACATATTCGTTAGTTGGTGAATATGTGTTAAATGTAACTGACTTATCTCTGAATCTAACATTCTCGTTCGGAAGATATCCATCTAGTAAAAGGTTCACTCCTGTTCTTGATGAATGGATAGTTGAAACTATTCCATAAGCTCCTGGTTCACCATAGAAAATTTGGATGTAGTCACTCAAATAATCTAGAAAAGTTAAGTCATGCTCTACGAGTAAAACACACTTGCCTAAATCTGCTATGCTCTGAATAACTTTCGAAACAGCCATTCTTTGGAAAACATCATTATATGAAGAAGGTTCATCAAAAAAGTATATGTCAGCGTCTTTTGAGGCTGTAATCGCGACTGCAAGCCTTTGAAGCTCTCCTCCACTCAATTCTCCAACATTTCGATTTATACTTTCTTCAAGGTTTAAACTTTGAAGAAGTTCTTTGTACACATTTCTTTCATCCACTTTTTTCAAAAGTGATTTTACGCTATCTTTCCAGATTGCTGGGATTTTATAGACAGCTTGGGGTTTTAATGATACTTTGGCACTGTTTTCAACTATTTTTTCAAAATGTTCTTTTAATTCAGAACCATGATAATATTCAATCGCATTATCCCATCTTGGATTTGACTCTAAATCCCCAAAATTTGGAATTAGACTTCCGGATAGGATTTTAAGAGCGGTTGTTTTTCCAATACCGTTACGGCCAACCAGCCCAACTACTTCTCCTTTTTTTAATACTGGTAATCTATAGAGTCTGAAATCATTTATTCCATATTGGTGGATTTTTTCTTTTTTCAGTTCTTCGGCTAATTTAACAATTGTTATAGCTTTAAAGGGGCATTTCTTAATACAAATACCGCATCCTGTACAGAGTTCTTCATCTATGAGTGAAATCTTGTCTTCATTTAAAACAATACATTCGCTCCCCATCTTGTTGACTGGACAAAATTTTATGCACTCAAGCCCACATTTTTTTGAAACACAATTGTCTTTGTCCACTATTGCAATTCGATTCACCATTGTCCATTACCTACTGCTCTAATGATTTAGTTTGAACATTGGAGTACCCATTCATTTTATAACAATACACACAGCTAAAAGTGGAAATATCTTAATGTTTCTTCGTGTATGTGGCACACTATGGCATTCCCATTTAATCCACATCTCGATGTGGTTTACCGATTTACTTTTGAAACTTAAAGAGTGAAATCTGGGTTAGTTTGTAAAGGATTTGTATTTTGTTTTGGTACTTCTGGAAGATTATCTATTTTTTTCTGTTCTGCAATTGCAGTAGCTTCAGATAAGATACTCTTAGCATCTTCACTACTTGCTTCAAAGTTCAGTCCAGATCCTGTAATTTGGCCTGCATCCGTTAGAAGTGAACTTAAAGAATCACTTATTTCATCTATTTGTGAACCTGCATTTGGAATAATTCCGGATATACCACCTTTTATTCCTCTTATTACTGGTACAATTGGTTCCAATACAGTTACTGCATCACCTAATTCTTGAATACTTCCGAGTCTTAATGATATTTGTTCTAAAACCATTTTACTCTGATTTGTCATTCGATTCATTTTTCTGCGTTCTGCCAATTCATTTGCACTTGTAGATGCATGTTCAGTATCATGTTTCTCCATTGCTGCAACAACATTATGCATCAACTGTGCATCTTTCTTTCTAAGTTTACTATCAATATTATCTAGTTTGGTTATTTCTTTATCAACTGATTTCTGTACTGTTGCTATTTTAGTTCTTAGTGGTTCAGAAGGCATAATTGTTTCTTTCAATTTTTCCCCTATAGGGGTTCTTCTCTTTTGGGTCCATCGGTCTTGAAAATCAGACATGCTAATCAAATATGAGTTTATTAAAAATCACACAAACATCCTAGCGTATAGAAGAGTAGACTAGAAGGTAAAAAACCTCTAAGTGATTAATTTGGGGAGACTTAATAAATGACAAGTTAATCGGACCATATCTAAGCTGAGAGTACATAGAGTTGCAGAAAAATTCGAATAAAGAAAACGCTTTAGAATTAGCATGCGAAGAAATTGCAGAAATATTAGATAATAGTGATGAATTAGGCAGAGATGATTTCTTTAAGCTTAAACGGAAAGTATGTATGAAGTATAAATTGAGTAGTATTCCTTCTAATTCATCAATACTGACTCTTCTTACTGCTAAAAAAGTTGATGAAATGCGAAGTATATTGATGATAAAACCAGTTAGAACTGCGTCAGGAATATCTGTGATTGCAGTTATGTCTAAACCCCATCCCTGTCCTCCTCAGGCACAATGTGTATATTGTCCTGGAGGTGTTAGTACAGGTTCTCCCAAGTCTTACACTGGAGCGGAGCCTGCTGCACTTAGGGGTGCTCAAAATAACTTCGATTCTTATCTCGAAGTAGAAGCCAGACTGAAGCAGCTTAATGCTGCAGGTCACAGAGTCCAGAAGTCAGAGTTTATTATTATGGGTGGAACCTTTTTGAGTTTTCCACAAGAATATCAAGAAAATTTTGTCAAAGGATGCTTTGATGCTCTAAATGGAAAAAAAACATCGAACCTATTTGAATCCCAAAAGCTTGCTGAAACCGCCTTTCACAAAAATGTTGGATTAACCTTTGAAACACGCCCAGACCTTTGCAGGGAAGAAGAAGTGAATCTTATGCTGAGATTTGGTGCTACACGTGTTGAGATAGGTATTCAGACCCTTGATGATGAAATATATCAATGTGTGCAAAGAGGCCATGATCTAAATGATGTAGTGAATGCTATTCGTGTCGCCAAAGATTCAGGGTTAAAAGTGGTTGCACATATGATGCCAGGTTTACCCGGATCAAGTCCAGAAAAAGATTTGAATGCTTTTCGAAAGCTGCTTACTGAAAGTGATTATAAACCTGACATGTTGAAAATTTACCCAACTCTTGTAGTGAAATCTGCGGAACTTTATAATTGGTGGCGTAAAGGGAAATATTTACCTTACGATCTAAAAACAACAGTTAATCTTTTGGCAGATATCAAGAAATTTGTTCCAGATTGGGTGAGAATAATGAGGATACAGCGGGACATTCCAGCACGATTAATAGAAGCAGGTGTTACAAAAAGTAATCTTCGAGAATTGGTTCAACAAGAAGTTCAACAAAGAGACTACTCATGTAGATGTATTAGGTGCAGAGAGATTGGTCTGAAAAGGCGTAGCCATATAAAATTCGATGAAGGCAATATCAAGCTGAGATCAGAACAGTATGTTGCTTCTGCTGGAGAAGAGATCTTTATGTCTCTTGTTGATGAACACGATGATTCTTTGGTGGGTTTCATCAGGATCAGAAAACCCTCAACTATGGCTCATAGAACTGAGATAAAAAATTCAAGGTCTGTGCTAATTCGTGAATTACATATTTATGGTCGAGTAGCTCCTATAGGCTTAACAGATGATACATCTTGGCAACACCGAGGATTTGGTGGAAAGCTTATGAAGAAAGCTGAAGAGATTGCCAAAGAAACATTTGATGCAAATAAAATCGTGGTCATGAGTGCAATAGGGACAAGAATGTATTACAAGAAGCTGGGTTACGAAATTGAAGGACCATACATGGTGAAAAAGATTTGAAAGAAGAAAAAATTATTGGACGGGGAATTTGGCTTGATAAAGTTGCCGCTGAACTTGTAAAAAGAGAAAAGAAATTGGGACGTTCACTTGACCTTATACGAGTAGAGAGTGGAATAGGTGCTTCTGGAATACCTCATGTGGGTAGTATTGGAGACGCTATTAGGGCATATGGGATTCTTTTATCTCTAAATAATTTGGGGTATCAATCTGAACTTATTGCTTACTCAGATGATATGGATGGTTTAAGAAAAGTTCCAGATGGTTTACCTAATTGGTTAAATGATTATCTAGCGCATCCTGTTTCTAAGATACCTGACCCATTCGATTGTCACTCTTCTTATGGAGCTCACATGAGTTCTATCCTTACAGATGGATTAGACAAATTGAATATTAAATACAAATTTCAGAGTGGTTTGGACGCATATCAAAGCGGGTTATTAACCGAGCAAGTGGTCAAAATCCTAGAAAATAGTCAGCGCATAGGCAAGAAGATAGGGGAGATACTGGGACAAAAAAAGTTTCAAGATGTACTTCCATATTATCCAATTTGCCCATCTTGTGGACGACTATATGTTGCGGAAGCCTACAGTTATGATTCTTCTTCAAAACGAGTGAAATATCAATGTGTTGGCGCAGAGGTAGGGCGACAAAATATCGATGGGTGTGGAGATGAAGGAGAAGTGGATGTAACTATAGGAAACGGAAAATTGAGCTGGAAAGGAGAATTTGCAGCTCGATGGGCTGCATTAGATATTCGTTTTGAAGCATACGGAAAGGATATTGCTGATTCGGTGAAAGTAAACGATTGGATATCTGAAAATATACTTGAGTATATTCCTCCCTATCATGTAACATATGAGTTATTCCTGGATAAGTCAGGCAAAAAAATATCTAAATCGTTAGGTAATGTTTTTACTCCACAGGTTTGGCTGACATATGGAACTCCTCAATCTCTTCTGCTTCTTATGTTCAAACGGATAGCAGGTACTAGAAACCTTTCTGTTGAAGATATCCCAACATATATGGATGAATATGATTCACTTGAAGATCTATATTTTGGAAAAATAAAAGAGCAAAACCCTGCTAAACTCAGAAAGTTGAAAGGCCTTTATGAATATATCAACCATCTCAAGCCGCCACCAATTCCAAGTATACATGCGCCTTACAAGCT
>JASLOE010000014.1 GCA_030745655.1 Nitrososphaerales archaeon | reverse complement strand
TTTTGAAGAATAGAGAAAATTTCAGTGGGTGTCTTGGAGGTGTGAAGCTTCTTAAACTCTAATTTGCTTGTTAGCTTATCCTTCTCTTCATAGCCAAACACGGTCACCCATCTAAATCACTAGATAAACCAATTAAGGTATATATTTAAGCATTATTGTATACTTATGTACATTTATTTTCATATACCTGGGTTTGGATCTTTGAGGAGTAGATAGATTATGGGTGCTGTAATTATGCTTATTATTCCTGCGAAATAGAATGGTAAGTTTATCCCATAAAAGTCAAGTAAGAACCCCGATGTTAATGATGCTGTAATCATACCTATCCCCATTGCTGTGCTTAGTAACCCCATCGCAAACCCCATACCTATTTTTCTTCCAATTTCAATTGTAAGAGCTAAAGAGGGAGGCATAGATAATGCTCTTCCAACACCAATAAAAGAACAGAGGAAAATCAATTCAACAAAATTACTGGTATAAGGTAAAATAAATAATGGAATAGCAGAAAATATAAATCCAAAAATAATGAGATTCAACCTATCGAATCTGTCAGCTAAATAACCAAAAGGTCTCTGTAACAATGCAGTTAAAATAAGAATACTAGAAATTAAAACACCTATCTCAAAAACTGATAAACCAATTACAGTAGCAAATAATGGAAGAAAAACAAAAAACACACCTAAATTTATTGCTCTTGTGAATCTATATAGAAAAAGTCCACGTATCCTGACACTCTTTAACACTTGTCTATAGGATAGTGTGTTTTTCTGTACACCCAAATCTTTTGTATCTGGAATAAATAATAGAACCATAACAAATGCAACCATTGAAAGACCAGACATAACTAGAAATACTGATGACATTCCAAAAGCTGCATATATTGCACCACCTATTAGGGGGCCAAATCCTCTTCCAAGAACCCTAGAGGTACTTATTGTACTCATTTGAATACCCTCTTCACCTTCAACAGATATTTCACCAACTATAGCCATCGCAATAGGAACAACCATAACAGAAGCTAAACCATGAAACATCCTAACTAAAGTAAGAAAATACACATCTGATGCAAAAATATACAGAATAGAAATAACAGTGTATAACAAAAGTCCAAAAACAATAATTCTCTTTTTACTTTGCTTATCTGACAAGCGACCTATAATTGACATCGAAAATGTTCGTGAAACAGAAAAACCTGCAAATATTATTCCCAGCCATAACCCAGTAGCACCAATATCAGTTGCATAAACTGGCAACAAGGGTGAAATTATACCAAAACCAAGCATCGTGGTAAACACTGAAACAGATAACGTTCTAGAAATATGCATATTGATATTTCCTAGTTTCTTCAAACTATAACTAATATTAAGAAAACAGTATTATTAAACCTGCCCTTAACATTCAAATTAATAACAAAAAATTAAAACCATAATTAACTAATTCACTAGCAAATCTAAACTTAAGAAAAATATTTAATTAATGATGTTGTATTAAATTCTATGGTTTCAAGAAGTATTTTTTCTGTAGGCATAATAATGCTATTCATTGGAGTCGCTTTAGGATATAATATAGCTCCTCTAACAGAGACAAACATTGAGACCTCAGAGAAATATCAGAAATTGCAGGCAGAAACTGTTAGGTTCCGCTCACATGGTTTGCCTTGTATTCCCGCTTTTCGCGAAACAATCCAGATGACACAAGATACTTGGATCATCTATAATTATAATGAAGAAGGAGATCTAATCATGATGGGAATCAAAACAACCGAGGAACAAAACACAGCCATCTGGGCCCATCTCCCAGAAGGACGACCAGGGTTAGAATTCGAATTCTGGGCAATACATATCTGGTTTGAAGAAATTGAAGAGGCCTGCCTTGACTTAGAAAGAATGATCGAAAAACTCCGTTCAGAAGGACTGACCGTTGAACCAGCTGGTGAAATCGAGCAACCCTTCTTCTCTGTCAAAGGGAAAATAATACAGGTAAACGGAGGGACATTACAGGTATTTGAGTATGATGATGTTTCTACCACGACCGAGGAAGCAGCATCAGTTTCACCAGATGGTTCCTCGATAGGAAATACACAAGTAGAGTGGTCTGATACACCACACTTCTATCATAACGGTAAAATGATAATACTATATGTGGGTCACGACGAAGAACTATTGCAGACCTTCGAAGAGACAATAGGTTTTACGTTCGCAAGAGGATGAAGCATCAATAGATTAAATCTCTCTTTCTGAAGAGGGTATGAATCGGTAGGTCGAAAAACCCAATAACATAAAAATGACGCCAACAAATCCTATAATAGCCTGAAATGTTCTGTGGTCAAACTCTATATCACCTGGTTCTGGGCCAGGATTATCATACCAGTGAATTTCCTGCATTACAAAGATAGTATATAGAAAAATTATAATTCCAATTATCGACAAAGTAACACCTATGACTCTGAGAGCCTTACGACGAGGAGATAACTGCATAATTCCAATTTCACCTAAATAAAAAAATTTTCTAGTAATATTTAATTCTGATATCTTTAAGTATAAGAGAGAATTTAACTATTAAATAGTTTTGAAGAAATCAGCTTTTGTAAAAATTGCGTTAATTCTAACAGGAAGCATGTGCCTTGGATATGCAGCTTATCTGAGAAGTATAATGGAAAATGAGAATACGTTTATTGTTATAGGTATTATCATCATCATACTTGCTGTAATATCCTTATTTTTCGGAGAATCTGAAGAAAAGATAACTCAAGAAGAATAATAGTAAAAACATCAAAGTTAAGTGAAAGAAGTAACCAGACACTAGACGTCTCTGAATTTGTCTAGAATCATTCTTCACGTAGACATGGATTCTTTCTATGCATCAATCGAAAAAAGAGAAGACTCTCAGCTTGAATACCAACCAGTCATAGTAATACAGGGACCAAAAGAAGGTAGAGGCGTAGTAGCTGCTTGTAGCTATGAGGCTAGAAAGTATGGTGTAAGATCAGGAATGCCCCTGAAAACAGCAAAGAAACTCTGTCCAGAAGCTGTCTACAAGAATACGAATCATGAGCTATATGCAGAAATATCAATAAGAATAATGAATATTCTAAGACAATACACCGATAAATTTGAGTCTGTCAGTATAGATGAAGCGTATTTAGACATATCAAGTATAGTGAATGACTACAAAGAAGCTGAAAAGATCGCGAAAAATATAAAACGTGTAATAAAACGAAAAGAAAATCTAACCAGTAGCATTGGAATAGCTCCCAATAAAACCATAGCTAAGATAGCGTCTGCCAACCTAAAACCTGATGGCATCACTATTGTAACTCCAGATAAGACCAAGATATTCTTAAATCCATTATCTGTCAAAAAATTACCTGGTGTAGGAAAAAAAACCGCTCAAGAACTTAGAAAATTAGGGATAAAAACGATTCACGATATTGTAGAAAAACCAAAAGTTACACTGGTTGAAAGATTCGGAAAGAATGGAGCGTGGATATGGGACATCGCCAATGGGATAGATGAAACACCTGTCGAAGAATCAGAAGAAATTAAATCAATCAGTAAAGAAAGAACACTTGAAGAGGACACAAACAACTGGACAATTATACACAATATGGTTGAACCAATAATAAGTGAAGTACACAACAGAACAGAAGATGAAAACTATATTTTTCGAACAATTGGAATTACACTTACTTTTGAAGACTTCCAAAAAATCACTAGGTCCAAAACCCTACAGAAACATACATTATCTAAACAAATTATACAAGAAAACGTCATACAAATGCTTAAAGAATTTGAGCAGAAACCAAGAAAAATAAGGCGTTTAGGAATAAGGATATCAAACTTAAAACCGAAGGATGAAGCAGAACATTCACTGGATAAATATATTTAATAAACAAATATTGAAGGGAGCTTGACTATAATTTACAAAAATGATTTATAACCCCATTAATAATCTCAAATTATAATATTGAATCAAAGCTTTTCTGAACTAACACAAACCAGCATATGATTATCTGAGAGGGTAAACATTGAGTAGTAAAAGTAATTCTGTACTAATATACAAGATCCGGAAACTGCTTTCCCAATTATCAGAAAAAAAGGGGAGGGGAACCGAACTTGTTACCCTGTATGTACCTAAAAGTAAAGCACTTCATGAAGTTATTAACAGCCTAAGGGAAGAATACGGAACTGCTTCTAATATCAAATCTGATACAACTAAAAACCATGTTCAAGATGCTCTCACTAAAACGATGCAGAGACTAAAACTCTATAAAAAAACACCAGAAAAAGGGATAGTTATATTCGCGGGAGCAATTCCAGGAGATGGTCCACCAGGAAGTGAAATCGTAGAAGTATACGAAATCCTACCTCACGAACCTGTTCAGAACTACCTTTACCGGTGTGATGACCACTTCCACTTATCCCATCTCCGCAATATGATAAAAGAGAAAGAAACCATCGGTATATTGTCAATAGAAGCAAGTGAAGCAGGTATAGGAATAGTATCAGGAGATAAATTCGAAGTTATACGAGTTTTAACATCTGGAATAGCTGGTAAACACCGTTCTGGAGGACAATCAGCAAGAAGATTTGAACGACTTAGAAATATGGAGTTAAACAGTTTCTACCATCGAGTAGCAGACAACGCAAATCAAATATTACTAGATGAATACAAATCCAAAGGCATTATAGTAAGTGGACCAGGTCCAACCAAAAACAACTTTCTAAAAGAAGAGTATCTTGACTACAGACTGCAAAATAATCTATTAGCTATATTTGACACATCTTACGCAGGCGAAGAAGGGTTACGGGAAACAGTCAAGAAAGCAGATGATGTTTTATCAGGCTTAAGGTTAATGGAAGAAAAGAAGCTAGTCCAAAAGTTTCTGAGAGAAGTGAATAAAGATATAGGACTTGCAACATACGGATTTGATGATATTAAGAAAGGATTACTAAGTTCCAGTATAGATACAATCCTGATAATAGATGACATCGGGTTGACATATATTAAATCAATTTGCAATCACTGTGGAAAAGAAGAAGTTAGACAAGTTGGCAGAGAGAAATATATCGAAGTAAAACAAAAAATGACTGCAGCATGTTCAAAATGCTCAAGTCCAGACAAAGAGCTGAAAGAAAAGGACATTATTGAATACCTAGCAGATTTAGCAGTAGACTCAAGAGCTAACGTGGAAGTTATATCTTCTAAAACAGAAGAAGGAAGAATGTTGAAGAGTTTTGGGGGAATAGCAGCTCTACTTAGATACAAACTCAGATAATAATAACGCGTAACGGAAATATAAGTCAAAAAAAACTGGAAGAGAGGAGAACCCTAACGTGGAGGCAACACCCAAGATTAATAAAAAGGCCTGGAGCCCATCAATAGAAACTGAAATATTTAAGAAATGGGAAAAAGAAGCAACCCCTTTCAATCCAAATGCTAAAGGCAAAAATTTCGTGATTGATACTCCACCTCCTTACCCATCAGGTAGACCTTGGCATATAGGAGCTGCAGCACATTACTCCCAAATCGACATGATTGCCAGAACAGCAAATATGTCAGGTTACAATGTTTTCTTTCCTATAGGGATAGATAGAAATGGACTACCTGTTGAACTTTACACTGAAAAAAAGCATAAAGTAAAGGCCCATGAAATTCCCCGTAATGAATTTCTGAATCTATGTAAACACGCTTTAGATGATCTTGAAAAAGAAATGATTCAGATAATGAAACAAATGGGTTTAAGCGGAAATCTAAAAAAATACTATCGAACAGACTCTAAGGAATATCGACAACTTACACAAGCTACCTTCATAGACCTATGGGGGAGAGGACTCATTTATCAGGCATCACGGCCAAATAATTACTGTATTGGATGCGGTACCACAATAGCTGATGCCGAAGTAAGCTATGAAGAACGCCCAACTGAACTCGTCTACATACGTTTCAAAGTTAAAGAGACTGGAGACGATCTAATTATTGCAACTACAAGACCTGAACTCTTATGCTCATGTCAAACAATACTTGTTAATCCAGATGATGAAAGG
The DNA here is from genome assembly GCA_030745655.1 of Nitrososphaerales archaeon. Lineage (GTDB taxonomy): Archaea > Thermoproteota > Nitrososphaeria > Nitrososphaerales > JACPRH01 > JASMAB01. Next base: position 12,027 of record JASLOE010000014.1, on the reverse strand, counting down.
TACCTAAAATATCAAGGTAAACATGCCATTAATCCAATATATGGCAAAGAAGTCATTATTCAACCTCACCCAAGCGCCAAACCTGAGTTCGGTTCTGGTGCAGTTATGGTCTGTAGTTATGGAGATTACACTGATGTTCTTCTATTTAGAGAGCTAGGTCTGAAAGAGATTATTGCTGTCGATAAATTTGGTAAAATGACTAATGTAGCCTGTAAATATGAAAGTCTAAGAATTAAGAAAGCACGGGCTGAAATTGTAGTAGATCTAGAAAATCAAGGTTTAGTAGTAAAGAAAGAGAACATTATTCATCGAACTCCAATCTGTGAACGAAGTAGAACTCCTATCGAGATAATCCCTATGAGTGAATATTATCTGAAACAAATAGAGTTCAAACCAGAAATAAAGAAACTCGCAAAAAAAATGATATTTCATCCTGAAAGCCACAGACAAATACTTCTAAACTGGATAGATGCAATATCATTAGATTGGCCTATATCTAGAAGGCGTTATTATGCAACAGAAATCCCTATTTGGTACTGTAAAAAATGTTCTGAACCACATTTACCAGAACCTGGAAAGTACTACCAACCTTGGAAAGATAAAGCACCATTTGATAAATGCAAGAACTGTAGTAGTAATGAATTTGTAGGTGATGAGAGAACATTTGACACTTGGATGGATTCTAGTATTTCACCTCTATTTGTAACAAAATACATGAAAGATGAAAAATTCTTCAGTGAAACCTATCCCACAAGTCTACGGCCTCAAGCTAAAGATATTATTCGAACTTGGTTATATTATACAACTTTAAGATGTAATCAGCTTACTGGGAAAGGACCATTTGAACACGCTTGGATTATGGGGTATGGTGTAGATGAAAAGGGTGAAAGAATGAGTAAAAGTAAAGGAAATGTTATTGATCCAATACCATTATTGGAGAGACTAGGTGGAGACACCTTCAGGTATTGGGCAGCATCAGAGACGAATCTAGGAGCAGACTTTCGCTGTTCAGAAAATCGAATAATTGGATCAAAAAAATTTCTCACAAAAATCTGGAACATAGCTAGATTTATCTCCATATTTCCTATACAGGAAGAAGTTGATCTGACTCTAAGTGATAAATGGATACTATCCGAAATTTCAGAACTAATTAAAGAATGTTCAAAAGGATATAATGACTTCAACTTCTTTATTCCTGCAAATAAAGTGAGGGAGTTCACTTGGAACACGTTTGCAGCACACTACTTAGAGATGATAAAAGGCAGGGCCTATGGATCCGGATTAAATAATCAGGAACAAAAAATATTTAGTGAACAAGAACAAAAATCTGCTTGGTTCACACTACACACCGTTATGAAGAGTATCCTACTTCTTCTTGCACCCATAACACCATTTGTAACTGATGCATTGTGGAGAGAAATGTATGGAAAAACAAGTATTCATAGAGAGAGATTTCCTGAAGCAATCTGGAATACAGAACATTCAAAATATACAGAAAATCTTCTCGAATTTAACTCAAAAGTGTGGTTTGAGAAGAAAAATAAGGGAATATCATTGAAGGAGGAAGTTAAAATTAAGATACCTAAGGAATTACTTGGATTCAGTAAAGATCTTAGAGCTATGCACAATATCACTGATTAAATTATGGAGAGATCTGATATATTCTTGTGTTCTGATCTTCAAATATAAGTTTGAAACCCGATATATCCTCTTTATTAATCATTTTATAAAGAATTGTATCTTTTCCTTGACCAACTATTTCTCCTTCAAACCAATAATCATCCATTTCATCCAGTGATACACCACCAGCATAGAATATCCATTTTGCTTTTCCTTCATCTCCAAAAGGTCCTGCAGCTATCAATAGAAACTCAGAATTATATTTCCTTAATATAGAAAGTGTTTCTTCAGTATCTTGGGTAGTCAGAGCTCTGCCAATATCATCTAATACATCATCTGGATCTGTTTCTATGTTATCACTCGAGTTTCCAGTTACACCAATAAGAAGTTTCTCAGATGGATTGATAGCTATAGCTCCACGTTCACCATATCCAACAATCATATTACCATAGTCCCACCAAGCTAATATCGTAGAATTTTCAGGAGAATTTACCTTCAGGTAATCAAGAGCAAATGAAAATCCAGAAAAGAAGTAACCCCTTCTGGATACATTATCTTTGGTATAAAGGATGTCCCCACTCTCAAACTCTCCATACCGTCCCAAAATTGATAAACTAACTTTGTATTTACCTCCTATTGGATTTATCACTGGTGCATCATATTGTACCCATTCACTAGTAACAGGTTCATTGTCGCTGGAAGTAGGCCCTAAAAATAATAAAGCAGCAACAATCACAGCACCTAATATTGATGCTATGCTAATATACTTCAATTGCGAGTTCAAATGTATTGTCAACCCTTTAACTAGACTACTATAAATATATCGAGATTTAATATAAAAAAACTGTATCAAGTTTTACTGTCAATTATTATTTGTTTTAAGAACTTGGTAGGCATCCCACCTGAACTGAGTAAAATGTCATGAAACATTTTATCACTAAAACGTTCACCCCAAAGTTTCTTAGCATCTTTCTTCAGAGTCTTTATGAAATGTTTCCCCAAATAGTAGCTAAGTTGATATCCTGGAGTGTATGTATATCGTCTAATTTCTGCTGTTGCAGTAGATTTTATCATACCCGTCTCCTCAACTAGCATATTTACTGCATTCTCAAAAGATATTCGATTGGTACTGATTTTTACATCTAATATTATTCGAGCTGCTCGCCAAACCAGATCTACGGTCTGCATAAATTGCGCCTCCAAAGTATTACGCCACCCCAACAACTGCATAGACTCCTCACAATAGTGAGCCCAACCCTCAATAAACTCTGTTCCAGAGTATAAGGACCTTATAAGAGATGGATGTAACGCATTATATGTTAGTTGTAAATGGTGACCTGGATACCCCTCATGAACAGCTGTGTTGGCTATCGAGGCGTAATTCAACTCAACCAAAGAATCGGTTTTCTCATCTTGACGAGTCGTTATGTATATCCCAACTTTATTGGTCTCAAATCTAGCAGGGCTAAAATATGCAGCAAAAGGAATAATATGTTTAAGATAACTTGGAGTTTCCATAACAATAAGATTTTCCCCTTCAGGAATAGTCGCAAATCCATTATCCACCACAAATTGTTTAGCATCTTTAACAGTCTGTTTCACAATATTTAGAGCATCTTCAAATGATGCAGGATGTTTAGATTTTATCTTTGTCTTAACCTGCTGAACTGATGCTGAAGAATCTATCTTTTTACTTATTTCTTTAAGATGCATTTTCTCTTTTTTGATTGATGATTCTCCAAATGCAAGTATTTCACTACTATTCATTTCGAAACCTCTAAGCTGAAGAAGCTTATCGAATTTCTTTTGTCCAATCGCAAACTCATCATGAGAGTTTGGTAATAGTTCTGCATATAACCAATCTTCATATTCTTTCAGACTCTCACAGAGTTCTTTTACTGCATTTTCCAGTCTAGGTGTATTTAGATTATATGATTTAGCACTAGAGATAATTGTATCTAAAAAGTGAGGTAAATTCTTAGAAGATTCTGCAGATATCTCTACCCATAGTTTAACAGGTTTTTTGATTCTACTTTTGGTCTCTTCAAGATATTTAGGAGACTTCTCTATTCTTTGGAGAATAGAATCAAGACGTATTTCGAAAGGTGCGAAATCTTTTGCAATTAAAGGAAATAAAGCGTCACCCAAAGCATTCACACCTTCCGGAATAGATTCCCAGAACCGGAGTGATTCTCGTTCAAAAAGATCCATTGTTAGACCATGAATAGCTAAAACACGGTCTAGAGACTTTTCTCTTGGAAGATCAGTATCAGGAAAATCTACAAATAAGGAAAGATAATGTCGTATTGATTCTATATCTTTTAGATTTGATTCTCTTGATCCTTCAGGCATGATACCATCAAATTGGTGCAAACCCATGTATGTAGCATAAATTGGATGTTGTTCCATTAAATAATTAAACATCTCTTCCACTAAATTATCAAATTTCTCAACGGACGACATTACTTATCACTCTATTCAAAAATTATCCTGTTGATTATTTCTATTCATAATAATCATAATTGATGATGCAACAAAAGATAATACCAAAAAACTACCAAATATCCCAAGGAAGCTAATTGGAATACCTACATCCCGACGAATTGTCTCAGAAATATTTAGAACAGACCTTGCATATATTATACCTTCAGTGGTCACAGCCTCTGCTTCTATAGAATAAACACCACTAAAAGGAATATTCACAGGAATTGATTCACCATAATTCAGATTATATTCCCAAATGGTGCCTTTAGGAGATATTACACGAATAGTCGCTTCATTAAACTTCTGATTTGATTCCATAGATATCAGAAATGCATCTTCTGATCTTGTGAGCTCAAGCCAAGCATCATCCACCAACACAATAACGGGTAGAGTTAGATTAGGATATCCCGATGATGATTTTAAGGTTATTCGCCCTTCGAATGAACCTGGATTAGAGCCAAGAAGAGAAGCTGTAATTGTTATTTCTGAAGGCAAATTACTCTTCACATCAATATTATAGTACTCAGCTGACAAAGACACATTTGAATCAAAATTCCAAGAAACATTCATTATTACAGAAACATCATCATTTACCAATGAAATAATTTTCAAAGTTTGAACATCAATAGGCTGACCTTCAGCCAAATGAAATATCAAATAATGTGGATCTAAAGCCAATGGAGAATTAATAGCTGAAAAAACATCGAGACGACCTGACCCCTGAATAGAAGATGGTATAATAACACGATATTGATTAGATAATACTTTAGATGTTGGAGAAAGTATCCCAACTACAAGTTCAGGTGTTAAATCAGGATGAAGCTGAAGAAGCAAAGATGCAGCCCCGGCTACATGTGGTGCTGCAAAGCTTGTTCCGTCCACAACAGAGTATTTACCATTAATTGATGTTGTATTTACACTTACACCAGGAGCTACAATGTCAGGCTTCACATAGAAGGGCGATACCGGTCCTACTGAACTGAAGAAAGCTACTCTATCAGCCATTAGCTGAGCTGACCTATGAGTAAGAATAGATACTTCTACATCATCCTCATTTACCAACATATCAATAAGATATTCACCATCTCTCTGAGTAATTGAAACAACAGGTATAGTTCCATTATAATCAGACGGATTATGTTCACCTATTAGATTACCAAAAAATAGACCTCTATCTACATAATCATGAATTATAAGGCCAATCGCACCTTTTGCAGCAACGTTAGCTTCCTTTTCTGAAAAATAAACTAATTCTCCAGTGTCACCACCTCTCTCTGCAAGAGCAATTTTCCCAGTCAAATTAAGAGAAGCTACATCATTACTACGAGCAAAATGAACATAAACAAGATTTCCAGTGACACCATTTGGTGCAGGTAATGAACCATTCATAGTGGCTGCAATAAGTTCAAAGCCATCCTGATTAATTATCACTTCAGCATCTCTAGGTGTACTCACATTATTCAAAGTGGCACCAACAGCAATGACTCCTTTTCTGCCGGCAGGCTCACCGAATGTACGTTCACCAGAGTTTCCTGTAGCAGCTACTACAACTATTCCACTATCAACAATATTTTGAACAGCATATGATAATACTTCTATCTCCTCCTTTGTCCCAAGACTCAGATTGATAACATCGGCTCCATCTTGACTAGCTCTTTCTAGAGCACGAAGAAGATCTGTAGATTTTACATTTCCCATTCTATCTACAATCCTATATGCCAATAATGAAGCTTCAGGGGCTATCCCCTTTATTTGACCATTTGCAGCAATTACTCCCGCAACAGCTGTTCCATGTCCATCAATATCTATTGGATCCTCATCATTATCAACAAAGTCAAAACCCCCTAGCACCTTCTGATCATTTCCGATAGATTCCCCAAGATCAGGATGTGTATAATCCACTCCAGTATCTAAGATAGCCACAATAACACCTTTACCAGTTATAAGTTCACCAGAATCAGTCAGAAGATCATGTACCTTTGTAGCTCCTACTAGCTCTGAACTCTGTTCAATATTTACCTTCAAAGATGTATCATGATAAACTTCGATGTTATCGGCTACAGATCTAACATCATCAATTCCATGTAAAGTCTCAATCACAGCACCATGTAAAACATACGTAAGAATATCCACAACTTTGAATTGAAGCCCTCTACGCCGTAGATTATCTAACTGTAATTCAACTTCCTCTCTCAATATATGTTCAAACATCTCTGAAGTATCAGATGCACTCAGACCAAGTGATTTTGCTTTTACTAACACAGGATAATCTGAGATTACTATTATGATCCGCTCACTATCATCAGAAGCTGACGAAATAATAGGGAATAGAAGAAATATAATGAATGTTACTGAAAATATTTGTATCATTCTCCTCATGAGCCACTCTAAATATGATTCAAAATCGTATCTTTTAAACAGATGGTTAGGAAATTCAGAGAAGATATTTATAAATACAAAATATTATTCATAAATACTGTGAACAAATACATTTTAAAGTAATGTAATATGAATATTAATTTGAATACTAATTTATATTAAAACCGGAGAAGAACGAAGTTAGGCAGAGAAATAATTCCAAAGAGGGTAGGTACATGGCCTTATCCTAGGGAAGATGGTGAGATAAGATCAAAAAACTTCAATGAAGTACAAACAGGTTTTACTGCGGCTGAAGCAGTTGAAGAAGCAAATCGATGTATACTTTGCCCAATACCAGCTTGTGTAAGAGCTTGTCCATTAAATTCAGATGTTCTTGGAATGATGAAGAATATTCAGGAAAAGAAATTCAGTGATGCGTACATGAATATTAGAGAAACTAATTGTATTCCAGGTTCTACTGCCCGTGTATGTCCTCAACTCGATGACCTCTGTGAAAGTAATTGTGTTATTTCTAAGCGTGGAGACCCACTTTCTATAGGTATGCTTCAACGTTTTGTAACTGATTGGAGTCTCAAACATGGAGAGATAAAAAGACCTGAGATTGAAGAAAATACCGGAAAACGAGTCGCTGTAGTTGGAGGTGGACCTACTGGGCTAGCAGCAGCAGATTACCTTGTCCGTTACGGCCATAAAGTAACAATCTTCGATATACATGATAAGCTCGGTGGAACAGCAAGATATGGTATCCCTAACTATCACTTATCAAAGAATATGCTTGATGCAGAAGTCGATCATTTAAGGAAAATGGGTATTGAAGTGGTAACTAAAGTAAAAATTGGTAGTCAAATGTCACTTAGAGATATATTTAAAGAAGGATTTGATGCAATACTTGTAGCAACTGGAGCAAAAAAAGTCACTCCTTTTGATGTTGAAGGAAGAAATCTTCACGGTATATTTGATGCCTACGAGTTTCTCATTACTTTAGATGAAATGGGCTATTATGAAAATCAAAAACAGAGAATTCCTTTCAAGATTGGAGAGAAGGTCCTTGTAGTAGGGGGAGGAGATACTGCGATGGATGCTGCAAGAACATCAGTCAGATTAGGTGCTAAAGAAGTTACTATTACGTATAGACGGACAGATAAGGAAATGACAGCCTATCGACAAGGAAGAATGCTAGCAAAAGAAGAAGGTATTAAAATTGAATATCTTCAAGTTCCAATCCGATTTATTGGAGATAAAGAAGGATGGATTAAAGAGGTAGAATGTATCAAAATGAAACTAGGTGAACCAGATGTATCAGATAGAGCCAGACCCGTACCAATAGAAGGATCTAACTTTACCCTTGAAGTAGATACGGTTCTAATAGCTATTGGACGAGGACCAAGTACATTTATTCAAGAAAAAGAAAACATTAAGAAAGAGAAATGGGGAGGAATTATAGTTGATAATGAAACAAATGAAACATCTCTCCCAGGAGTTTTTGCTGCAGGAGACGTTGTTACGGGTGAGTCGCTAGTAATAAAAGCAATGGGTCAAGGCCGAAATGCAGCTCAAAGAGTACATGAATATCTAACAGACGCCAAAACATGTCTGAATCTTACTGAAAAATACTTTACACAACGATATGGACGCAAACCAGTTCAAACTTAAATTATCTCATTAAAAGATTTACCATAAATATCAAGCGAATGCTCTCTTTGATATTCAATATAATTTTTTTGTCTTTCATTCCATTTTTTCTCCCATTCATCGTCCTCAAAATCTTCTGTGGCTAAACTGTTTCTTCGCTCTAATTCATTATCAACATGTATTTGGATAGCTTTTGAGTAAGAACGATGTTCCCAAACAAGAATCCTATCTGAAAGGGAATCAATAGTATCGCTACTCTTTACAGCGACCCGTTGTCTAAGAATAACTGGTCCGAGATCCACTGTATTATCAACATAATGCACTGTACATCCACTGTATTGCTCATTATTAGCTAATACTGCCCTATGTACTCTCTCTCCATACATACCAACACCACCATATTGAATAGTATCATATGCTGGATGAATATTCATAACTTTCTTGCTAAAAAGATCTATTAGCACAGGACTGACTATCTGGTTGAAGCCAGCAAGAGCTATAAGGGTAATATCCTGTCGCTTAAGTTCTTTAATCACCTTAATATCAAACTCTTCACGTGCCTTTCTTCGATCTTCTTTTTCTGGGAATTTCTTACCAACGATGCCTTCGATATATTCTGTCTTTATACCAGCATTCCTTGATCTTGTCATAACGTATGCATCAGGAGTATTGCATATTAGTAAAGTCAGTTTTACATCTTGAAGAACATTCATCTTGATATGGTCAAGAATAGACTGAAAATCAGTTCCTCTACCTGATGCAATAACTGCTAATCTTTCCAACCTCATAATTCTCCTAAATAATCAAGAGCCTGATTTCCAATATCTTTACGATGATGGGCCCCTTCAAATCTAATTAGTTTTAACGCTTTATACACCCTCTCAACTGCATCTTGAGTATCACGACCAAGAGCAGTAATACTTAGTACACGTCCTCCAGAAGTCACAATATTTTCACCTTGCTTTTCTGTGCCGGCATGAAAAACCATTATATTTTTCACTTTCATAACATCATTTAAACCATGAATTACTTTCCCTCTTTCATAAGCATTTGGATATCCACCTGACGCCATTACTACACAAACCGCTGAACCACTTTCCCACTTTATTGGATCTAATGACTGTAGATTACCCTCTGCAGAGGCTTCAAGATAAGGTAACAAATCTGACTTCATCCTGAATAGCTGAGGTTGAGTCTCTGGATCTCCAAATCGACAATTGAATTCCAAAACATAAGGAACATTATTGCAAATCATTATTCCTGCATAAAGAACTCCTTTAATTGCTCGTCCTTCCTGTCTCATTCCATTCACCGTTTTCTTCATAATCTTATTCAATATCATCTCATAAAGTTCCTCTGAAACCATTGGAACGGGTGAGTAGGCACCCATTCCACCAGTATTGGTTCCTAAGTCTCCATCATAGACCTGTTTATGATCTTGGGAAGTTGCAAAAGGGATGAAAGTAATTCCATCAGCTATTCCAATAAATGATACTTCGAAACCATGTAGAAAATCCTCCACTATAACTCTATTACCAGCGGACCCGAATTCTTGCTTGATCATTACTCGATCAATTGCTATCCTTGCTTCATCAAGAGTTCTACAGATAATTGCACCTTTTCCAGCTGCTAATCCATCAGCTTTAATGACCATCGGTAATTCTTTTGATTTAATATATTCTAGAGCATCATCAGGATTCTGAAAAACTCTAAAATTAGCAGTTGGTATATCATGATTTTGCATAAATTTCTTTGAAAAAACTTTGCTCAATTCTAATTGAGATGCTTGCTTATCGGGACCAAAGATCGGAAGCTCTTTTTCCTGAAACCTATCTACAATACCTTCTCCAAGCGGTACTTCAGGACCAACCACAGTAAAGCAGTTCTCATGTTCAGCTACCTTAAGCAATCCATCGATGTCTGTAGGTTTAATTGAACGATTATTTTCAGTTCCACCATTTCCAGGAGCATGTAATATCCTTTCAACATTGGGACTTTGATTGAGCTTCCATCCCAGAGCATGTTCTCTACCACCTGAACCTACAACCAGAACTCGTTTATTCATAACTAGTAGCTCTTATCTAATGATAGAGATTTTAAGGTTACCTTACAAAGTTAAGATGTTTTGAAACTCATATCAAAATTATTGAAAAAAATAATGAAGTTTCAGCAAACTTCCAATAATATTCATCTATCTCGAACCCAACATAATTTATTCCTCTAATATTGTCAAGTTAACATAATAATTCTATTATTCAACTAAAAATTGGGATATTAGCCAAGATAAGGAGCCTCGAGAGGGATTTGAACCCTCGACATCTTGCTTACAAAGCAATTGAGCGACCTTTTTTTTCATGGTCTGCGCTCTGACCGCTGAGCTACCGAGGCTCACCGGAAAGTCAAACTCCTACACTTTATTTCCTTTACTTTTCATGAGGAATTTCTTCAAGAAGTCCACGAATAAAGAAGACATATTCTTCATCTTGGAATTCTATAGTATCATACTTCTTTGATCTAAAAGCCATTTTTAGAGCTAAAAGATGATAACACTCTTCATCCTTATCAGTTAGATATCTGAAATGAAAATCTCTACAAGAACAATATGGTTGAGATACATTAAGCAGATGATCTCCATCTGAACCTACCGCTGTCCAAACTTTGCGGCCACTAGGAAGAAAAATATGAAGCTTAATTCTCTTGGTTTCCACCATTTTAGTGGCCTTTTCTCTCTTTCCATTAAGCTTCGCTCTAGAATCTATGACCATACAGTAGCCTCTAATACAACCGTAAAGATATCTATATCGGAAATGATGATGACGAAACTAGAGATACTATCACCATACCCTGCACTCAAACTTAAGACAAAAAATAAGAAATATCTCATCGTATCAGATTTACACATAGGTTTCGAACATAGATTCAACAAAGATGGTTTTAACATAACGCCATCGATTACCAAAATGCTTCAAACATTAACAGAACTGGTACAATTACACAAACCAGACAAACTACTAATCCTTGGAGACGTAAAAAGTGGATTCGGTAGAATTAACAAAGAGGAATGGAAATATGTCCCTAAACTAATAGAGAAAATTGTAAAGCAAGTCGAGATCTCGATTATCCCAGGTAATCACGATGGCCGACTTATATCTCTCCTACCTAAAGAAGTGAAACTTGAATCACGTGAATTACTTATAGATGACACAGGATTCTTCCATGGACACACTATTCCAACAAAGAAACTTTCTAGTGCAACACGATTAGTTATGGGTCACATACATCCAACCTACAGTAGGAAAGGAAGCCCATTAAGTGGTAGACCAATTTGGCTCACACTTAGAGTTCAAAAGAAATTTATTTTCAAAGAACATGAAGGTACTGATGACATAATAGAAGTATGGGTTATGCCAACATTCAATACTGAATTGAGTTCCGATGGTCTAAGAGTTTTCAGAAAAAAGATAATTTCACCATTATTCAGAAAGATAAATGGAACCGTATCTGAAGCTCTAATTATCACCCTTGATGGGTCAGTTATTGGTGATGTTAATTCTATGAAGTACGTACTTCAGTAATCTTTTTGATTACGTCTGGAAGATGTTTTCTAACTAACTTTCGTAGTTCAACCTCTGATATTGGAATTATTCGTCCTTTATCATATTGATCCATCACCCAATCATAAATAACCTTAATTTCAGGATCATTTTTCTCTACTTTATGATCGCCTAAAAGTTCATAATGATTATTTATCCAATAAACTAATCCCGCTAATCCCGAAGTTTTTGTTATTGCCACACTTGGTGGACTTCCAAGAATTTTCCTAGTATCAAAGGGTAGGTATACCTCTTCATTCTTGATGAGGCCATCCGCATGAATTCCTGCACGTGTTACATTAAAATTTTCACCAACAAT
>JASLOE010000013.1 GCA_030745655.1 Nitrososphaerales archaeon | reverse complement strand
CTTATCAAGCTATTCTTGGATCACTGGGGGCTCTAGATATCACAACTTTTACCGGTTTCTACTATACTGAAATATTCACTTGGTTAGAGATGGTTATTCTTTTTGTCACAATTTTGGTTCCATCCAAGTTGATAAGTAGTGAAGTTGATAAAAAAACACTTGACTTCATCTTGAGTTATCCAATATCTAGATGGCGATATGCCCTGGAAAAGTTCAGTGTCTATCTTACTTATAATCTCTTGTATCTTCCATTAATTTTGATACTTTCATACCAAAGCGTGGTATCATTGAATGTTGAGTTGAATTTCGTTCTTCTTTCTTATTCTCTTATCGGAATCTGGTTTCTATTATTCGCTCTTGGAGCACTTTCATTACTTTGTGGTGTAATCTTCTTTGAACCGAATCGTGCGATTGCAGCATCAGGTTTACTTATACTTGGACAATATATTTTAGTGCGCGTAGCTGGATTAACAGAATCGCTTTTTTTCCTTAAAAATATCTCACTCTTCAATTACTTAAATGCTAACACAATACTTACTATGAAACAAATACCTTTAGATGAATTATTAATTGTAATCACATTTGGGATACTTGTTTTAATAAGTGCTCTTGTAATATTCCAAAAAAGAGAAATATATTCTTAAAATAACATAGACTGATTAAATTCATAATTACAAAAAGTTAAACAGAAGATATATTTCTAAAAATATATGGGGAAAATAGAGAAAAATTTACGCGATGTTTTATTCCCAGAATTAATGATGCGTAACACACACTTAATAGCTCTTATTGCAATATTATCTGCTGTCTCCAATGCAATTATGTTCTTATCTTTTCCAGTAACTTTGTTAGGTATAACTTCAAAAATACATTTTATCCAAATCCCGATATTAACTGCTGCTTTTGGTATTGGACCTTTAGCAGGTTTGATGGTTGGTATGATAGGTGCAATATCTATGGTTTTTTCTGTAATTCCTCCTAATCCATTTATTGTACTATATAATGGTCTCCTAGGATTCTTCGCAGGGATAATATATCTCATTTTACGTAGAATGCGAATTCATAAATTATTGGCACAAATATCTGCTGTTAGTGGGGCTTTTTTGATTCAGATTCCTTTTATCTGGACTCTTAATACACTCGTTATCGGTATTCCAAGTGCAGTAGTTCAAGTTATATTGATTAAACTTTTATTCGAAGATTTAGTAAGTACCTTGATTAATCATCCAATATTGTATAGGATTAATCTGGTGAATGCAGGACGTAAAAAGAGATTAATTAAGTCTAAATAGAATTTGATATGCCATAACAAGAATTCTATTAATTTTAATGAAAAAATTGCATTATTAGAATAACATGAAGAAAACAAAAATATATTATCTTTAATTTTTAAAATAATAATTATTCCGTCATGTTTAAAGCATCTGATTTAGAACAAGTCAGATGATACAGATGCCAAGACAGATCAGAGATGCTGAAGAATTTAGGAAGATAGCGGAATTTGCAACGCTATGTAAAGTAGTTAAACGGGAAGAACAAGTGAAACTAAAGCTTAGAACCTCCAAAATGCTTTATACCTATATCACTGATGAAACTGAATCTGAAGAATTACTGAAAGGTTTGAAGATCGAAACAACTGATTTCTAAGATAGAACGACTAATCCAACCACTGTAAATATAACCGGAATGGGAAGACCTGGGAAACTTCTTCGCTTCCTAAGCATAAGAAGTGTAAGCAATAATCCAAAATTTGTAGATATGATAGCAAATAAAGCCCCATTTACACCAATTATAATGAGTCCAACTGAAGGTAAAAAAGAATAGAATATAATATCTCCTAACCCAACTTCGAAGGTTCCAAGTCGTGCTACAAGAGGACCTAGAGCAACACTCCCATCTGAAATGAGTGTCTTAAGTGGACCGACGAAAACTGCATAAATATCATAGAGCGCAAAAGCAACTGGAAGGATAAATACTGTTGGTGGATGGATGAATAATGCAAAATACGTTGCAATTTCGACTGATAACATAAGCGCCGAGATTAACCCAATTCGTTTTCTATTTGGTTTAATAGTGGAAATTCCTATTATGATGCCTATACACAATGATAATAAAGCTGAAATCAATGGAATATTTTCTGAATCAACAATTGATGGAAGCAAAATCTGGGATAGAAGATTCGTGAGAAAGATCCCTGTAAATATAATGAAGATGGATAGAAACTTTTTGATGAGACTAAACCTTTTCTTTCTAACAAACCAGACAAGCCCAATTGTCACAAGAAAAACAGTAATTAACATTACCAGAGAGTTCCCTACCGACCCAACAATTGAGTTTCCAAATGGTTCATATGCTGGAACAATAACTTTACCTGAAAGATAGCTAGTCACTAACAATATAGTTAGTAATTGAGTTAATAGAGTGAATGACATAACAGGTAATATTGTTTTTAGTGTGATGGGTCTTGTATTTTCACTATTCCTTTTAATGCTTTCTTCATCTTTTTTACCCAACTTCTCAGTACTCTAATGCATTTTAGATAGTATATTTACTTAAAAGAGTAAACATGTATATTATATTTAAAATAATAAACAATTTGAACTATGAATTGAGGTTATTGCTCTATACTTCTAGCTTAAATCCAACATCAGGTGCGTAGCTTTCAAAACCTAACTCATTAAGGTCTTCAGAGAACTTGATACACGATGTTGCCTCACCGTGAACTGTAAGAACCTTTGGGCTTCCATTTATCTTTTTAAAAATATCCAGCATTTTACTTCTACCACTGTGCGATGAAAAATTAAATCTTCTTACTTCAGCTTTGACTTTTTGTGCTTTACCATTCACTAATATGATTCCCTTTTCCAACAAAGTTCTGCCAGGAGTTCCTGGGACCTGGAATGAAACTATACATATTGCATTCTTAGAGTTTTTCGAAACTTCGTTATTGTAAAAAACTGCAGAACCACCTACTAGCATACCTGCTGGCGCAATTATAACTGAGGGTTGTTTCATGATACGTCTCCTCTGACCCCAGTTTCTCATTATCTCAAGGCTTCCAAGGCTTTTCTTGAAAAGGACTGGGTCCCGAAGATATTCTTGGTATCTCATCAAAATATCATTGGTTTTTAAAGCCATCCCATCCATAGCGATGGGATAAGGAAATTTTTTCTTTTTGAGTATGCAGGCCATTTCCTGTGCTCTTCCAACAGAGAAGGCTGGTACTAGCGCTATTCCACCTCTTTCAACAACTTCCTTAAGAAAAGCAATAAAATCATCTTCAACATCTTCTCTAGCTGGATGGTCAGCTGTTGCATATGTGCTTTCAGTAATAATGATATCAGGTTCATTCCAATCAGTAGAAGCTGCTTTTAGAAGATTTGTATCTTCGGCATTGAAATCACCTGTGTATATAACACGCTTCTTACCATTGTCTAATTGAACTATGGCAGAACCTGGAATATGTCCTGCTTCTAAGAAACTAATGCTGAATTCACCGATTTTGGATTTTTTACCAATTTTTGCTCCTTTTGCATTTTTCATCATGTTTACAACCTCTAAATATTCGAATGGAAGCGAGAATCGTGAAAGCTGAACAAAATCTTCTATCAAAAGTTCTGATAATTCCATTGTTAGGTCTGTAGCATGCACTGGTAATTTGTTCTTTAGGAAGAAAAGTGGAATAGCACCTGAATGATCTAAATGTGCATGTGAAAGAACAATTCCATCGACATCCTTAGGTTTGACATGGCTTGGGAAACTAGGTGTTTTACCTAATTGTACACCATAATCCAATAAAACACGAGTTTTATCTCCTTTTAAAAGAAATGCAGATCTGCCAACTTGTTTAGCCGCACCTAATACCGAAACTTCCATACTTCCTTTTACATCCTAATCTTATAGCGACAAGCTTTTCAAGAGCTATTCTTAAAGCTTTGTAACTGGGAGTAAAATGGTACTTAAAATAATTCCAAATTCTGAAAATTTCAAAGGATTATCTATCATAACAGGTTTTCATGGTATTGGTGCTGCAGGATATTGGACAGTCAAATATCTAGTGCAAGAATTAAAAGCCGATAGGATTGCTATAATCGACTCAGATGCACCCACACCTATGGCTTCAAATAATAATGGAAAACTAGTCTCACCATTTGAATTTTATCGGAAAGGAGACATAATATTCTTTAAAGTAGAAGCACCACTTTACAAGGACGAGGATATGATCTTTTTCAAAGAGCTGTCAGATTTTATAATTAATGCAGGTTTCAAAGAAGCAGCATTAATTGGTGGGTTGGATTCAAGATTGAGACTGGATAGTAGTACCTATAGATTAGTTAAAACATCAGCGTATAAACCTGATAATAACCTGAAAAATTCAACTTTTTTGGAAGATGGTCAAATAATTGTGGGGCCTCTAGCAGTAATGCTTAATCGTTTTGAAGCAAAGAATTTCCCAGCATACTCATTACTATCATATGCCTCTGCTGAACGTATTGACCCAAGAGCTGCAGTTTCGGCGTTGGATGTTCTTTCAGGACACTACGGTTTTAAAATCGATACAGCACCTTTACTAAAAGGTGCAGATGTTATTGAAACTGAATTAGAATCTACTACGGATCATGTTAGGCAACATGGTAATGCAATCTATTCTTAAAATTAAGGGTCTATCATAAGTAATCTTTCAATGAGTTTTTGAATTGTTTTTTGAAAATCATCGTTTTCAGTTTTTACAACAGATATTGTTTTCCAACTTTGTATCTTCTCAGCTAAATTTCTTGAAAAAACTCCATCTACAAGAATGATGACTTCGATAATTGATTTGGAATTGATAATCCGCTCAACATCTTCATTAATTGCTTGAGATATATCTGGACAAGTATCAGGTTTGAATGAACTTTCATACTGGGATAAAGGATAGATATCTGATATCTCAAGAGGAATTACTCCTAAAGTGGGGATAATGAAACAAACTTGAACTTTCTTATTTCTTTGCATCAATACTTTACTAATGGAAAGATATAGTGGTGAATTGTAGAATGGTCGAATCTCTACTTCTGGCAGCAGTAACAAAATCGGCTTAGAAAATTCAATGTTATGTTCAAGTCTAGTTCTATGATGTGTAACTTCTGGCCTAACATAATCTATTGGTTCAGCAAAAAAGACTGCTCTTGATTTGTATAATCGTGAACCATCTTCAAGATATTCAATATGTTCAGAAAGACTTTTGAAAGCCTCCCAAAGTCGTGGATGACACCTTGCTTTAGATCCTAGATACTCCCAGAGTCTTCCTTCTCGAATTGCTTCTTTACTTTCCTTAACTGTCTTCATGAGAACATGAAGATTATGAAGAGCAATTACATCGATTCTCTCCTCCTTTTCTTTTTCTACTAAATCCTCTAATGAATGCGATGAACAGAAAGGACACGAACAATTTAAGTAAGATAAATCTTCAATCCTCACAGTTCCAGAATCTGTAAAGTACCTATCTTCACGAGCATACAGCATATATGATGCTGAATCAAAAAGATCACAACCTAATGATATTGCAAGAGGGATAGTAAGTGGATGACCTGCACCAAAAAGATGTAAAGGCATGTTGACCGGGATATTCTTTTTAGCTGAAATTATCATATCTGACAGTAACTTGAACTGATAACTTTTCATAATCTCTGTGGGACTACCTAATGCGAGAATATCAAAATCCATTCGACTAATTTCAAGAGCTGATTG
This sequence comes from Nitrososphaerales archaeon, assembly GCA_030745655.1. Classification (GTDB taxonomy): domain Archaea; phylum Thermoproteota; class Nitrososphaeria; order Nitrososphaerales; family JACPRH01; genus JASMAB01. The sequence continues at coordinate 14,586 of JASLOE010000013.1, read as the reverse complement.
AGATACCAAATCAAGGTGAATCCCTCCTTGAATAGGGCCTACCCATAAAATATTTTTTTTATTCCTTGTTTCTAGAGTTTTCTTTGCAGCCTTTAAAGTTTCATTAACCGTCTTCTCTGCATATTTTCGGCTAATTCGTGCACCCGTTGGTTGGTCTAATACAACAGCCATATCTGAGTTTATTTCTTCTTGAAATATTGTCATAGATTCTGGTGATGCATTGACATCTCCATATTCTAAAACCTGATATCCTCCTGAGTCAGTCATAACTATGCCATCAAAGCCTATCGTTTTATGAATTCCTTTTTTTCTGGAAACATTTGAACAATTTTTCTTTGCTATATACGCATTAGTGATAACTGCTTGGAAACCGAGATTCTTGATAGTTCCAGCTGGAAGAGTCTGTCTACTTGGATGAATCACTGGAAGTAGCGCTGGAGTTTCGATGGTACCACTCTTAGTGGTTAAGCGTCCTATTCTTCCTGCGAGATCTGTTGATTTTACTTCAAACATTCAGATTATATCCCGCACTACATTGTGATGCACTCGAATTAGATTTTCTATGTATTTAATATCTAATTGTAGTTTAGTGCTATTCCTTAATGAATTCGTTATAAACAGCTCTAACTCTATCAGCTGCCAACCCTCCACCTTCGGTGACTCCATGTTCTGTAACTTTGATTTTATCCATAACAATGATTGCACCTATATCATCTCTCATCTTTACTAAACCAGGGAAAACACGGCTAAGTCTATCTGCAAGGGATTTTAAATTGAAAGGCTGTTCAACAAGTTTTATCTCCTTAACGAATTTGCCATTCATGACCATCTTGAAAACATTTTCTCCAGCACCTATTATATCATCTAAAATGATATCCAGATTCTCATCTACTCCAAGAAGAGTTCCTTGATATTTTTTACCCTCTGAAGTTTCCACATCTACTCGTTTACCTACAATCGAAACCATTTCTTCGTTAAATCGTCTGAAAACTATTGATGACATTTTATTATTACTCCTGTTCCAAGTCTCTTTATAACATGTAGGTTAAAAACTATACTTGACTTTTTTCCATTTAATCAAAGAAATATTCAGAGATAGATGACTGTCCACTACCTAGTGGTCTGGCATCAAACCCTATATTTCGAAGATGAGTAGCAAATTCTTCTTCGAATCCATGAACTGCATATATCTTATTTGGATTACATCTTTTCACCATATCTACTAATTCATTAAAATCACTATGATCACTAAGAGGGAATGCATGATCAACTTTCATTTTATATTTATATCTGGGATCTATACTCCATCCTGAAAAAGCTACTGTTACTGCTCCAAAATCTTTTTTTAGATCTGCTACAAATTTGTTGTACCTATTCTGCATTGGAGATATCAGTATCCACGGTTTCTTTTTTAAAAATTCATTTTGCTTTGTGCTATCATACACTGCAAAATCTTTTCTGATATCTACTCCAAGATCGATATATGCCTTATTCATCTCCCAAACTGACTTCTCTACATAAATTGGGTCCCAACTTGAAAACAAATGAGAAAGTATCTGCGCTTTACCTAAAGCATAACCCATCAATATAACTGGAATACCCCTGGAAAAAAGTTCAGATATCAGTCGATTAACTTTTTCCTGAATATCTGAAATTGATGGAAAAATAAAATCTCTTTTTCCAAAAGTACTTTCAATAATAAGGACTTCACATTCATCAGGATTACAACCTTCAAGAAATGCTCGTGGTTTAACAGCAAAATCACCTGTATAGAATACCTTTCCATCACCTAAAATAATTCCTCGAGAACCTAAAATATGCCCAGAATTAACAAGCGTAAATTCCTTAGGGATGTTGCTTTCAAGTTTCAGGTTAACACCCCTTTGTGCAGCTAAGAATGCTGTTTCCTTTGATGCAATTATATTTCCACTAGAGTTTTTGCCTCCCATATGATCCATGTGTGCATGTGAAATGAACTTATAATCTCCATTTGACTTTCTGGTTGGATCCATATCTATCCTCTTGTTATCATAATTTATAGTGATGCCATTCTCTGCTGTAATTTTAATTCTACTTATCAAAAGAATCTCATGGGTTTAACTTGGGGTTCAATTTTCATAATTATAAAATTTGTTAAGAAAATGAATAATTTTTGAATATACTTTAAGACCTTTTCTTGAATATTAAGTTGTGAAATATTACTTTTTTCAGCTTCTCAGTATATTGAATTCTGTTACTCATGATGTGCTAACATTAGCTTCATCAACACTACGTATTATTGCACCATTTTCTTCCATAATGCTTGAAACCCTATCATAATCAATATTTGATCCACGTAGTGTCAATTTAATTGTCTCAGTCTTTACATCAACTTCTGTTACTGTAACATCTACCTCATCAACACCCTTTCCACCACAAAGGGCCCGAGACAAATCTAGGATAGTTGTTTCACGAGGTTTCATTGCGTCTATCACCATTCTTTTGATATTGATTGACAAAATTCTCTATCCTTTTATGTACAGGTATTGGTTATAAATAAAGATAAACTACTAGGCTTTAATACTTGTTCTAATAAGAATCTTTTTTTGTTCATTGTGTTCCTAAATTAGATTATGATTAAGAATAAATCCCACCGATTTATAGGCTAAAGAGGACGGAAGTTCATAGGTGGTTAGAAAGTTACTGATAATCGTGGGTGTGAAAGAAAGATAAATTGAGTAGTTTTCTTTCATCTCTACGAAATTATCTAAGAATAACACGTGCTGATTCTATTGCACGAAGATATTTGGCAATGAATGGATTTGATGGTGCACTTACAACATTAGGTGTTATAATGGGTGCGTATATTGCAGGTGCCTTAGAAATTAAGCTAATTCTTAGTGCAGGATTCGGTGCTAGTCTCGCAATGGGAATATCAGGTGCTACAGGTGCCTATATGGCTGAAAAAGCTGAACGAGTAAAAAGTATGAAAGAGCTTGAAGACGCAATGTTTACCACACTGAATGATACAGTTATCGAAAAAGCTTCGAATGCAGCTGTATATTTTGTCGCATTTGTGGACGCTCTTTCACCAATTGTTGCATCATTAATATCCCTTTCACCTTTTATTGCTTCAAGTTTCGGATTACTCAATGTTACAGATGCATTATATCTTTCATTAGGATTAAATGGAGCCACATTATTTGTATTAGGTGTCTTTCTTGGAAAAACTTCACGGTCAAACGTTCTTTTTTATGGGGGACTAATGGTTCTGGCAGGATTTGTAACAGCAATGGTGATGGTATTAATCAGCATCTTCTTTTAAATTTCCTTGGATTGGTTCTTACTAACGTCAATTTCAGATTTTTATTTATGTATAAAAAATTAAGAAAAGTTATAAAGTAAATTTTTTAGAATATTAATCACTAATGCAGTGTCAAAAATGAATCAACATAAAAAATCCACAGTTAAGAATAACAATGAGAACAAGAATTCAGACACATCTCAAAATGAATTCCTAAAAACACCTGTATCACATATTAACGTACAATCCAATGAAAATATATCCAATATTATCGAATCTTTCAATGGAACTGCATTTCAAAGTCGAAATCTAGCCAAATGTCTAAAAGTAATGCTCGACATGCTTCAAGATCCTCAACGTCCAACAATATTCTTTGGTCTTGCTGGAGCTATGGTTCCTGGAGGATTAAGACAGACTTTACGGGATATGCTTGATTTAAGAATAATTGATGTTCTAGTATCAACCGGTGCTAATCTTTATCACGATATACATGAATCACTGGGTTTTCATCATTATCTTGCTCAGAAAAAAGTTTCAGATTTAGAATTGAGAAGAAATCAAATAAATCGAATGCTTGATGTGTATGCTTCAAATAAGGAATTTTTAAAAACAGATATTTTCATTAAGGATTTTGTAGATTCACTTCATCCTGGAACTTATTCAACGAGAAATCTTTTATTTCAATTAGGCAATAATCTTAACGATAAAAATTCTATACTGTTCACTGCTGCGAAGAACAAAATCCCAGTATTTTGTCCTACAATCACCGATTCAGGCATTGGTTTATGTCTTGCTTGGCATACAAAAAAAAGAAAAGAAGAAGGGTGTAAACCAATATTAGTCGATATGATTCAGGATACTTTAGAAATATTGAATTTAAAAATTAAATCCAAAATAACTGGTGCAATTCACATCGGTGGTGGAGTGCCAAAGAACTATATCCAGCAAATTGGACCTTTGGCTGAAATTTTTGAGATTAACACGCCTTCTCATGCATATGGGATTCAAATAACTACTGACGACCCTAAGTGGGGTGGGCTCTCTGGAAGTACATTCAATGAAAGTCAGTCATGGGGTAAATACACAGATAACGCTAAATTTTCAACAGTCTATATGGATGCTACTATTGGTCTACCTCTGCTCTTTAAAGCATGTATTGAAAAGAAAAAGGTTTGGTATCCACGTAAATCACTTCAAATAGACACTGATAAGTTGTTTAACGAGTAAATATAGTTAGGATGTCTTCGTCCATTAAAGAATGTGCCAAACCAACTCTTTGTCCTCCAAATTTTACACTGTTTCCCCATACTCGTGCATAGCGCAATTCTTTTTTCATTTCTCGATGTAATTTATTACATACATCTAAAACTGAAGATCCGTTCTTCATAATTAATGGCTCAACCTTATCAGCATGACCCCCTTTTGGACGTAGGTATATTCTGATAAAATCAAGTCTTTGGTAAATTTGTTCTTTCAATGTATCAAGATTTAAGTTTGCATCAGCAGAAATTGGAATGAATTTACACTTTAACCTATCTTCGATTTCTTTAATATATCCCTTGTTAACAAGATCAACTTTATTGAGTGCAGTTAATGTACCTACGTAGCTTCGATTTCCTAAAATAATGTCAATTAATTGATCTACCGATATATCTTCTCTAATTATGACTCTTGCGTTATGTATCTTGTACACGTGCAGGATATCTTTCACTAGTTTATGAGAAATTTTTGTAATATCAACCAGATTTGTTACGGCAACTCCTCCAATTCTTGTTTTTTCAATAATTGTTTCAGGAGGTTCTTCGTCTGGTCTTATTCCCATTCCCATAAGTTCCTTACGCAATAAAGGATGAACTTCTGGCTGAAAAACATCAATCATTAAAAGGATCAAATCAGCATTTCTGGCTACCGATAAAATCCTCTTACCTAATCCTCTTCCTTTAGCAGCTTGTTCAATAATTCCTGGAAGATCAAGAATTTGAATGGCTGCTCCTTTGTATTCCATAATTCCTGGGACCACTGTTAATGTCGTGAATTTATATGATCCAACTTTAGATTTTGAGTTAGTTAATTGATTAAGAAGAGTTGATTTACCTACATTAGGTAATCCAACGATAGCAACTGTTCCATCTCCACTTTTCTTTACATCGTATCCTCCGGTTGATGAAGATTTACCCTTGTTTCTTGCATCTTCTTGTTCACGTTTGAGTTTTGCTATCTTTGCTCTTAATATTCCTAAATGATGGTTAGTATTCTTATTAACCTGAGTTTTGGCAATTTCATCTTCTATTTGTTTGATTTTCTCAGGGACACCCATCGCAAGAGATTTAATTACACTACCATAAATAATCTTTAGTTGATCTAAATGTTCTCTAACTTATTATTGCTTCTTTTTCCATTTCACACCATCTAATGTGTCTTCAAGAATAATGCCTTTCTTTAGAAGTTCATCTCGTATCAGATCCGATTTCTTCCAATCTTTAGAACGCCTAGCTTCTTCTCTGTGAATAATGAGTTCTTTTATTTTTTCAGAAATCTTTTCTTCGCTCGTATTTATAAAACCCAGAACTTTATCTAATCTAATCATTGTATTATAAACGTCATCAACATTTACTCTAGATATTTCTTTCATATCCATTAATCTATTAATATCTTTTAAAAAATCGAAGATAACTGATAATGCTCCAGGAATGTTCAGGTCATTATCCATTTCAGCTTCAAACATTCTGCTAAATTCTTGGACCTTATTAGTTAATTCTGGATTATTTTTTCCGTCTTCAAAGTTTTTCAGTCTTCTGATAAAATCTTGAAGACGTTCTAATGAAGATTCTGCTTGTTTTAATCCTGCATCTGTGAAATTGAGTTGAGTTCTGTAATGAGCTGAAGCAAGAAGATATCTGATTGTTCTTCCACTATATCCTTTCTTGGTAATGTCTCTTACGCTGTATATGTTTTTTAGAGATTTAGACATTTTTTCACCATCTAATATTAAGTGCTCTGCATGCAACCAATAATTTGCAAATTTACTATCATTTGCCGCTTCTGACTGGGCAATTTCATTTTCATGATGTGGAAAAATTAGATCTACTCCACCAGAATGAATATCAAATAATGGTCCTAGGTATAGATTTGCAATTGCTGAACATTCTGTATGCCAACCTGGTCTTCCTTTACCTAACTTGGTCTTCCAGAATATGTCTCCATCATTTTTATTCCATGGCTTCCAAAGGATAAAATCAATTGCTTCATCTTTGTATTCGTCCTTTTTTATCCTAGATCTTCTGCTAGTTTCTTGTGTTTTTATCCCAGAAAGTTTTCCATAATTCTTAAACTTCGAAATATCAAAATATATGGCTCCTCCATTTTGATATGTATAACCCTTTTCGGTTAATTTCATTATCATTTTAACCATTTCTGCAATATAGTTAGTAGCTTTTGGGTATTGTTCTGCTTGCTCTATATTTAGAGTATCGCGATCTTCAAAAAATGCTTTTGTGTATCTTTCTGTAAATTTTTTCAGACTAATTCCTTCTAATTGTGCACCTTTTATTGTCTTATCATCAACATCAGTTAGATTCATAATCTGTGTTACTTCATAGCCTTTATACTTCAAATATCTCCTCAAAATATCTTGGAACACAAAAGTTCTAAAGTTCCCAATATGTCCATAATCATAAACTGTTGGCCCACAAGTATACATTTGTACTTTATTAGGTTCAATAGATTTGAACTCTACATTTTTTCTTTCTAGTGTATTGAAGAACTTTAACGACAAAAGTAATCATCTAACCTAATAATCTTTTGTTAATTAGTATGTTCAATAGATCATGAATTCTTAATATTGAAAATTGGTTTTTTTTGTAGTATTTATATTCTATAGGTACCAATTGCCTAGTCATTCTTGAGCACTGATTAAAATCTTTTTTGAATAATGACACCTATTGTTATTACAATAACAATTATAGCTATTGCAATATTGGAAAAAATAATTGTGTAAAAAAGTAATTTGCTCATGTGAAACAAATTGTCAAAAACAACTAGAATAATCCCGAAAATCAAGATTATAGTGAAAAATCCAGTTATCCTACAAATTATTGTATCAAAATCATTTCTTTCGTACATAATATCTGACCTAATCATCTCGAATCGTATCTTTCTATTAAATAAAATTTTAAAGATATTTATTGCTAATTATGAATATCATTTGCAAGTTATTATAGAAAAAATATATTGTTCTTCAAGAAGATTCCATAAATTCAATGAAATATATATATCTCAATAATTAGCTATCTGATTTGAAAGTGTTTAATAGAATATTTCTGGGTCAAAATTCTTCTCAACAATCGTACAAGAAAAGTAAGAAGTGGATATGGATTTTATCATCATTAATAATTATTATCTCTGTCATGATTTTGGTCCCATTTGTTCCAGTTTTTGATGTAACGACAGAAGAAAAAACAATTCAGCGTGAATTAGAATATATCGTTTATGAATCTTATGTAAATCAAGGTGGTAATTTAGAACGTGGAGCACTTGTGAATGTGATAGTTGTTATGAAAAATGTTGACGATGTAGGAGGAAATTTTACTGTAATACATACTATTTCAGAAGATAATGGTTTAACGAGAGAAGGTGTAACCAATAAATATATGGCACCTGATGCAACTAAAACCTTTATCTACACTTTTGATATAAATCTTGGACAAAATGTTTTAGGAAATTACACGATAATTCCACCAATAATAACTGATAATCAACTTATAACAATTGAAGAAAACCGTTATGTAACCTTTTTTGAATATATGTTGAATTATGCCTAAAATAAATTGTAGAATATTATAGATTATGAACTAAATTAATTGATTTTCTTCTTTAAGAATATACTTGAGAATTTCCTTTACTACTTGGTCTTGGTTTACCCATCAATGTTTTAGGAACATTAAGAACACGTACGCTATTTGTGCTGTTTATCACATATAGAGGTGTTCCATCAGGTGCATATTTCTTAAGTCTCTTAACTCCAGTTAAGATCAACTTTGTTCTTAATGTTGATCCATCTTTCAATTTGTAAGTGTTCCAAGCCTCTTTTTCTTCTTCAAAATCAATATCTTCTGCTGATTCTAGGTCTTCCTGAGAGATAGATGTATTCATTTTTATCATTTTATTTGTTTAATTCTTTCTTTTTAATTCTTTATGTGTTGAGATATTATCATCGATAGTATCTCATAGATATCAAGAAAAACTGGTCATTTGCTCTTAAAAATAAAATTGGGTTTATGTATTAATTGAGAGAAATGTTAAAATATATTATGAAAGTCTAAAAATTACTGGAAGTTAAAATTATGGAAAATAAAATAACAAAAAATATGACTCTTGGTGAAACAGTGGAAAAACATCCAGCATCAGCAGAGGTTCTTATGAAGTACGGATTACACTGTATAGGTTGTCATGTTGCTACTTGGGAAACCCTAGAGCAAGGTGCAATGGCTCATGGGATGGATAGCAAACAATTAGAGAACATGATTAAAGATTTGAATAATTTGATTAAATAAAATATCTCACTAAATTTATTGATGAATCGGGATTATTTATTAATCAGTTAAGATAATGTACATTTATGAGCGGAATGGCCAAATGTCAATGTTGTAAGAAAAATAAACAAATGACAGAACACCACGTTAAATCTATGGGCCTAAAAGTCAATGTATGTCAAGAATGTCATAATGTAGTAACTGAATATGAAAAGTACTTGATTGAGCTTGAAAATGATAAAGCAATCAAAGAAATAAAAATCTAAATCAATAAATAAATAATTCATTTTTTTGTATAAAATTTATTCAAGCAGTATATGTCAGATATAATAATGAAACAGATTTCGTACTCTTTATATATCCAATTGAATTTTTTTATTGGAATAGTGTAAAAAAGAATGAAAGTTGTTTCTATTGCAGCAAATACCAACATTTTTTGTTTCTTTGCAATTTTTTATAAAAAAATGATATAATTAATGAATTGTTAATAGAAATTTTATTATAAGTTTAATGTGTTTGATATATTTTGGTCGAAAGTATTGTATTAAAATTCGGTGGATCAGTTCTTAAAAACCAAGAAACAATAGGAAAAGCCGCAGGAATAGTCCTGGACCTCCATAAAAAAGGGCTAAATCCTGTTGTAGTGGTGTCCGCATTATTTGGAGCTACAGAAAATCTTATGAAATTAGCTGAAAATACCAACAAGGATATTCCATCGGATATTATGGATCAAATTCTATCTATGGGAGAAAGAACCAGTGCAAGAGTTTTTTCAGCAGCACTAGACTCAAAGGGATTAAAACCGATAATAGTGGATCCAGAATTTGATAACTGGCCAATCATCACTAATGATAAACATCTTGATGCAAACCCAATTTATAATGATACTGACAAAGAAGTGAAAAACAAAATATTACCCTTGATTAGGAATGGAAAAATCCCTGTGGTTTGCGGATTTCTTGGAAAATCTCGAACCGGAAAGATTACAACTCTTGGAAGGGGCGGAAGTGATACTACCGCACTATTACTAGCTAGCTGCTTAAATGCTAATGAATTAGTCTTAGTCAAAGATGTAGAAACCATATTCTCAAGCGACCCTAATGTTGTGGAAAACGCTGTTCCCATTAAAACCCTTGATTCTGAAGAAGCTCTCCTTCTAAGTTCTGGAGGAGCAAAATTCCTTCATGCAAAGGCCTTAAACTACAACAAAAGTGGAGTAAAAATACGTATTTCAAGCCTTGAACAAGGTGCTCAGACAGGAACTATCATTGATGGTGGTAGTGTAGATCTAATTGTTGAACAACCCTCTGATCCAATAACTATGGTTACAATAATCGGTGATAAAGTACTTAATCCAAATCAAATTCAAAAACTTATGGAAAAAATAAACGAAATTGGGGGCCGAATTATTTCTCTCACACTTGATCTTAAATCCACTATTCTTTATGTAGTTAATGGCAAAAATCTTGCAGATATTCTGCATAAAATGGTTATTCATGATAAATTAGGAAAGGCAGTAAGCTTCTATGATGACTTAAGGATAATTATAATTAAGGGGTCTGCATTGGAAACTGTTCCTGGACTTATTCAACGCGTAACCCAGCCTCTTGCCCGTAATGACGTCAATGTGTTTGGTCTCATCACAATAAGTTCATCTATTCGTATCTTTGTATCAAAAAATCAGGTTGATAAAACTGTTCTTCTCTTAAAAACTGCCTTATTATCTATAAAGCAATGATTTAACTATATTTGTCCACAATAAAGTGAACTGTTAAGTATAAGATATATTCTGCTCTTATGCCGTATAGGCGATTATGATATGGTCTTAGGTAAAGAAATCAGACTTAACCGAATAATAAGAAAAGGACGAATAGTTTGTGTCACCTTAGATCACGGAGTAACTTCTGGTCCTATCCAAGGTATTGAGAGTATCCAAAATACTATCTCTAAAGTTGAAAATGGAGGTGCAACAGCAGTACTTGTACATAAAGGAGTAATACGATCAATTACTTCTATGGGAAACACAGGATTAATTATGCATCTTTCTGCAAGTACCAATCTAGGGTTATCTCCAAATCGTAAAATGCTAGTGGCAAATGTAAAAGAAGCAATAAGGATAGGTGCTGATGCTGTTTCTGTTCACGTAAATGTTGGTGGAAAGGAAGAGCCCGAGATGCTTGAGCAATTAGGAACGATTTCAAGTGAATGCAACATGTGGGGATTTCCATGTGTAGCAATGATGTACCCCCGTGGAGAAAATGTGAAAAATTCTCATGATCCCGAAAAAGTAGCTCATGCAGCAAGATTAGGTGCTGAGCTTGGAGCAGATATTGTGAAAACAGTATACACAGGTGATATTGACTCATTTAGAGAAGTTGTTAAGAGCTGTCCAGTGCCCATTGCAATTGCAGGTGGACCTACTACAAATAACGAAGAAGAGCTATTAGAAACCGTTCAAGGAGCACTCAACGCTGGTGCAATTGGCGTAACATTTGGTAGAAACATCTTCCAACATAAAGATCCATCCAAAATGGTGAGAGCACTTTCAGCATTAGTAATTGATAAATTAACCGTAGCTGATGCTTTGAAGGAGCTATCATCAAGTGCCTAATTCTAAAGAAATTGTTATTGTTCCAATAATTAAAAGTGGAAACCTATATCAATTCGTAAAAAATACTTTATCATTAGGAGTTAAGCTTTTTCTTTGTAACACAAATGAGATCGAACAAGTGAAAAAAGCAGGGGGTACAACAATTTCTCCATCAGATAATGCGGATATTTTTTTGGTTTCGAATAATGAAGAAGCATCATTGAAGAAAAAGGAAGGCAAGAAATTTGCCTTAAAATTTAAAGTAGAAAGTAATGAAGATATTGATGCAGCAGTTGCTATTGCAAGAATGGGTGCAACCGCTTTAATCGTGCAGACTGGTGATTGGAAAATAATTCCACTTGAAAATCTCATAGCAAATACGCATGAGGTTAACACACAAATTTATGCATGTGTTAATTCACCTAAGGAAGTTCCTACGATGTTTTCAGTGTTGGAATTGGGTGTAGATGGTGTGGTTTTACCTACTGATAATACTGAAAATATAGTTCAAGCGTCCAACAATCTTAAAAATTTAGGTAGGGCAAATTTGTTGTTCGCCAAAGTTACTACAGTAAAACATCTAGGGGTAGGTGATAGAGCTTGCATTGATACTGCATCGATTTTGAACAAAGGGGAAGGTATCCTGATAGGAAGTCAAGCAAATACACTTTTTCTCATCCATAACGAATCATCTGGATCCAAGTTTACTTCTCCTAGACCTTTTAGAGTGAATGCAGGGTCCATACATAGCTATATACTTATGCCTGATGGAAAAACTAGATATTTATCAGAGCTAGAATCCGGAGATAAAGTACTGGCAGTTGATCAAGCAGGTAACACAAGAAGTGTATTGATTGGAAGAGTTAAGATTGAACGTCGCCCATTAACACTTGTAAAGGTTGAATATGATGGAGGATCTGGAAGTGTTTTACTACAAAATGCAGAAACAATCCCACTTATTGGAAAGAAAGGTAAGCAAATACCAGTGACTTCTCTGAAATCTGGAGATGAAGTTCTCGTAAAAGTAGACACATCAATTGGCAGGCATTTTGGAGTAGCAGTAGATGAATTTATGCTGGAAAAGTGAGTCTTATTGAATTCATCTTTGGCTAAAGAAGCTAAAATATGTACCTCCATTCCAGCTACTAATATTAAAAACCTACAAACATATATCCAGAAAGCATTAAGTTTAGGATCCGAATATATCGAAATAAGGTTTGATTATATGGATTATAAACAAATCTTCAAATTACAACCACTATTGAAGAATTATGTAGATCAATGTATATTCACTTGCAGAAAAGCTGATGAAGGTGGTTTGTTTGCAGATAGCGAAGATATTCGGATAAAAACTCTTGAAGAATTATCTAAACAACATCCAGCATATCTAGATATCGAACTTAGCACAGTTGAAGAAAGGCCTGAACTTACTGATAATCTTAGGTCAAATGGATCATCAATAATCGTATCATGGCATAATTTTTCAGAAACACCATCTTTGGATAAATTACAATCAATTTATTCAAGGGCACAGAATCTTGGGGATATATCCAAAATAATAACTTTTGCAAAAACATTTGATGATAATACAACAGTTCTTTCTCTTGTTAAATCCGCTAAGAAAAATAAACTTGTCTCATTTTGTATGGGTGAGTTAGGACTATTATCAAGAACTCTATCTGTTTTTATGGGAAGCCCTTTCACTTATGCATCACTTGGAAAGAATAAAACTGCTAGTGGCCAAATAACCATAAAGGAGTTAAAGGAATTTTATGCTGCGTTCTAGATTTATTGTTGATTCTGGCACAACTTTATGTTGTCTGCTTGGCGACCCGATTGCTCAATCGCCTTCACCAGGAATGCATAATTCAGGATTCCGTTCAATTAATCTAAATTTTATTTACCTTTCATTTAGAGTTACTGAGAAAGAACTAAAAAACGCTATTGAAGGTCTTAAAACTCTAGGTGCAAGAGGTTTTAACGTTACTATTCCTCATAAAGAGACAGCGTTAAAATATGTAGATAGAATTGATAGTATTTCAACAGATATAGGCGCCATAAACACTGTTGTAAACGACGATGGTGAATTATTTGGTGTAAACACAGATGTGGAAGGATTTATCAATCCTTTGAAGGATAATGATATTCCTCTGAAGAATAAGAAATGTTTGATATTAGGTGCTGGAGGTGCTGCTAGGTCCTGTATTGCAGGTCTTGTCCATGAGGATTGTACAGATTTTGTAATTCTAAACCGACATCCTGAAAGTGCAAATAAAATGGTATCCTATCTAAAACAAAAAATCGATTTTGATGTAAATATATGTATGATGAACAGGTCAAATTTAGATAGAAATGTTAGTGATTCGGATCTTGTTGTAAACACAACTCCAATCGGTATGTATCCACATGTAGGAATAAGTCCTATACCAAAAAATCTCTTACGGGAAGACCTTTTAGTTTATGATATTGTCTATAAACCAGTTAAAACAAAATTAATTGAATATGCAGAGATGGCAGGTGCTAAAGTTATACATGGGTATGAAATGCTTGTAAGCCAAGCCGCAGGGTCTTTCAGTCTTTGGACAGGATCAAAAGCACCAATGGGTGTGATGAGGCGAACCGCACTGCAAATCTTAGGAGTATAAACAAAATGAAAGGACAAGCAGTTGTCCATGGTGCAGTATCTATTGTGAATGCAATATCAACAGGAAAAGGAGCTGCATTAGGCGTAATGTTGAAAACATCTGCTGAAGTAATTCTTGAGCCAAGAGATGGAAAAAATATATATCATTTTAGCAGTAACATTACACAAGATCGCACTTTAGCTGAAGCTACTGTGAATGAGGTGTTAGATTTATATGGAAAAGAGAAATTTGAAGTAACTGTATCAACAGAATCTGAGATCCCTGAAGGAAAAGGACTTAAAAGCTCTAGTGCTGCATCAAATTCAATCACATTAGCTACACTTTCAGCTTTATGTATTAAAATGGAAGATACTGATATTGTGAAATTAGCTGTTAATGCTTCACTCAAAGCAGGGATAACAATTACTGGTGCGTTCGATGATGCATGTGCAAGCTTTTTCGGCGGTTTTGTAGTCACAGATAATTTATCGCTGAGAATAGTAAAACAAGAACCTGCCCCCGATAATTTATCTATTTTAATTTATATCCCAGAAGAAC
>JASLOE010000012.1 GCA_030745655.1 Nitrososphaerales archaeon | reverse complement strand
ATGAAAAGAAGTACAAAAGTAAAAGCTCATAAGCAAATGTGGGGAGGTGTTAGTGGATATCTGGAAAAGGGAGAAGAACCACTCACAAGAGCACTAATAGAAATACAGGAAGAGACTGGACTTTCAAATGATGATGTAGATATTATAACAGCTTCTGAACCCATAGGGATACCAGATAAAGAAATCGATGTGTTGTGGATTATTTACCCTCATCTCTTCAAAACACAAAGAAAGGAGATAAAAATTGATTGTGAACATACAGAACATAAATGGATACAACCTGAGGCACTTTCAGATCTTGTTACAGTACCTGCACTTAATGAAACCCTCCAGATGGTTTTACCAACACCAATTGAAAAACTAACATCATCCCAAGAAGTTATTGAGAAAGTTAAGCTAATCGAGATGGATAAAAATCATGGTGCCTCTTGGCTAGCTAATAAAGCAATAGAAGTAATAGAACAAGTATCAAACACTGATAATCATAGTAATTTAGATGATTACTTAAATCGAATAAAGGCAATAGCAGAACTTCTTATGAATTTGAGGCCAAGTATGGGCGCTATAAACAACCAAGTTGGAGACCTTCTCTTCAAAATAGTTGAGAAATCTAAGGAAACATCTAATATTGATGAAATAAGTTTTTTCATAAATAAAGAAAAAAAGAACCATGATAGAATAACAGAAGAAAATCCCAAATTAATTGCCAAAAATGTCCTTAAACTAATTCCTAATAATGCAAGAATTCTTACTCATAGCTACAGTTCCGCTGTAATAGAATCTTTAATACTTGCTCACAAAAGTGGAAAAAATATCCAAATATTTGTTTCAGAATCAAGACCACTCTTCGAAGGCAGAATTACTGCCAAAGAGCTTTCTGAACACGGAATTCCCACAACCCTTGTCACTGATGCGGCAGCAGGATTTTTTGCAGGAAATGTGGATATGTTGTTATTTGGTGCAGATAGTCTACTTTCAGATGGAGAAGTCATTAATAAAGCTGGAACATACCCAATAGTGCTTGCAGCCTCATATCAAGGAATTCCAATATATATTGCAGCAGATATTGGAAAATTGAACTTGAGAAGCTTTTTCACAAATATATTGTTGGAAGAAAAAGAAATTAGTGAAGTCTGGTCTGAAGGACCTTCCAACATTTCAATACGAAACTTATATTTTGATGTTACTCCAAAATTTTTCATAACAGGTATAATTACTGAAAGACAAAAAATAAGGCCAGATGAATTAATCAGAATATCTAGAGAAATGATGAATTATAGATACATAATTTGATAATGATGTTCTGTTATTCTCCCATCATTTGTATATTTATTCGTCTAGACCTAGAATGTGTATCCATTTCTAGGAGAACAACTTGCTGCCAAGTTCCAAGAGTAAGCCGTCCATTTTTAAAAGGTATTATTAGACTTGGACCTATCATAGAAGCTTTAACATGACTATGACCATTTCCATCATGCCACGTTAAATCGTGCTCATAAGGAATATTTTTTGGGATTAAGCGATCCATAGCGGATGGAAAATCTGACTTGAGGCCTGGTTCATATTCTATTGTAGTTAACGCCGCGGTGGATCCAGGAATGAATGATGTTAAAAGTCCTTTTTTCATACCAGATTTATTGAGTATTTTTGCCAGATCATCAGTAATATCTATCATATCACCTTCTCCATTAGTTTTTATAGAAATTTCTTCAAATATTATATCCAAAAAATAATTTTCACCAGTTAAATAGTAGAGTTTTCATTTATTAAAACTACCTAGAGGAATCTCCTTGATAGCGCTTACCTCGTCTTAAGGAGATAATTCTGGCGGATCTAAGGTCTTTTGGCCCTTTGAAACGAATAAGGTTAGTCATTTTCGAGGTTCCGTTCTCATTCACTATCTCAATATCTATCAATTCCTTAAATTCCTCAAAAAGACGACCTGCAATATAGTTAGTTTTCTTAAGATCACCATCTCCTATCCTCACTACCTTTTGTTTAGCTTGAGAATTCGTAATAATATTGGTGAGTGTAGATAATGTTTTATCAAGTGATAATGTAACCTCATTAAGTATTTCAATTCCTCTGTAAAATAATATTATTCCAGTTCGATCCCCAGGGTCAATTCCTATAAGGAGCATATCTTCGCCACTACTGAAAAGTCTAGAGAATATCATCTCCTTTGCAATAGTTTGAATTCCAGATATATCTTCGAAACAAAGTACTTTTCTAGATTTTATTAATTTCTTTTCTTTATGAGTAGTGAATATTAGTTGAACGATTGAATTGATGTCTTCGTAGGGTGAAACACTTTCGAAAGACAAATTCATTTCGTTTAACAATGAAGATAAAGCATAATATGCCTTTGCGTCTACGGTTGCTACAGCAATCCGAGGGATATCCGATAAGTTGTTATCACGTTTCACAGTATTTTTTCATAATAGAAACCATAAATCTTTTTCCCATTAAAAAAAGACCACTGAACTGGTAAACTCTTGAACCGTGATTGGGCAATTCTGAAAAAACTACTCATTGAATCAAATATAGTCACTCTTATTTGTGATAATCAATTATCAAAGGTACAATTTCTCTCTAATATTTTGATGTTTAGGCGGTCTCAAAACAGAATTTCCATTTATTTAGATATTGATACCAATTTCACAATATTCTTAGAAGACAATCATGATTCACCTAATATTAACAATTTATTTATCTTCAGAATTAAAGAAAAAAACCTAAATGATGTTGTCGCAGATATAAGCTCTATAGGTTCATCCTCTGTAGATACAATTGTATTTGACTCTGTAAGTACGTTCTATAGTTTTAAAAATGATAATATAACTTCTTCAAATCAGAATAGAAGACTGGGGGTTTACCTTTCTCTTTTACAGGTTGTTATGGCTAGAAGTAATGGAGTCATTATTCTCACTAGCATGACAAGAGCTCGAAAGAGACAGGATGATGATTCTTGGTATTTTTCATATGCTGGAGGAAGACTTCTAAGAAAAAGAAGTGACCTTATTCTTGAATTAAAAAGTAATGAACAACAATTTGAGGTTTCTGTTTTAAAAAGTCCAGATGAAGCACGTTTAGGAATTAAACTAAACCTTGACAGAAAAAATGTAGAGACTTAGAAAAATTGCTACTAAAACAGATGCAAAGCCAATCATTATATAAAAATCTGAGATACGTCTTTTGGAACTTTCTCGAGCTCCCAAATACATGGAGTAAAAACCAACAGTTCCCATCACCATGGCGAATATATAGACAATACTTTCTGAAGCAGTCTGAATACCATTTTGAGGAAATATCACATAACCTTCTGGGAGACGAGATCCTTCAAGTAAACCATTTATGATACCAGCTGAAAAAATGAATAGAACAGCGATGTATGAGACCTCAAGTCCCCTTGATTTGACAATGCTGGTAATTGTTGTAGTACTCTTTGAGATTCTTGAAAAAAGAATTTTATTAGCTAGTTTACTATAAATATCTCCTGATTTTCTCTTCAATCCCATACTAAACACACGTTGTCTAACGGAGTGGTTCAAAGAGTACTATAATAAGTAGATTGTGGAAATATTAATTCTTAAGTTAATTATCAGTTATTTAAAATATGGGTTTATGCTTCTTTTCTTTTTTTAAGAAAATAACAACACTCTTTGGTCCAGTTACCAGTTTCAGGTCTTTCACGTAATCTTTGAAGATAAGTTTGCCAATTAAGTTCACCATAAGCTTGCCGCCATTTCTCAAAATCAGCCTCTATTTTTTTGATACATTCATTGTGATAAAGACAGAATCCTGAATTATGTTCTATCGCATCTCTTTTACATATTCTACATTTCATCTTTCTTCACCATTTTCTTGGATATACAGGTTGTATTCGTACAAAGTCGCCAAGTTGATTTCCGTTTGAATCGTATATTAACAATAGGCCATCCACAACTTGAGCAAGTTTTCCCGGTACTAGTTACTGTTCCATTCTGAGGAAGAGGAGCTGAGGCTCTACACCCTGCGTTATATCCACTGCAACCAACGAATCTTTTATTTGTCTTCTTTGATCGGATTATTATCAGAAATCCTTTTTTGCAAATAGGGCATGAATTTAAGCGGTGCTGTTTATGTATAGTTTTAATAACTGCTTGACCAAGTTTGCCTCCAATTTCTTGTTCAGCTTTCTTTATTTCAAAAAGAGAATCCATTATCTGGTCTACTGCTTGATGAATAACTATCTCTTCATCCATTTTGCTTCTTTCGATCTTGTCTAGATTATCTTCAATTTTTCGAGTCATTTCTACCGAAATGATTTCTGGACTGTACTGCTTCATAATATCGAACACAGCAAATGCAATATCTGTTGCAAATATGCTGGTGCCAGAAAAATATCCTCGATCACAAAGAGTTTTTATTATATTTGCCCTTGTAGTCTTTGTACCTATATGCTCTTGCTCCATCTTCTCTAGAAGACTACACTGATCATACCGACGTGGAGGTTGGGTAAATTTCTCTTCCATCACTAAAGATTTAGGAGATAATTCATCATTTTCAACTAGATGCAGAATTAACTTATCATCTGCATTAACATATTTTCTGTAAAACTTTAGCCACCCCTCACATAACGTTTGTTTTCCATATGTGTTGAAAAGATAGCCATCAATATCTACTGTGACAGAAATTCGTTCCCTCTTAGCAACCTCCCCGAATACTGCAAAAAAACGTCGGGCAATTAGATCATAAAGTTTATTCTCAGAAGAAGATAAAACATGTTTAGAAATATCTCCAGTTGGATAAATAGCTGGATGAGCGGGATCATTTTTTGGACCCTGATTAGGAATCATCTTACCATGCAAAACTTCAGTTGCATCTTTGTTGAAGACTTTGTCCCTTTGTAGGCCTTTCAAAATTCTTAGATAATCTATGGAAGGTGGGAGTTTTTGGCTTGAAGTTCGTGGATAAGAAATAAGTGCATTAAGATAAAGCCTTTCAGATATTCTCAATGTCTGGCTTGGAATAAACCCAAATGCTTGATAAGCACACTTCTGGAGGTCACCTAAGTTAAGAGGAAATGGTGGAAATTGGTTATATTTTGATTTTGTTACTTTAGTTACAACACCTTTCTTTCCTCTACATCTTTTCTTTATATTTTGAGCTTCAGATATCTTAAGAACCTGCTTCTTTTCATAAGCGGCAATTATCGTTGAATCAGCTTTAGCTAGCTCTGCATGGAGTCTCCAGAATGGGGTAGGAACAAATGTCCGAATTTCAACTTCACGATTTATCACATAAGAAAGAACAGGGCCCTGGACTCTACCAATAGTTATCGCCCTATAACCTTGATTAAATTTATGAAATGATTCAGATAAAGCTCTAGAGAGATTTATACCAAAGATAAAATCTACAATATGTCGAGTTCTACCAGCTTTAGCTAGCCCGATACCAAGTCCTTGTACTGTAGTTCTGAATGCCTCTTGAATATCTGTTTTTGTCAGTGTAGAAAATTTTGCTCGAAAAGCAGTGGTTTGTTTCTCATTACATGCATATTTCAAAATGTTGAAACCAATAGTTTCGCCTTCCTGATCAAAATCGCATGCATTAATAAACACATCAGCATTTTCTGCAAGCTTCTTGATAATGGCTATTCTTTGAGAGATATACTTTCTCTTCAGATCAATCATATGGATAGGGAACCAGCCCACATCAAATACAGGGTAAACATAGCGTTTCTGAAAAGGACTGCTAACCGTGTATAAATGACCAATGGCAGAACATATCACATAAGTCCTTCCGCTTCGTTTTAGAATGAATGTTTTTATGTTTCCGTATTTTGTTATGTTTAATTCTTTCTCGGAAAGGGCTTCCGCAACTCTTTCAGCTGCGTCTGGTTTTTCACAGATAACTAGTGTGTAAGGAGAAGAATCATGAAGAAGAGACACAACTATCCTGAATGATGAATGGTTAATAATGTTGGTTTTTTCACACTTTTGTATAGATCTTTATAGTTATATAATTTATATTAGTCTAAAAGATATCTCAATAATAGTGATTTAGATGACTTTTCGAATTATATGCTCAGATTGTAAATCTCCCCTATATTCCGGTTTTGACTTGAAATCTTCTCGAGATATACTAAAATCAACTGGAGGTATATGCAAAAGTTGTGGAGTCAATCTTTCGCCCTATGACTTTAACACTGATATAGAAAGTAATACAAACCAATATTATTCATAAAATAATGTCTAAAAAAAATTTAATATTTTTAAACATATTAACCTTTACCGAATTATATTTCATATATTAAATTATTTTTTCAAGTTAAATTGGTCTTATTTGGCCTGAGAACACCTTTCATGTAGATGCATGTATCATAATCTACAGCTAAGGTTTTAGTATTAAGTAGTCTATTTGTCATTCTCCAAGGAGCACCATCAAGTGCTCTTATCAGTACTATTGGAAAACCTTCATCTGCTTCACCCATAATGAGCTGAACGGCTGATGCAATTTGGTCAGCCAAGGCTCTCCTAGTGACATTCAGAATATTCCCAAAGAGATCCTGCTTTCCACACTCATCTTCCAGCGGTTCAAACCCTGCAACACTTATTGCAAGACCAGTAGTCCCCATCCTTAGAGGCATAAGCCGACTATCAGTCACAACTATGCCAACATTCTTACCTAATGATTGATAAATCGTCTTCTTAAGATTCTCTGCATCTTTAAACGGGTATTCTGAGTAGAGCATAACATGACCTTCTGGTACATTTGATTTATCTATCCCTGCGTTGGGAGCTATTACGCCATTCTTTAGTGCTAAAGCAAACCCGGGGACGCCTCCGATTATCATATCTGCTTCCTGAAGTACGAGTTGAGCTAACCTTGGGTCCAAACTTAGTTTATCTGCAAGAAGATCAGCTTCTTCGCTTACATCTACGTCATTAAGGTTAACTAATCGTCCTTGAGACATTGAAATGAATTTACTTGAGACAGCAATAATATCATTGTCTAAGAATTCTTCCCCCATTTTTTTAACTGCCTGGATCACTTCAGATGATAAATCAAATGAATTATCTTTCCTTTCTACACTGATAGGAATAAAGACTAGACCAGCTTTCATTTTTTTATTATTTTTAATTATAATCACCATTAGATATATGAATCAATCTCTTTTTTCATATAGTTCATAAGGGTTTAAGGAAGATTATTAACAGATACAATAAATCATTATTATATCAGGATATTCTTAAACTAAAATGTTTGAGAATAGTTTGTTTAGAGAAGCTTTTAAACATCATTAATATTCCACCCCCATACTAGATAGTGAGAATATGAAATGGTCTGAATTCACTAACATACTGCCTTCTTTAGCTTTAAGCAGACCACAGGTACGACGAAGTACAATCATTATCGCTTTAGCATTAGCCGCTATTTTTTCTGCTGCATTAATAATGAGAATATACCCAGCTAAATATGGGTTCTTTATCAACGAATTTGATCCCTATTTTGATTATTATGCAGCAGACTTCTTGGTACAACATTTTGATGAGAAAGGTCTTTCAGGAATGTTAGATTATTTCACATGGACTGATACTCAGACTTGGTATCCAAATGGTCGTAACGTGGCCAGTACATCACAAGTGGGACTCCACTTCGCTGGAGCCTTATTATACATAATCACAAGAAACATAGTTGGAATAAGCATCACCCTTTACGATTTCATTGTCCTATTTCCAGTATTTATTGGGTCATTTACAACATTAGCAATGTACCTACTTGTGAAACGGATAAGTAATGCATCAGCTGGATTACTGGCAGCTCTGGTAATAGCTTTTTCACCTCCAATAATTCAGAGAGGAGCACTTGGGTGGTTTAAATCTGAACCACTTGCATTATTACTAATTGTTCTGGGAAGCTACTTCTTTCTTACAATCTACAATGATAATGTCTCTCGACATGGGCTAGTATTACGTGCTGTAATAGCGGGTTTCCTCCTAGGATTTGCCAACACTACTTGGGGTGGAGCTTTATATTTATCCGCTGTTTTTGGTGTCCTCCTTTTCATATCACCATTTCTAAAGGTTGATCTTAGAAAGACAGTTTATTTAGGGAGCATCTTTGTTGCGTTCAACCTAGTATTTAGTTCAATTTTTCCACGGCCAGGGCCATCAATGATTTTAGGGCCAGGTGGTATGGCATTACTTGGAGGACTTCTCTTTGCAATTGTAGCTTATGGAATTAAGAGAACTGTAGACTCAAGAGTTTACTTTAGGTCTTTGGTGAAGGTAACTTTTGTATTTACACTCATAGGCTTGATTGTATTGAGTTTTGGAGCAGTAACAAGTCTGAGCTTAAGGTATGAAACTGTTATAAATCCATTTCTGAGAACTGCAGAGCCTTTGGTTGAATCAGTTGCAGAACATCAAAGTCCAACAGGAGCTGATTTCTTGTCATCATACTTCTCTCTTCTATTTATAGCCGGTTTTGGAGCAATTATGACTTTACGTCGAAGAAGTATGGGGGCAGGGTATACTCTTATTCTAGCGTTAAGCGCTATATATATTTCAGCCTCTTTTGCCAGACTTATGGTCTTCTCCTCTTTAGCATTTGCTATACTTGCCGGCATAGGTTTGCATGAGCTTTCTTCATCAATATTAAGACCTAGTGGAGTTTCTTCATTAAAGAAGAAATTCCGTATTCGTGAAGTGAGGAACGAATTTAAGATAGGATATGTATTCTTTATGATTTTCATTATATCACTTCCTGTAATATATCCTGCCCAAGTTAGTGGGTTTGCATCACATTCTTGGCTTGAAACTGCCGATATTCCAGTCAGTATAGCAAGCGCTTCCACCAATTTTAGAGCCGACGTACCTGATTGGCGTGAAGCTCTCTCATGGATTAAATATAGTACACCACAATTCCAACCTAGTGGAACACCAACAGTCTTTGCAGCATGGTGGGATTATGGATATTGGATATCAGTTATGGGGAACCGTACTAGCTTAGCAGATAATGCTACTCTTAGTACAGTACGTATAGCAAAGCTTGGACAGATGTTTATGTCTGAAGAAACAGAGAGTATTCAGATTCTAGATGAATTGAAAGCTGATTATGTCGTCATCTATGTAGTTGGACAGACATTCACCTTGGCTGAAAGCGGTCAAAGATTATTCTTATTGGGTAACTCAGGAGATGAGAGTAAAAAACAATGGTTCATAAGAATAGGTGGATTTGATGAAAATCTTTACTTAGAGGATGATTCATTCACTCCTAAACCTTACTTCTGGGAAAATTCACTTCTTGGAAAGATGATACCATTCAGTTTTGCTGCATTCGCAGAATTCAATGAACAAGGATTGCAGTTTTCAAATAGTACAGAGTATGAGTCAGGTCTTATGTCAATTTACACCTTCGACATGAAATATCCTGCAGATGGTCCGGGTCCACTTAGATTGGCATTTATGTCCTCAAGCCTTTCAGAACCACAAGACGGAATATTCTCAGCAGTAATCGTATATGAAATAGTTGACTCTCAACCAGAAGAACCTTAAAAATATTACAATATAATATATTTACTCTTTATTTCATCATAGTTATTAGACTACAGCCATTGAATAAACGAGAAAAATATGGAAAGTGTCTTGTAATAAAAAAATAAATAAGAATTGAATTTCTGATCATAGTGTCCCATTTAGCTACTAGATTTATATCTATCAGAGATGCGATATCTAGCATAACGATCGTCGGGAGAAAATTTGGCTGGATGTGGAGTTGTTGTGTCGCCACTACATTTTGGGCATTGTTTCCCAATAGTGTATGTACTACAAGATTTACATTTTCTTATAAGGTGTTTCATTCTTCATCATTTGATGAATCAGTCAAGTCGTCTAATAAATACACCGTGAATCTTAGCTTTTCCGCCTGTCTTTTCAGCTATAATAGCATCACAAATCTTGCATAATATATTGTTGTTAGTCATGGAATAAATTATCTGCTCATTTTCACATTTTTGACACTGTACTAAAAGGAAAGTGCTTCGAGGTTGTGGAATTGATATCCGCTCTTTTTTCAAAAGTTTCTTCTCCTAAGGGATAATTTCAAGCTTTCTTAACCTTATACCAGGTTTCATTGTTTGGAAACTACATTCTTTGCATTTTAACTTCAGGACTTGTTTTTTTGTGGTTTTAGCTTTTCTCTTAAGTTCAGGAAACTTTTGGCCACCATAACCTTTCTTATCTTGAGCGTGATGACGAGTCCCAATAGCAGATTTTCGCATCTTTCCTGCTTTATAAATGGAGATAGTTTGAATAGTATGTTTATCACATTTAGGACAATATTTTCGGCTTTGTTTCACTATTCGCATCCTCTCACCAATTACCCCTAACAATCGACTTTGGGATATCAGTATATCAACCTTATGCGGTATTTAGCCGCATAAGATAATAGCCACCTATCAGATTAAAGAGATGAGAAATCGATGTTGAAACAAATAGCTATTATTGGTAGTGCAGATAGAGTGTCTTCAGAGGTCGAGCAAATGGCTGAAGAGCTAGGTCAGGAAATTGCAAGAAGTGGAGCAGTTTTGATAAGTGGAGGTAGAAAAGGTGTTATGGAAGCATCATGCAGAGGTGCAAAGAAGGAAAATGGACTTGTAGTTGGTATTCTGCCAAAGACTAGAGATCAGGCAAATCAGTTTGTAGACATATGTATAGTTACAGGTATGGGTGATGCACGAAATGTTTTGAATGTAAATTCTGCTGACATCATTATTTCGGTTTGCGGAGGAGCTGGAACTTTATCGGAAATAGCATTAGCTTTAAAGGCTAACAAGAAAGTTATTTCTATAAGAACATCTGGAGGAGTTTCAAGAATGTTAGCAGGAAAGACTATTGATGGAAGGGCAGTAATTTCAGCAGATAATGTCAAAGAAGCTCTGAGAATTGCTTTAGAATGAAGTTAGATTTCTAAGTCAAGTTCTTGAACAATACCCTGCTTTAACAGAGGCTTGACATTATCTAAAGGAAGAACAGCTACATCCTGGTTTTTAAATGGTCCATATTTTGCTAAATCAACACCAATAAGTGATGAAACTGGTTCAACAAATCTAACAACAACGTACTTGGATGATATTAAATCTGAAACATTTCCAAGAACTGAAGTTTGTCCATGGATGATAGCTTTGCGCAGCTTATCGAATCTCTTTTGTGAGGTCAAAGATGGATCAATAAGGTACTTTTCCTCCGGTGTTAAATTCATACTGTTAGCCTCTTTATCAATATGTAATGATATCTTTCCAATCCGTATTTCTAACAGACGAATAGAAAGTTGAACCAAGATGTCTTTCTCGCGTCTGGCAAGATTGCTTGACAAGTTGTTTTCATTCTTGTCAGCCAGATTTCCAGTTGTTTTGATATAATTTGATATGTCTTGATAAGTTGTCCTCGGTATCTTTTGAAGTTTTTCAGATTTCAGTTCATCTTCAATACAATTGTAAATTCTGTTAACAATAGATTTCATATTTTATTCATCTACTTTTGCCATATCTTGACCAAGTAAGTATATGGCAGCCATCATCGGAAGTTCAATACTCTCTGATTTAAACGGGCCGAATTGCTCCTCCATAAGTGAAAATTGTGGTGAGTCATCAACTATTACCTTAATCGGATCACTTCCGAAAGCAATTGCATCATCTAGGGGAGAGAAATTTTCCAGATTTTTACATCTTTTTTTCAATAAACCTGTCTTTCCATGCAAAGTTCCTGGAAGTCGTAAAATTCTATGGATATCCGTTGTTACAGCAGGGTCTATTGTTGCGCCACTCTTCTTAGCAGCTTCCTCTATAGCTAACTTGAATTTTCTATACCCCACTTTCTGGAAAAGCTCAGTTAGAATCATTTGAGTATCCATATGTTTTTCTCTATTTTGTTGATCCTTGAGATATCTGGCAATACGACCTCTCCAACCCTTCTCGCTTTCAGAAGGAAATCTATCAATCATATTTTCATAACTTGATTTACGTGAGACACCCAGACTTTCAGGTAAAAATGCTTGCCCAGAGACATAGTCCACAATATCGCTTCTAACAGCTTGATTTGCTTCTGCAAAATCAGAATTTGCAATTGAGAGATGATATCCCATACTTCCTGAAAAAAAAGTATCTATGTTTGCCTTCTGAATTCCAAAGTCGTTAATGAGAATATCTTGCAACTTAATTGCTTCATTCTTTGCATCATCAAGGCAAATACCACAAGCAATATTTATTTCATGAATCCGTGTCCCTTTACAGCTAGGACATTTTTTGGGCTTAATACCAACCTGCTGCATACCACAGATACGACATATCCATTTGTCATGGTCTTTCCTGCAAGGAGACGAAAGTGTATCAGCATCGATATCGAAGGTAAAATCTCCACCCTTCCACCCTTTCTCATGCATCGGTAGTGAGGGTTCTTCGTAGAATGATGTTGAATAATAAACTGAATTAGGAGACTCTTTTAAGATCCGCGCTTGCATGTCACCTGAATTCTGAAATGATATGTGTCGAATCATAATGCGATCAAACGTCATATAACCAAATTCTCGTTCTTTGATTCTGGATGGAGATTCTATCGCCTCAATATGTCTAAAGTAATATTCTTTGAATTTTTTCTTTAGAAATATTGAGGTTTTTTTGTCCATTTTTTATTTCCTTTTTTTATTTGACTTCAGATTCGTTTTCACACCAAATTGGAGAGGATTACGTATTTTGTTACACTCCTTAGTCTTAAAGCAGAAACCATGGGTAATCAGAGTTCTGCAGGAAGGACATGTATACTTCACTCTCCCACCTTTTAGACCCGCAATATGCTCTACTTGATATTTAGTTATCCGCTCATTAAAGTCAGGAGATCTAGAATACAGAGACATAATTTCATCAACCGATTCTCCAATATTTACCAAATAAGTGGTAAGAAGAAATCTACCATAATGTGGAAGATTTTCTCCCTTCTTGAGCAGGTCCAAAGCAGCTTTGACGCAAGGAGGATATTTGTCAGGAGAAATGTTTACCTTACCGGTTAATTTTGGAGGGGGTGGAGAAAGAATAGATAACTCTTGAATAGTTTTAATAAAACTTTGAGGTAGTTGAGGAACGACCATTTCTTTTAGTTTATCCTGTATCTTGCTTTCTATTTCTTGTCTGATTAACCGAATTAACTCGTTTGATTTTAAGTAAACATTACCGTCATCTACCGTCCTATTGATAAGCTTCCATTGCAGTTCATGAAAACGAGTAGCCCGCCTAAGATAGTCTATAATTGATATTTTATAATTATGCTTCGAAAAACTAATTTTTGATGTAACAAGTATTACATTTATTTTTAAGATATTCCTGAATATCTCAACTATTAGATCCTCTCTTTCATCTTCAAGAAACTTTTCTACTCGGATTGCTTCAGCATGTGAATATCGTGAGATTAGATGATCTAAATTCGCAGCTTTAACCAGTATTAGTGCTATTGGAAATGAAAGTATTTCTATTTCAGGTGTGTCCATCTCTCCTGAAACTTCTCTAGATCGTATTGCCTGAAGAACTCTCTGTCTAGCTCTTCTAATTACTCGGTTGAAGTCAGGTTGAGATATATCGACAAGGCTTAAATCTCTTGCCTTGATATAATCTCCTGCTTCGTCCAGAAAAGGATATTTGGCAAGGTCTTCTTGTCCAAGGTCAATTGAAATCAATAGATTATCTTTAAAGGTGAAGAGCTCGTTGTTAAAAGTTTTCTGTGATCTCTATTTACTTTTCTTCGATTCTGGGAGCTAAGTAGAAACACATACGTCCACCCTTCTCACTTAGTTTGAATGTAAGACGAAGGGGCATCTTACTTGAATATTCAAATGTTAAAACATCAGTAGATTTGCCTGCTGCCTTTGTAATATTTAACAAGTAATCTATGCTATATGTTGCCTTACTTTCCTCTTTAACGTTTAATTGAAGCAATTCTTGATTTCCTTTCTCTAAGGTTGCAGAACCAGTTCCTGAGTCACTTTTTCCAGAAAATATTAATTTCTTTTCATCTGCTGAAATAATTATGTGATCTGAGACAGCAGATATATCGTTAAGCATCTTTTCAAAAGTTGGTTCAGTAATCTCCACCTTAGTGTTGAAAGCGAGTTTGGGTACTGGAGTTGCATCGTAAGTGCTTTCTATAAGATGAATTTGGAATTGTCTTTTATACCCATTAGCTAATTTGAGAAGAAGCGTTTCATCTTCATTCATAGATATTTCGACACTATCCTTACCATCTGCTCGTCGAATTAATTTAACTAGATCCTCTACTCTAACAGTTAGCTTAAGTTGCTTATCACAGTCATATTTATCAAAGGCTAAGTTTGGCCAATCAAGATCTACAAGGGCAACATGTGAAGGGTCCATTGCACGGAAGGTAAGTCCTTCTGAAGTAGCCTCAAAACTTGCTTCTTCGACTAGCGCCGATATAGTATTAACAACAACTTTCCATTCGTTAGGCGAAGAAGTTTTAGCTAAAAAAACCAAAATAATCCACTCGAGTAGAATACCAATTAATTGTCATAGATAAGGCTTATCTCAGAATTGGATTTAGTCAGACTGTTTTTTTAACCATTCCGCTATAGCTCTGGCTTCTTTATTATTTGATTCATCCAATATAGGGATCTGTATCTTTTCTTCTGCTGCATGAATAGATGGTTTAAAGATATCCATTTCTGCAAAAAGAAGTGAGACATGCAATCTTCCTTCCACAAATTCTTTTGCTAAGAGTTCAGATATGATAAATGGTGGAGTTATTATTTTAAATACTACACCATTAACCCAAGTAAGAGAAACTGATTGTGAAGCACCTGCTTGGACGACGATGTTTCGAGCAAGAGATTCTGGAGTGCTGTATTTTACACATTGTCGTACTACAATTTGGCTTAATGGTTTATTCAATATATCTAACAATTTTAGTCAAACACCCTACAATCCAGTGTGATTGATTAATCTTTCCTATCCATGATAGTTAATTATCACAAAATTTCTTATGAAACGATAACTCAAAATTGTTTAGTCCAGTATCCACTAATCATTGGGATAACACGTTTCGTTTATAGTGACACAGAATTCCGATTAATTTTATTCTCGTTTTCAAAATAATGATTGAATTCATAGGACCTTAATCGTGTAAACTTACTCCTGTATCACTAAAAATATTTGAGTATTGTAAACATTAGAAAGAATCAGTATTCTTTTTAGGCGTATTCTCGCCAAGTATAATTACACTTCGTACATCTATAGAATTGTGTTGTAGCTTCGTCTCCACTTCTAGTCTGAAGCAGCCACCAATACGCTTCTCTATTCTTGCATTTTGGGCATCCAATATCAAGGGTTGGCATAGTTTTTACATCCACTTCTTCACCTACAATCTTAATCTGAACTTCGTCTGGCCCTATTTCAGACTTAGTGATTGGTTTCTTAACAGGAGTAGATGTACCACAACGGTCACATTGCAAAGTCATAATAACAGTCTCTCCATTTTTATCTCGCTTTAGTTTCAATCGTGAATCACATTTCTCGCAGAACTTCATTTCTTCTGCTCCTTTTTCATCTGTTGTACCTCTTTCAAAATAGATTCTGATTGTTTCCAAGCCTTTTCACCACTAGCAGTCAAAGTTTTGATAGGTTGAATTTTCGGTTTAACCTCCATCTTTATGATGAATTGTTTCAATATAGGATGAGGTGGCAATACACCTGCAAAAACCACATTATTATCCTTGAGGATTTCTTGATGAATAATATCTGGAATTGAGAAATCCACTTTCTCAATTTGTATTTTTATACTAGTCTTGGTTTCCTCAATAAGTTTTAGTTTCATCGTTGCTTTCACTCCGTAAAGAGACCGGTTATTAAGATTTTATGTTTTCTTCCTAGATTTTATCTAAAGAGATTTAGTTGATTTTAGTCAGTTTAGGATATGAACCTAAAACCTTAGTCAACATGCATTTCTTTTCTAGAAATAGAAGTATTTCTTTGCACTTTTCATCTTCTCGATGACCTTCAAAATCAAGGTAGAAATTATATTCCCAAGGTTTCTCTCGAGTTGGGCGAGATTCAATCTTAGTTAGATTGATCTTTTTATCTGTAAACTCCTTAAGTACAGCAAATAATGCTCCAGGTACATGTTTAGCTGAGAAAACTATCGATGTTTTGTCGTTTCCAGTTGGAGGTACATCCCCAAAAGAAAGAATAAAAAATCTAGTGTAATTGGTAGAATTATCTTCTATTCCTTCTTTTAACACCTTCATGCCATATATTGAGGCTGCCCTAGCACTTGCTATAGCAGCAATACCATTGGATTTCTTTTCTCTGATAAGCTTAACACTACCTGCCGTATCATATGTAGCAATAGGAGTTACGCCAAGGTCCCGAATATACTTACGGCACTGAGCAAGTGCTTGTGGATGTGAGTAAACAGTACGAATTTTTTCAATTTTTATTTCTGGTCTGGCAATCAGAGAATGATGTATTCTGAGATTAATTTCACCTTGAACATTAAGATCAGTAGCTAGAAGAAGATCATAAGTTTCATTTATACTTCCTTCCAGTGAGTTTTCAACAGGAACTACTGCAAAGTCAACTTCTTTTTTCTGGACAGCTTGAAAAGTATCAAATAGTGTTTGGTAAGGTGAAACGATTACATCTGGTTTGAAAAAAGAAAAAATAGCTTCTTCGCTATATGCACCCCTTTCACCTTGAAAAGCTACTCTTTCTTTTTGATTCTTCATCAAGTATCACAATCTTATTTTCCCGTTAATATACAGAAGTAAGCCACTTGCTATACTTGGGATTTTCACCAGTTACAACCTCTTGAAATGCTGCACTTATCTTCTTAGTCCATTTTCCTGTTTTTCCGAAACCTATCATCCTTTGATCGACTTCAACTATGGGGGCTATTTCAGCAGCTGACCCTGAGAAGAAGGCTTCATCAGCAGTATATAGTTCAAATCGTGTAATCTGTCTTTCAATAACTTTTAAGCATAAATCATTAGCTAAATATTTTACTGTATCACGTGTAATCCCAGAAAGAATTGATGAAGAGTATGATGGTGTTATCAATTCGCCACCATTAACAATGAAGATGTTTTCACCAGTACCTTCACTTACGAATCCTTGGGTATCAAGCATAATTGCATCATCGTATCCATCTCGACACGCTTCAAGCTTTGCTAATACGGAATTAAGATAATTTCCACATGCCTTTGCCATAGGAGGAATTGACTGTTCGGATAACCGTTTCCATGAAGATGTTCTAAGTTTTAGCATTGGAGTATCAAAGTAGTCTCCAAAAGGGACAGCAATTATTGCAACATTAATCGGAAAACCAGTGAAGTTAAGACCAATATCTTTGTACCCAACATATATTATTGGACGGATGTAGGTACGGGTTCGTAAATTATTCTTTCTCACTAATTCGACAGTTCTATTGATTATATCTTCAACAGAATATTTGGAATTCATATAATAGATTTTAGCTGAATTCATCATGCGGATAATGTGATCTTTAAGTCTGAATATATTCAGATTATCCTTGGATGGATACGCCCTTATGCCTTCAAAGACTCCCGTTCCGTAGTGAAGAGCATGCGTAAGTATTGGAACTTTTGCATCTTCCCATTTAACAAAATCTCCATTCATCCATACATAATCTGCTTTATTGGAACTCGTTACATATCACCCAAGTGGATGTTCTAAGGTAGATATTATAAAATCTTCCCCTAAGGGTATCAAGAAGATTATTTATTCCCATATTCAGAAGAAAGTCTTCTCTCCTCAATAAATCCACAATCTACACACTTTAACCTATCATCAAGTCTGACAAAGTCACCACCACACATACTACATGTAGCTTTTAGCACACCGAGATCAGGACGATCTATAGAGAGATGAATTGTAGAGTTGGCAATACTAAAAACTAACGCTCGGACAATATCTCCACTTCTACAGGTTGCTCCTCGCTTGACTCTACCTCTTCCTGATGATTGATTCGATATAAGTTGAAGCATTCCTGTAAAACCTGCTTTTGATAATTTACCATTTATAGATTCGATGCAAATATTAGCAATTTTAGTTTGTGCGGTCTCAACTACACCCGTAATGATATCTCCAAGTTGAGGTAATATGTTCTTACTATCCGGATGTTTAATGTTGATTGATCTTTCAGATAAGTTCTTTCTTATTTCGCCTACATGTAAAGATCTCACATTAGATTCTTGTAAGTATGTACCTTCACCTGAATTGAATTCTTCGATTACTGCAACCTTTTCTCCTGGTGTTGCAATCACTTTCTTTGTTATTTCAGGCAATTTAGTTTCTCCGAATAATACCAAGTCAAATTACGCCACTATTTAACTTGTTTTTTTAAGTGATGTGAAACGATAGAAGTTTCAATAATGTTTATGTTAAACCCAGAGAGGTTTCTCTAAAAAGTCTCCCAGATCATTGCCATCCCAAATTCTGAATAATGTTTCAATTTGTGGAATGGATAGTATAGGTTTGCTAAAGTTTTCTCCATCTATCGAAATTCGTGGACATGCTGTTTGAATGAATCCGTCGATGTTGGTGAAAGTTGAAAGTCTGTCTTCGGTTATTTCTCGAAGTGTAATCATCTGCACTTCTTTACCGTAATCTAAAAGTTTCATTCTTACTTGTACCGCCCTTTTGAAAAGATTTTGACCTTCCCTTAAACCAATTATCACTCCAAATCTTTCTGCATCTCTTGCTTTATAGATCTGAAGAATAGATCTTTTAAGCCATTTTTCAGCTAATGGAGTTATATCTTCAACAATAGTCAGATATGGATCAAGCATAATAGTTGGCCGGCCAGTAGAAAGAGCTGCACTAATGGCATGAAACCTACTTTGTCCTAGAAACACGAGAGCATCTATTTTATTTCGAATATTGAATATTGGACTGAATCTACAGCCCATTATTTGGCCGTCCATTAATCTTTCATAACCCTCACCTATGAAGATTTTGAAACTCGCATCTTCTAACATTTTTTTCGATTTGTCAAGTTGGTGGAGATACTGGCTTATTGTACATAATCCCAACCGGTCATGTTTTTTAAGATAAGGTAATGACTTTTTGATTACTTTTGTAAAATCAATGTCATCGTATACATCTATCAGTAATGTACGTTTACCTATTCTTTTTACTGCTGAGTTATGACCTATATGAAATGCTAGATCTGCACCAAGTCTAGATGCATCGTCATCCATTATGTCGCAACATCCGTAAGTTGGATCTGCTGATATTATTGTCTGAATATTATAGTCTTTCTCAATCTTGGAAGCTAATTGCTGAACTTTGGTTAAATATCCATCTGGGCAGCTTAACAAGATGGTGTTTGGTTTAATTTGTTCTATTTCAGAAAATATTATTTTTTTGTCGATCCTCACTTGTCTTTTTTCTCCTGTTTACATGATTTTTACGTTTCTTTTAGCCTTTTTTATAAAATGGTAAAGTTATACAAACCTAGGTTTTTTATACTATCAATGTCAAGTTTCGTAAGGTTGTATTTTTGTGGCTGAAGGAGATATTGTAGCACAAAGTCTCATTATCTTTGCTTTGGTACTTGGATCAGGTTACATTGCAAGTCGACTTATGGCAAATAAAGGTATACCTGAATCCATTTTCATGATTTCAGCAGGAGTTATCCTAGGTCCGGTAACTGGTTTCCTTGATACAACTGACTTTACTCCTTTAGCGCCTTACTTAGGTGGAATGGCTCTAATTGCCATAATGTTCGACAGCGGTTTTGGAACGGATATTGAGGAGCTACTTGGACAAAGCAAGCATGCATTCATTCTTGCGATTTTAAGCTTTTTTTCGGGTGTAGCATTATTGGTTTTTATTCTATATATTCTCCCTATTCTCATTGTTATTCCAGGTCTTCCTGTATTCACCTTGAAGGAAGCGGTTCTTTATGGAACTATTGTTGGAGGAAGTAGTGGAGCTGTAGTAGCGTCAGTTGCAAAGAGTATTGGGATGAAGAAGAATCTTTCCATGTTTCTAACAGTTGAATCCATACTTACAGATGCATTGTGTATCATTGGTACATTAACAGTTCTCATGTGGATAACCATTCCTGATCTTGCACCGATACAAGTTGCTAGATTTATTGGTATGAAATTCATTGTGAGTCTTTTAACTGGATCTTTTTTTGCTTTGGTTTTAGCTCATCTTATCCATCGCAGACAACAATACACGGCGATACTTACGTTACTTATCCTCCTTTATGGTATTACCGAGATAGTGGAAGGAAATGGTGCAATAGCAATCTTTGTTTGTGCAGTGGTTCTTGGAAATCTTGATCGGTTACCAATTCTTTTGCGGGAGGATATTATTGCATCAGTAAATTTCAAGAAAGAAAATATAGGAGGTTTTCATTCTGAGCTGAGTTTCCTGATAAAAGTCTTTTTCTATCTTGAAGTGGGATTGATATTTAATGTAAATATATCTGACCCTAAAATGATGCAAGCGATGCTATTCGGATTAATTATTGCAATACTTTTACTGGTTGTAAGATTCCCGGCAGCAGCATTTGTATCCAGAATGTCAGGTGTAGGTGAATCAAAGGTTATCTCAGTCTTTTACGCCAGAGGACTTGCTGCAGCAGTTCTAGCTTTTCTTCCTACACAACTTGGCTTTTCCAACTCTGATTTCTACTTACAGAGCATAGCTGCAATTATAGTATTCTCAAATGTAATTCTCACTATAGGTTATCCTCTTACAACTTCAGGTATACGAAGACATAAACCTAAATATGAAGATAAAGAAGAACCGAAAACAATTAAGGATGAAGAAGAGCGGCCTTATGGCTTTTGAGTGAGTATTACTTGTTCTACTTTCATAGGAGCAGGAAGCTTGCTTCCAGCAGTTTTTAGAGCAGCCAATGCTGTTGGTAGTCGCTCTTTCATGATGCTTAAATCTAATATTGAATCACCTATTTTCACTCTAGCGGCTAATGCTACAGGTTTACCATAAGCTCTTCGCATTCCTTCCTGCAGTCTGTCTGCACCTGCAGTTGCTATCATTTTATTTTCTCGCAATATTACATGCGGAAATATTCTGACCTCAAGAAAATAAGATTCCTCTTCATCAGCAATAATCTTATGAGCTGATACTCGTGCTGCTTCAATAGCAAAGTGTCTAATCTGAACCTTCTCAGTGCTTACAAGTCGAAGTTTTATTTCATAATCATCTCTAGGAGTTCCGCTTGTGAATCTTGCTATCCTTACATTAGGTGAGCCTTTTTCATACTCTTTTCTTGTTGTAGGCATTCCATTTCCAATTCTATAATTATGTCCTCGCAATTATTTCAGGTCCTAGCGTGCGACCATTATCATGAAGGAAGTAAATAAGCCTGACGCCAACTATTTATTTATACAGGCTTTTCAAATAATATCATTTGGATGACAAGAGATTCATCATTATAATGGCCCATGGAGAGCTTTCGTTAGCTGAGATTGTGAACTATCTAGAATCTTCTGGATCAGAATATCAGATAATATCAAGGTCAGAGCAAGTTATGATAATGGATGCATATCTCGATGTTAATGATGCCATGAGTAAGTTAGGTGGGTTATTCAAGATTGGAACTGTAAATTGTACGCTTGATGTTAAAGATGTGTTGGATGAAGGACGTTTAGAGAATAAACTAAACTCAAAAGAATACTATAATTGGATTGATGATAAGGTTAGATGGTGTTTATCATTTTATAGTGATGTGCCAGATTTTGAAGTGAATATTCCTGACAGATTCCAAGATTATTTTAGGCAAAGATTAAGAAAAGATGGTGTGAAAAAAGCTAAATATATATTTCCCAAAAAAGTTGGAAAAATAAATCGAGAAAATATTTCAGATGATATTATAAAAAAACATATCATCGGTGAAGGATTAGAATTTTTGGTTTCATTTATTTCTGAAAAATATTATGTTGGAGTAACACAAGAGGTGGTTAGAAACCAAGAGTTCATTAATCGGGATCTGTGTCGGCCATTTCAAAATCCGAAGGAGAGTATACCACCAAAAATTGCTAGAATTATGGTTAATTTAACAGGTTTATCTGCGGGTGATAGATTATTAGATCCATTTTGTGGTATCGGAACAATTCTTCAAGAAGCATCGATTCTTGGATTGCAGGTATTTGGAAGTGATATTAACAGAAAATGCATCTCTGAAACAATAAGTAATTTGAAATGGTTAAGCGAGACATATAATCTTGAAATAAGAGACATTTCTGATCGGATATTTACTGCAGATGCTACTCAGTTATCCAAATATATGAATGAAGAGATTGATGGTATAGCGACTGAACCGATACTACTTCCACCATTAAAGAGATTTCCGTCAGAAGATGAGGCTGAAAATATGCTTCATACAGTCGGAAAAACATATGAAACTTTTCTTCCCGAAATATCAAATGTTTTAAAAAAAGGTGGAAAATTGGTTCTTGTAACACCTTATATTAGAACAAATAAACATACTGAACGTTCATTCAATCTTAAAGAAGCTTTCAAGAATTCAGGATTAATACCATACTCACATCATAATGGTCCTCAATTTGAATACCCCATAAGGAGTTCAGTGGAAAAGAACAAGAAAGTGTCAAGAGGGATTCATGTTTTGGAGAAATTGTGATCTTTATTCTTAATTAAATTAGTAACTTTTCGAAATAAACCAATAATTAGTGTAGCTTCTCTTGAAGTCGGTCGTCCTCTACCTATAAGTTGACTAAAAGCTCTTTCAAAGATAGGTAATTTATACTCTTTATAGCCTGATTCTCTTGCAAGGTTTGAAGCAAACTTCACTATGCGACTTCGCTGTTCCTCATTTGCAATTTTTTCTTCATTTTCAAACTGTTGTTTAGTGAGCTCGTAAAGGATTATTGCTACGGAGTGCCCAATATTGAGTGTTGGATAAGAAGAATCTGCGTATATACTTACAATCATATCGAGAGATTCTAATTCTTCATTCGTTAAACCAACGGTATCTCGTCCAAAGATTAGGCAGACTGAACCTGAGAATTTTCTGATTGCATCAGCCATAAACTTAGGTGAAACTGTGGATCTGAGTACGTTAGTTGTACTTACATCGAATATTGCGGTTGTTCCAATTTTGTAGTCAAATTTCTTCAGATTATCGAATGTGCATATCTCTGCATTATCTAACACATAAACACCATGTGAAGCAAACTTTCTGGCTTTTTTTAGATCCACCTTTGGATTTACCAATAATAAACGACTATATCCAAAGTTAGCCATTATTCTGGCTATGTGACCCACATTTACTTCATATAGTGGTTCCACTAAAGCAATAACAAGATTCAATTGATATCTGACCTTTTAATCCACTCTTACAAGTATTTCAAATTGTTGTTATTCACTTTACTTTTGAGCGATAATAAAAATTGAGATTATGAAAGCAGCATATCTATTCAAACAAATAGGTTGAAATAGTAGATTATCAAAGATATATGTGGAATAATTTTGAATAATAATGATTCGCGAAGGATTTGGGGTTCAGTAGGGATACTGCTCGCAATAATCCTATCAATAGGCAGCATATTTCCATTTACAATATATGCTCAGGAGTCAAAAGGTAGTTTTATTGAATATTCTTTTAATTATTCAATTGAAAAATCAGAGGAGAAAGAAAAATCAACTTCTGAAATTGAAGATAAACCTAAACAAAAGAAATCAGTAGAGAAAAAGGAATTAGATAAAAAATCAACAATGATAAAGAAAAAAAAATCTGGTGTAAATAGAGAAGGGTCAGGAAACCTGAGGATAGAGGTTTTAAAGAATTTTGGGAATGGAACATTGAGAATTGAAAAGTCAGGTTCATTGAATAATGCTGAGTTCCAAGTAAAGAATAATGTCGCGGAAGATAGGTTTATTCTTCCATATCTTTCTACACTCCCTCAATTTGATCAAACAATTACAGGAGAGAATGGCACTATTTCTATTCGTACAGAAAGATTAGCAGATGAAACAGTAACAATTCAGGGAACTTCTTGGGTTCTTAATGTTACTAGAATAACGATAGAAGCTGAAGGTACTAGAAATGATAAGGAGATAGTAAATAATGTTGAAGGAGAGTTAAAGATATTTGCTATTTCAGGTCTCATTCATAGTTTTGTTGGCGGTTTTCAACAGGAGATAAGTGGAACAACTGTAAAAATGTCCATTATGTTGGTAGATACGAACTTGGATATTGAGAATAAACCTGAATCAAGAATGAATCTCTTCTCACAAATTGATTCTCTAGCATCCTTTGGATTGGGAACTACACCAATGAATGGTCTTGAGACATCTAGTCAATCTAGCTTTGCTACTTCATCTTATTTGCTCATTGGGAGTTTAGTTGGAGTAATCAGTCTAATTTCCTTTATAGTGCTGATGAGTAAACGTAGAATTAGAAAGAATAGCTCAACAGATGAGAAGCCTATTCACTGGGTTCACTAGCATTACCGGCGGTAAATAGTGTCAGCTGCTAAATTTCCCATCTCTACTGAGAATCTTGTAAAACGATATGATAAGTATAATGAGATTGGGCCAATATCAATAACATTAGAGCGAAAGGGGATTTTTGGTTTCCTTGGACCAAATGGTGCGGGTAAGACCACAACAATTAGAATAATTCTTGGGCTAGTGCGGCCAAACGAAGGTTCTGTAAGAATTTTTGGTGAAGATCCGTTTAAGAATCCAGTGAAAGCCCTATACAAGATAGGTTATGCCCCGGAACTTCCTAGCTTCCAGACATTTTTCAGTGGAGAAGATGTGATGAATTTTACTGCTAAGCTTTATGGTATTAACCAATCAGACAAGAGAAGAAGGGTCAAGGAACTCATTGAAATGGTAGGGCTTAGTGACCATGTAAGAAAGAAAGTAGGGAAGTATAGCAAGGGAATGGTGCAAAGGTTGTCTGTAGCTCAAGCATTGATTAATGATCCAGAACTTCTTATTTTAGATGAACCGACGTTGGGGATGGACCCTGCTGCCACTATTCACTTTCGAGACTTATTCAAGACATTATCTTCAGAAGGAAAGACTATTTTGATCTCGTCACATCAACTCGATGAAGTTCAGAGGGTAGCTACGCATATAGGAATGATAAATAGGGGTAGAATGGTATTTCAAGGAACTACTGCATCTATATTAGAAGCATTCTCAAAAGATTTCTCAATAAAGATTGAATTAGAGAAGATAAATGATGATATTTTAGATAAGATAAAAAAACTTAGTTATGTTAAAGAGGTTAAAATATCGACAAACGGGATTCAAGTAATCCTGAATGAGAAAAAAGATCTAAGGGCAGACCTTGCAGATGATATCATTAAGAGTGGAGGAAGACTCAAAACATTATCTTTACACAACGCTACTCTTGAGGATGCATTTATCGAAACACTAAGGAAGGAAAATAAATGAATCAAGGTAAGAGCATCCTTACAATTAGCCAATATGAGTGGAGAAGAGCTTTAGCAAGAAAGAAAGTTGCTTTACTCATATTATTTACTATTTTAGTGGAATTTCTTCCATTCGCAGTCATTACCTTGTTGCCTTTGCCAAGCTTTATTCAAGATGTTTCGGGGATAATGTGGTTTATCGGTGCATTAACTCCTCACTTCTTCTTTCTTCAATTTGTTGCCCTGTTAATAGGTTCAGGTGCTACTGCCGAGGAATATGGGCAAGGTACTGCTGACATTATTTTATCCAAACCT
>JASLOE010000011.1 GCA_030745655.1 Nitrososphaerales archaeon | reverse complement strand
AAGATATTGTAGTTATTCTTGCAAATATTAGTTCGGAGACTATCATAATTCTGGCGAGAAGTTCAAATCAAAGTTTTGATTCTGGGATGATCCTAAATCAAATTCTAACCCAGTATGGAGGCAAAGGTGGTGGGCGGCCTCATTTTGCTTCAGGTAGCGTCGAAAAATCCAATATAGACAATGTTTTTCAATCAATTCTAGAGGCGATATTCAATTAGGGATTTATATGTGTGCAGAAAAGGGTGAAGACTGGAAGAGGTGTTTTTAGGTCATGAAGGTAGATGAGTTAGGAGATTGGCGTAGGACTCATACATCTACAGATTTAGGTCCAAAACTAGACGGAAAAGATGTCACAGTTATGGGATGGATATCCTCTATACGAAAACAGGGTAAAATTATTTTTGTTTTGATACATGATATTAAAGGTGATATTCAAGTTACTGCTATTACCGGAAAAACATCTGAAAAAATGTTAACTAAACTTCAATCCCTTTCACTTCACTCAGTAATCGCAATTAAAGGAAAAGTGAAGAGTATTTCTAAGGCTCCTCAAGGAGCTGAGATAATTCCAGAAGAAATTAAGATTTTGAATACTTCTGAAATAAAACCTCCTTTCAGTATATTTGGTGGAGAGTTACCTGGTATAGATAAAAGGCTTGATATGCGTTCGTTGGAACTTAGAAGGCCTAAACCACAGGCGATATTCAGGATAAGACACACCACTTTAGTTTCCGTTCGAGAATTCCTAAGCAATAATGGTTACTTAGAAGTTCAGACCCCTAAGATAATTGCATCAGCAACAGAAGGTGGGGCATCTCTATTTCCTGTTCTCTATTATGATAAAGAAGCCTTTCTAGCTCAAAGTCCACAGCTCTACAAGGAACAACTTACGATGTGTTTCGAAAAGGTCTTTGAAATAGGTCCTATTTTCCGTGCTGAACCATCGCGTACATTAAGGCATCTCGCAGAAATAGTTTCAATAGATCTTGAAGAAGCATACGTCTCTTATGAAGATGTTACAAAGACACTTGAAAAGCTTGTCCAACACACAATGAAGACAGTAGCTGACAAATGTGAAGAAGAAACAAAAGAGTTGGGTATAACAATAACAGTTCCAAAATTGCCGTTTAAAAGATACACATACACAGAAATCATAAATGTTTTACAGGAAACTGGCTTCAAGATTAATTGGGGTGCTGATCTTTCAACTTCAGCCTTGAAAAAGATTGGTGAAATTTATCCTGACTTCTATTTCATAAATGATTGGCCCACTGCCTCAAAACCATTCTATATAAAACCGAAATCTGATAAACCCGAAATAAGTGAATCCTTCGATCTTATGGCAGGTTCATTAGAAATTTCATCAGGTGGAACACGGGTAAGTTCCAGGCGTCTTTTAACGAATAGATTAAAGGACCAGGGGTTAAAACCGAAACTTTTCGAAAAACATTTAGATCTTTTTGATCATGGTATGCCTCCACATGCAGGTTTTGGTCTAGGAATGGACAGACTTATGATGATTCTTACTCAAGAAGAAAATATACGAGAAGTAACTCTTTTCCCAAGGGATAGACTACGGCTTACACCTTAATATTACGTGAAATACTAGAATGAAAACACCTAAACATCCAATATCTGAAAAGGAGGTCTCTCACCTTGCTGAACTTGCAAGGCTAGAACTATCCGGAAAAGATGTCACAGAAATGCGTCTTCATCTAAATAAGATATTAGATTATTTTAAAATGATAGATGAAGTGGATACTGAAGGAATTTCTCCAACGTATCACGTATTCGACCTTGTTAATGTTCTGAGAGACGATACACCTCATTCCCCAGAGTCTAAAGACCTACTTGAAAACGTTCCAAAGAAAAAAGGTCGTTACATAAAAGCTCCCAGGATGATTTAAATGACTGCCCGAATCCTTGACATACCAGTCTGGGAAGTTGTCAAAAAGATAGCAAATCAAGAGATATCATCCGAAGATTACATATCTGAGACTCTTGAACGAATA
This sequence comes from Nitrososphaerales archaeon, assembly GCA_030745655.1. Classification (GTDB taxonomy): domain Archaea; phylum Thermoproteota; class Nitrososphaeria; order Nitrososphaerales; family JACPRH01; genus JASMAB01. Next base: position 24,090 of record JASLOE010000011.1, on the reverse strand, counting down.
CAGAAAATAGACCCAAAGATAAATGCCTACATCACAGTAATCAAAGAAGCTAGCCTAGACAAAGCATTAGAACTGGACAAACAAATAAGACAAGGTAAAACTGTGGGAAGACTGGCAGGTCTGCCAATAGCAATTAAGGATAGTATCTGTGTAAAAAATATCAAAAACACCTGTGGATCACGGATGCTGGAAAACTTTGTAGCACCATATAATGCCACAGTTGCTGATAAAATAATCCGGGAAGATGGAATAATCATAGGAAAGACCAATTTAGACGAATTTGCGATGGGTACATCAACCGAGCATAGCTACTTCGGTGCTACACGGAATCCATGGGATTCTTCAAAAGTACCCGGAGGTTCATCTGGAGGAAGTGCCGCATCTATTGCAAGTTTTGAGGCTGCACTTGCCTTAGGTTCAGATACAGGTGGTTCAATTAGATCACCTGCAAGCTTTTGTTCTGTTGTTGGATTGAAACCAACTTACGGTGCGGTTAGTAGATATGGACTAGTTTCTTATTCAAATAGTTTGGAACAAATAGGTCCAATTGCCAGAGATGTTCGAAGTACCGCTATCTTGATGGACTGCATTAATGGTCATGACATTCGAGATTCAACATCAAAAAATACGGTCCCTCAGCGATTTGCTGATATTTTTAAGAATACTGTAAAAAATTTGAAAATAGGTGTTCCAAATGAGTTTTTTGGAGAAGGAGTTCAGAAAGAAGTTCACAAAAGTATATGGAATGTTATTCACAAAATTGAGAAATTGGGTTTTCACTACGAAAAAACGACTCTACCACTGGTAAAATATGCATTACCCGCATACTATATTATAGCTATGTCCGAAGCATCATCAAATTTAGCTAGATATGATGGCTTAAGATACGGTTTTAATGTTCTCAAAAATAATCTAAACTGGAATACAACATTCTCTAAGAATAGACGTAATGGTTTTGGTGATGAAGTAAGACAACGTATCATGCTTGGAACATATACTCTTTCTGCAGGTTATTTTGACCAATACTATCTAAAAGCTCAAAAAATCAGGACGCTCATTAAGCAAGATTTTGATAGGGCATTCAAGAAATTTGATATTCTGGTTGTACCTTCTATGCCAATTCTTCCTTTCGCATTAGGTGAAAAGTTGAATGATCCTTTATCTCTTTATATGTGTGACATAAATACGGTTCCAGCAAACCTAGCTGGTATACCATCTATTTCAATTCCTTGTGGTTTATCCTCTGGACTCCCTATTGGTGTTCAGATTATGGCACCACCTTTTAGGGAAGATTTACTATTCAAAGCTGGTTATTTGTTTGAGGAAAATGTGACTATTGATAAAAGTGTGGGAGAATTCACAAATGTCTAGTGAATCAAAAAAAATAAAGATAGGACTAGAGGTACACTGTCAACTTACAAGCCTTAAAACAAAACTCTTCTGCAATTCTCCTTCAGATTACCGTGAAAAGCCTCCTAATACCAACATTTGCCCAGTTTGTATTGGTACACCGGGTTCTCTCCCAGTTCTAAATAGGAATGCGCTGAACTATGCAACAATGGTAGCGTCATCTCTAAATTTTGAGATTATGTCACACATGATATTTTTCAGAAAAAATTATTTCTATCCTGATATGTCTAAAAACTTCCAAATCACACAATATGATCGTGCTGGTGGTGTACCATTTGCAATTAATGGATATATCCTTCTTAATGATGGTAGAAAAATTAGACTTGGCCGTATGCAACTAGAAGAAGACCCTGCAAAAATATCTTATGATGGAACAATAGAATCCTCTTCAGAGACTTATGTTGATTACAACCGTGCAGGTATAGCTTTAATTGAAATCGTAACTGAACCTGATCTTGAAAGTCCTAGTGACGCTAGAGAATTTCTTAATAAATTAAGTTCAATTCTAGAACATCTAAACGTTTTAGATCTTGGTTTGGAAGGTTCAGTAAGATGTGACGCAAATATCTCTCACCGAGGTGGAAAACGAGTAGAAATTAAGAATATCTCATCATTCAAAGAGGTCGAGCGCGCTCTTAATTTTGAGATGACTCGACAGAAAAGTTTAGCTTCAAAAGGAATTAGTGTCTCTCAAGAAACAAGACATTGGGATGATGTCAGAAGAATAACTATCTCATTACGTTTAAAGGAGGAAGAACAAGATTACCGATACTTTCCAGAGACAGATCTGGTTCCAGTAACACTTTCTGAAACGTTTATTGAAAAAATTAACCATGATATGCCTGAACTTCCAAAGGAAAGAGAGATACGTTTTCAACAAGAATATAATCATTCAAGCGAAATAGCTAGAGTACTTGTAAAAGACAAATATCTTGCTGACTACTCAGAAAAAGCTGCTAAGGAAAGTATAGCCCCGAGAGAAGTGGGTATATTATTAGCTGTAAATCTTCCACCATTTCTAAATGAAATTGGAAAGGATTTAAAATCACTTGATGTTGCTCCTGAACATTTTGCAGAGTTAGCGGATATGATATCTAAAGGGGAGGTAAGTCGGAGATCCGCTAAAACTATCTTTCTTGAGATGCTGAAAACAGGACAAAAACCAAGAAATATATTTGATAAGAAAGGATTAGATGTAATATCTGATTCAAAATCCATAGAAGATATAGTGACGAAAATATTCAAAGATAACCCAGAAGCTGTAAAAGACGCTGCTAAGGATACTAAAGCTATTAATTTCCTATTGGGAAAAATTATGCAAGAAACACAAGGTCGAGTTGACCCTTCAATTGCAACTAAACTAGTTAAACAAAAACTATCAGTACAATAATTCAAATTAAAGAATTAATGATATTCACAGTGTTATTTGTTCCATTCAAATTCTGAGCAATCATATTCAATTCAACCATTTTCTTTTTTATTGAAATATCATCATTTAATTTACTAATCGCTGAAGATATTTTCTTTGCAGATATTGTTTCTGGATTTAATAAAATCCCAAATCCTATCTCTTTTACTCTGGTAGCATTTGCTATTTGTTCACTATGATCTAAAATTGGAATTGTAATTATTGGTTTACCATATAGAATCGCCTGAGATATGCTTGCATGACCTCCTCTCACCACAAGAATATCTGCCAATGAGAACATTTCATCTTTAACTGGACACCATTCATATATCCATCCACCTTTTATTTTACTTGGTTTCTTGTCTCCACCAACTTCCCCCTTCGATATCACGAAATTAAATCTGTCAGAAAGTATATTTGCAGCTTTTCTAATAAAATCAATTAACTTACCCTTAGTATTAGGTGGACCACTTACCTGAGCAAAAACTATTCTTTTTTTTGTATTTAATTCGAGCTCTTTAGAAACTTTAGCAAGTTGTTCTGTTATAAATCTAGATGTAGGTGACATGAAACCTGCATATTTCACTTTGCCGTAAGTTGATCTAATTCTTCCTGTATTGGCTTCAGATATTGTATATGGTGATGGAATATCTGGTACCACGATTATTTGGCTACGTGACCATAAAAGTCCTAATAGTTCGGCTACTGTATCTTCTACCTTATTCAGAGTTCTTTTGTGAAACTTTGGAGGTAAAAGAATTCTTATCTGGTTAGTAACCGTAATTGATGGGATTTTTCTAATATATGCTGCAGCAACTGCTGATAACCTGGTATCTGAAACTACAATATCTGGATGTAATCTTTTCATAATTTGATTTTCTTTTCTTACTTGCTGAACAAATTTTGAAGAAAGAATTGGAAGTTCTCTAACTGTATTCTTTAAAGAGACCCCTTCTTCATCCCACTTAACATCTAATGAAGGTACTCGTTCACAATGAAATCCCAAATCTCTAATGTAATCCACTGCATGATCAAATGAAGAAAAAAATACGGTATCACCCTGATTCACTAATTCTTCAGCTACCAAGCTCATCCGTGCAGCATGCCCAAGACCAGATCCAAAGACTGCGATCTGAATTCTACGTTTCAAAATGATGACCTTATTCTAATTTTCTCCGTAACACATCTCCTCCAGGAGATACTTCATCAAAAATGATTGCCTGGAATTTATAGATGTCTATATTAGAAGAACGCCAAAGATCAGATGGTGCTCCTGCCTTTAAACAGGAATGTGTTAGAAATTCTTCTACTTCCCAACCTTGTTCTGTAGGTACTTGAGGTAAAAGCAGTCCACTTCCATATTGCCATTTAACTATCAGACCATCTTCCCCCACTTTGATTTGATTTCGATATTCTTCTTGTGACGATACTTTGATAATCTCAGGAGGTGTGAGAATACTGATTTCTATAACTAAGTTATCCAATTCATCTGAAGTCACCTCATCAAACCGTGGATCACTTACTGCAGCAGCAATAGCTGAATCTAGAAGGGCTTCCACTAATGGTTTTTCTGGAAGTGGATGACCTATGCATCCTCTTAACTTATGTCCACTTTGAATTTGTGCATTTAATGTAACAAAAACTCCCATTTTATTATAAAGTTCAGGATCTAATCCCTTTAGGGGTTCAATGATTAATTTCTCTTTAACATATTTTTCTATTGCTTCTCTTCCTAGCTTAACAAGAACCTCTCCATTCTTGTCTGAGATCTCCACCTAATTCCCCCTTCGTAGACTTTGATTGTTCTTCTCTTAAGTTTGTTGAATCTTTTTGATTATCTTTTCTGATAACGCATATATGCGCTGCCAGTGACCTCCAATCCAATAGATTTTTCCACAGGATGTGCATCTATAATATTCTTCTTGATACTTTAGAACTTCTTCAGGAACCAAGTTGGATATCTCATTTTTTGTTACCTGATTCATTTCACCATTGCAAATTGAGCATCTTGTATCTTTTGGCGAAAGACGCAATTCTTCGTCCCTTTTGCCGTCTAATACATTGCACAATCTCTCATAATCATTTTCTTCTATCAATAATATGCAATTAACCATTTGTTTAGTTGCATTTTGATGGAATTTTCTATTAGATGTTAAAATTATCCTATCATCTGTTTGTGCGATATCCAGAATCTTATCATTATTCAAATCTGTTTCATATATTGTATCATATCCAAATATCCTGAGTTTCCTAGCTAAACTTCCGAGCATTCCATCTGCTACAAACTTATCTTTCATATTTTTTCATCATTAATGAAAAGTGATCTAGGAAAGAAACAAGAATTTATTCATGTACCAATTCAGATGTAGTTTCCATTTTACAGTCATGGCATAAATATTTTCCATCTACAATGTGGAGATCATCAAACCACTGGTCACAACTGTCGCAAATATTCGCCAAATGAGCTGTTTTCACACTGGATTCATTTGCTATTATACGTGATTTCTCAGTAATTATAGCGTAAATTTCAGGTATTACAGAAACAATATCGGTTATAGATAATACGCCCATTAATTTTTCTTCATCAACAACACCAAGTTTTTTTATGTTCATATTTCGCATAAACTTAGTTGCTTCAATTACTGTTTTCCCATCACTTATCGTGAGTAATGGGCTTGACATGATTTCTTTAACTTGAACTTCACTAGGTGCTTCATTCTTTGTAACCACTTTTGTAATTATATCGTGTTCTGTGACAATTCCTGTTGGTTTTTGTCCATTCATAATGATGACGCTACTTATCTTACAATCAGACATACGTTGCGCTATATTCTCGATAGTTTCTTCTTCAAAACCTGTAATGACTGGGCTGTTCATAACTTCTCTTACAACAACGTTTTTTCGTGTTGCTGGATTGACTTCTGACATTTATTTTCTTCTCTTCAATTAATATTATACGTTTAGCTTCTTATATTTGTTATTGCACTCTTTTTCTTTGAGTTATTCTTCCAGCACCTGATGGCAAAGCTCTTATGAAATCGTCGACAGGTATTTTTTTGATAATATCAGCTTCTTCGATAAGAAGATCTATGAGTGCTGATTTAATTTTTTTAGCAGTATCACTAATCTTTCCCTTATCAGGTGTAAAAACTACAAACGCAGCTGAATTAAACATAATTGCTTCTGGTGGACCTGACACAACTATCCAATAACCATTCTGAAATACAAGACCCACTGCACACTCTATCTTCAAATCTTTTATCTGATTCTTGGTTCCTTGTATCAAGAAACTTCCCTTAGGGAGATACATGCCTGAAGGAGCATTTCGTTTGACTTGAACTGGATGAATCCAGTATGCACTTGCTGATGAAAAGCCATCTTTCCATGCTCTGCTATAAAGAACTACTGCCTGTGCAACCTCCTTAATACTATTCTTAGAAGGTTCTTTTCCCTTTAAAATGAAAAAAGGTGAACCGTGTAAATCAGCATGAAATACTAAATCATTATCTTCAGTGTGTCTTCCAAGTATTATTGTGTTGGTAGATGCGTCTCTTCCTCCAATAGCTAAGAGACCTTCAGATGTCTTGAACCATCTATATCGTTCGTACCACATTTTTTCTATTCTTACTTGTAAATCCTTACTTTCAGATTCTATTATCTTCCCATTGAGTTTATCTTTAAGAGAATCAAGATTATTCTCTAGTTTAGCTTGAGCTTTTGTAATGGATTCAACTTTTCGCTCCAAATTCTTAGCTTCAATAAATATCAATGAAGCTATCTTCATAAGAGATTGATTACTTTCGGTTTTCAGAGAAATTCCATGTACTGCCACTTTCAATCTACCTTTCATTATCATTGCGCTTGAAGCTCCTAATTCAAGAAGAATTTTGGTAATGTTTTCCGGTGTTTTTGGAATCATTCGTGCTTTTTCCTGAATCTTTTCAGCATACTCACGCAGAGACACAGAGTTTTGTCGATACTCTTTTTCTATTCTTGATTGTTTCTCAATAGATTTGGTTATTTCATCTATTTTTCTATTCAAAGGTTCTAATGATTCTTTGTTCATCTCACCTCTAATTTCATAAGCATGAACTTCATCTAATGCATCCAGAAATGTTTTGAATACCTTGGACACAGAGTCTTGATATGATTTTAGCTTAAATGGCGCTGCATCTATTGGTTCATCGTTGTTATAAACAACTGTAGGTTCAACATCACCTATTAGAACCATATCCACTACTTTTTTCAAATTCTTAAAGATCACAGATATATCATCATCATGCAATTCAGAACCTTTGATCTTTGAATCTATTTCAGATCTATCCATTACCTCTTCAACATATTTTTTTGAAAGTGCTAAATTTCTTCCAAACCACCTGGAAACCTCTAGGTCGCTTTCTTTAATCTTTAAAATATCTTCAATTTCAATAGATTTTACGTCTAATCCTCTTTGTGGTGGAGAAATATATTTCTGACCAATTCTTATTGTTCTGTGTTTTACCCTCAGAGATCTTAAGTGGGTTCGAATAATTCCATCTTCATCTGTAACTATAATGTTTCCCCCTCCAAAAAACTCTAATATTACTCTTCGAATGTTTGGTGTTTCACCAAACTCAATAATCGCAATTCTTTCACCACTAGGATTTTTAATGTTCTTTATCTTTGCTCTATGTATCTCTTTTCTAAGTTTCGTAGCGATTCCACTACTTTTCTTGGGTAATTCATATTTTGTAATCCAAACCCCTTTAATTGTCGATAAAACAATTCTAATGTCTGGTTTCTCACTATGGTGAAGCCTTATCAGAACTGTATCGGAGTTTACGAGATAAACATTATTAACATAATAACCAGCTATCATGCTGTTCAACTTGGTAGATATGTGGTCGAGTTCTATACTTGTAATCTCCAATGTTAATCATCTATCTGGGCGGTGGTCATCTTGATGAAAACTACAGATAAAATCTTTTGGCTAAGAGTGATTTTCGGAATCACAACAGGTCTCATATTGGGGATGCTATCTATCTTAACTGGTTTTGAAGGTTCGAGTGGTGCATTTTTTGCCATTCTTATGTATATAGCATCTTACTATATTGCACGAATCAAATTTGCTCCTGAGCTACCGCCTAAAGATTCGAGGAAGATTGTAACTACAGGATTAGGAAGTTTCATCGCGCTTTTCTTGTTTACTTGGATTCTTGTTTTCTCTCTTCTTGGCTCCTGATAAGTTATTACGCCTCCAGAAATTAATAAATTTAATCCAAGTTTCATAAAAACCTCTTCCAAAATCATCATTCCATATTGATTCCAATTGTTTTGATAATAACTTTCTTAAGCGCACCATTTTTTCTGTGTCGTTAAAAAGTTCTGAACTTTTCTTTTTATTATCTTTCAAACTTACTATACCCCTTACTGCCATAAACTGACCCGTTTCTTCATCATTATTTAGAGCAATATTTTCTTTCAGTACAGCTTTTGCTCCAGAAATGTTTTTTTCTAATAAAAGTCTGAATATTCTCTTTACATATTCTCTAGTGTGAGTTTGTATATGTTAGTCCTCCCAATCCATTAGACCTCTTTTCCCTATTTTAAATCGTATACTTCTTTTATTATTATTTAATTGTGCTGACCATCCATTATCAGGTCTGGCTAATCGTAACCTTGTATGAACACCTTGAGAAACTGTATTTCCACCTGTTTCTATTTCAGAAATGTTTCCATCTTTGGACATTCTTACTCTAATTGTATTAGTTACTACCACAGCAATTTCCTTTTCAATAGCAATATCAGCTAAATCGTGAAGATGTCTCGCTAAAGCAATTTGTCGTTCTCTAATATATTTGCTAGTTTGAAATTCATAAATAAAATTATCTGTTAAGGTATCTATAATTAGAATACCCACCTTATCTGGAGTTATATTATCTATTTTTAATACTGCTTCAACTTGTTCTGTCCAGGTTCTAGCTCTTATAGAGAGAATTTGCTTCAAGAGATCTTCTTTTTTTCTATTTTCTCCAAACATCTCTACAATTCGTTCAGGTCTAAATGTTCCAACAGTGTCTACATAGATGATTTTGTTTTTTTCTGGAGAATCTATGAGATAATTCACACATAATTGAAAACATAGTTGAGTTTTCCCAGAGCCATTTTCACCATATACTTCTGCGATCTTTCCCTTAGATATTCCTCCTCCTAGAAGTCTATCCAGAGCCGAAGAACCTGTGGATATCTTCTTTCGATGTTGTCCTTTTCCGAGAACATCTTCTACCTTCTTAATATAACTAAAACTTTCACCTGCTCTTTGCCATATCTTTAGAGATTCTTCTTTCTGTCCAATTTGACTAAGTGATTCAGGAGACATTAGCGCTAAATCTAATAAAGTAACTATACCTATTGCCTTTAGCTCTTTCATTATTTTATTTGGTATCCAGTTTACTTCATCAAGAGGAAGATTAGATAATCTTTTCAAATTATTTTCTACTTATTCTTGGAATAGAAGTTCAATTTAAATCACTCTGCAGATTTGGCTGACAAGAAAGTTAAAACCAACCATATCCCTTACCACCTAGAATGAGAATATGAATTCACCTATAATAGCCAGTAATCCATCATTTATAGAATCTAAAGATATACTTTCTAGAGCTATTTCAAAACACATTTTCATTATCCTTGTTGCAGATTGTAAGATTGACTATGTAGGGAGGTCATCTTCTAAGATGAGTTGGGGAGAGAGAGTGATAATGTTGAAATCTGATGGTGCAGTTCTTATTCACAGGAAAACTAACTATAAAGCTGTAAATTGGCAACCACCTGGTGCTAACATAACTGTTTCATTAGAAAGAGGGGAACTGAATATAAGGGCTGATCGCAGAAGACCACGAGAAACTCTTTCTATCACTTGTAGGAAAATCATTTTCATATCTTCTTTTTTACTCAAAGATGAAGCTTCATTTGATATGCTCCTTTCTGAGGCTGATATTTACAAGGTTCTTATGTTGTATCCGAGTTTGATTGAACCTGAATTCAGAATTTCAAAGCAACAGAAAGAGCTAGGTGGGGGGAAGGCAGATATTACAGGTTTTGATAAGAATGGACAATATACAGTAGTGGAAATAAAAAGAATTCCCGCAGACTCAAATTCAGTTAAGCAGCTCTATAGGTATATTTCAAATCTTAGAACTACTTCACCACAAGTGAGAGGAATACTTCTTGCACCTAACATAAATGCATCGGCAAAAAATCTTGCAAGATCTTTATCAATTGAATATTATTCTCTAGATCTCAAAAAAATAGCGGATATTTATTCAAAAAAGAATTCATCTGATGTGGAAAGACTTGATAAACACCTATTCTAAATGTATTTTTCTAGCAACATTTTTAACCTCAGTGAGCAGAGTTTAGAAGTGGTCAAGGAGAACATTCGATTGTCTGAACCTATAAAAAAACCTCTATCAGTATTGCAGAAAGCAGTCCATAAACAGGTATCAATTCGGTTGAAGAATGATCACGAATATAAAGGTAAAATGATGAATATCGATCAATATATGAACGTGATTTTAACGAATGCTGAAGAGTATAATAATAATTCACTTTCAGCAAATTACGGTAAGCTCGTTATTCGAGGTAACAATGTTCTTTTCATAAAGATCGAATCCGACCTATAAACAGGTTAAAACTGAAAGATCTTCACCATAAAATATTGATTGGTGAATCATGAATTTGATTATTTCATTTGTCTCTATCCCGAAGTTTAATTGTGTCTAAGATTTTTTCAATACCGAAATAGATATATTGGTATAAATAATTACGCATATACAAATGGATGATATTCCCGACGATTATAAGCATAAAAAAACTAGGAATACTAAAGCTATTGTTTTATTCGCTATACTTATAGCGGTTATATCATTTGCTGCTTACAATTCATATCAGACTAAATATGTTGAAGATCAAAGTGGTTCAATCCACGCTACACTAGTGGAAGATATTACTCTTAATGGTGGAAGAGTTAGGGCTAAACTGATTAATGATGGTGCACTAGCTTGGGATATTGATTCAGTGGAAATAATTGGTGCAAAAACAAATTGTTGGAGACTAAAGAAAGGTGTAGAACATAATGAAACTGCTACTGTGAGCTGCACTGGTTCAGGTATAGACGAAGGTGCATCATACTCAGTAGTTATTTGGCTTACGAATTCTTCAAGTTTCCAAGGAAACACGGAACAGAGGTATATGATCTCTGGAATAGCTGAATTTAGACCAAATTAACGGCTGCCAATTAATCGCATCCTCATAAAATTCTTTTTCAATATTAAGAGGAAAACAATCCAATATTTTATTGAAACAAAATAGTTAAGATATTGTGTAAATCCTCTCAGAACTGGGGATGTTGTTCTGAATAAATTTGATTTGGTATCAAATTTTCAGCCTAGAGGGGACCAGCCTCAAGCTATTGAAACTATATCTCATAACATCAGAAATGATGTAAAACATCAAACACTTCTTGGAGTGACTGGAAGTGGAAAAACCTACACTATAGCTTCTGTCCTTCAGGAAGTTCAATGCCCAATTATTGTGATATCTCATAATAAAACTTTGGCCGCACAACTTTACAGTGAATTTAAAAATTTTTTTCCTAAGAATGCTGTAGAGTATTTTGTGAGTTATTATGACTATTATCAACCAGAAGCTTATCTGCCCACAACAGACACCTATATCGACAAGGATACTTCCATAAATGATGAAATAGAAAAACTTCGATTATCTGCAACGACTTCTTTAATGTCTAGACGTGATGTGATAGTTGTTGCCAGTGTCTCTTGCATCTATGGTTTAGGGTCTCCTGAATCTATTCAAAGACGTATACTGAAACTGAATGTAGGTCAACAGATTAGCAATGATAAGATTGTGAAGCATTTATTGCAGCTTCAATATGAACGAAATGATTTCAATTTTACTCAAGGAATGGTTCGAGTAAAAGGTGATGTAATCGATATTTTTCCTGCTTATGGTGATACAGTAATTAGGCTGGAAATATTTGGTGAAGAAATCGAAAATATATCACGAATTGATCCTTTGAATAGCACTGTTATTCAAAAATATGAAAGTATTGTTATTTATCCTGCTAAACATTTCATCATAGATCATGATGAGCTTGAAAATTTAACTAAACTTATTGAGACGGAACTTAAAGAAAGAGCAGATTTTTTCCTTTCCGAAGGAAAACAACTTGAAGCACATCGACTAGAAACACGTGTTAATTATGACTTGGAGATGTTGAGGGAGACTGGTTATTGTTCTGGAATAGAAAATTATTCTAGATATCTCTCAGGTAGAGAGGAAGGGGAACCCCCGTATACACTTCTTGATTATTTTCCAAAGAATTCTAAAGTTATAATAGATGAATCACATATGACTATTCCACAATTAGTTGCTATGCATTCAGCTGATCGTTCCAGAAAAGAAAGTTTGGTCAAATATGGGTTCCGCCTTCCTTCAGCGCTTGATAACCGACCGCTTACTTTTAATGAATTTGAGTCAAAAATTAATCAGGTTATCTATATTTCTGCAACACCTGCTTCTTATGAATTGGAGAAAAGTAAGGATTATGTTATTGAACAGATTATTCGACCTACTGGTCTATTGGACCCCAAAATACTGGTTAGGCCGGTTAAGGGTCAAGTGGATGATATTATATCTGAGATTGGATTAGTTACTGAAAGAAATGAAAGAGTATTGATTACAACTCTTACCAAACGAATGGCTGAGGACCTTACTGATTATTTGGTTGAAGCAGGAGTGAAATCTAGATATTTGCATTCTGAGATTAATACTTTGGAACGAGTTGATATCATAAGGGATCTTAGGAAAGGAGTTTTTGATGTTTTGGTTGGTGTTAATCTTCTTAGGGAAGGATTGGATTTGCCTGAAGTTTCTTTGATAGGTATCCTTGATGCTGATAAAGTAGGTTTCTTAAGAAATGAACGTGCACTGGTCCAAACTATAGGACGAGCGGCTCGTAATGCGAATGGTAGAGTGATTATGTATGCTGATACGATGACCAAAGACATGAAGAGTGCTATTAATGAAACTGACCGTCGAAGGATAAAGCAGGAACAGCATAATCTAGAACATAATATTGTTCCCACCAGTATCACGAAGGAAGTGCGGGATCTTATAGAGAAATTAGACGTCGTTTCCAATAAAGAGAAAAAAAGTAGTTTACACATCGAAGAAGAGATAGATAAAGATGTAGAACAAAATGTCATTGATAAGTTGGAGAATGAAATGAATTCAGCAGCTGAGAAATGGGAGTTCGAGCGAGCTGCTATGATTCGTGATGAGATTTATAGATTAAAGCACATGGAAGAGATGAAAGGAAAAGGCATATCCAATATTAGAACATCTGACAATTAATTTTATTGAAATACTCCTAAGAAGAAAAAGTAATCCAAATTTCTAGTAAGCCCTACTCTAGCAGAAATGGTTTGCGTCTCTTTATTTTAAAAATTAACTACTCTTTCTTGTACTAATAATAACTGCTGCTACTACTGCTATTACTGCGACACCTATTGCACCGTAAGTGAATGTTGCAGGTAGTCCTGTCTGTTCGGTTACATTAGATGTTATAGTTGATGTAGTTGCTGTAGTTATTTCAGATATTACTGTTACTGTGTTTGCAGATATTGTGGTTGTTGCTGTAGTTGTAGATGTGATTGTTGTTGGACTTGTTGTTGTTATTGTGGTTGTTGTTGTTATTGTATCCGCAGCTATCGTTGTTGTAGCTGTTGTTGTGATTGTTGTTGGACTTGTTGTTGTTACGGTTGAGGTTACAGTCTTAGTAACTGCCACAGATTCTCCATTACCTGCTTGTAATGGGGTAAGTATAGCTTCTACTAATTTATGTTCTCTCACTCCGACTATAATATGTTCTTCCCAGGTTTCAAAACCTTCCATCTCAACTCGTATATCAGCTTCAAATGGGCTTCCGACGAAATGTTCGTAGGGGGTTTGACCTTTTAATTCTCCGTCTATGTATACATCCGCTCCACTGGGTACACTCGTTATAATTGCCTCACATTCCGTGATGCCATATGTGTACGGGACTAATAGACTGCCACTGATGATTATACTTATTGAAAATATGGCAATAGCTACAAATGCTCTTAACTCTTTCATTCTTATTATTTTAATAATTGGCAGAGTATAAAAGTTTTGAAGATGATTAACTTTCTTTTGAGCTATAACTTTATCAGGAATATAATCATCGGCTTTATTGATTAGTTGATGGTTTTTTGTGGAAATGAGGCTAAATTATGACTGAGAGAAGCATCGTAATAAAAGGTGCACGCCAACATAACCTCAAAAACATAAATCTTGAGATACCGAGAGATCTTATGGTTATTATTACTGGTTTAAGTGGGTCTGGTAAGTCATCTCTTGCATTTAACACCCTTTTTGCAGAAGGTCAACGTAGGTATATTGAATCTCTTTCAGCTTATGCTCGACAATTTTTGGGTCAGATGGAGAAACCAGATGTTGATTATATTGAAGGCCTCTCTCCTGCAATATCTATAGACCAAAAAGCTATTTCCAAGAATCCACGTTCAACGGTTGGAACAGTGACTGAAATTTATGATTATTTTAGGTTATTATTTGCAAGAATCGGTATTCCTCATTGCCCTAAATGTGGTCGTGAAATACAATCTCAAAGTGTTGAGAATATTGTTAATCATATCATGAAGATGAAAAAAGACTCAAAAATTGTATTGCTTAGTCCTGTTGTTGAAGGAAGAAAAGGAGTATACAACCAACTTTTTGAAGATCTTATTCGAGAAGGATATGCAAGAGTTCGGATTGATGGAGAAATCCATACCTTAGGGGAAAAAATTAATCTAGATAAATACAAGATGCACAACATCGAAATAATTGTTGATAGGTTAATTATTGGTCCTAACATAAGAAAAAGACTCACTGATTCTATTGAAACAGCTCTAAAAGTAGGTAATGGAAAGATTATTGTAGATGAGAAAGGAAGTGTTGAACATCTCTTTAGCGAACAATTCTCCTGCGATTTCTGTGGAATAGGATATGATGAACTAACTCCACGAATGTTCTCATTTAACAGTCCATATGGGGCATGTTCTACTTGTGGTGGTTTAGGAGGAATCTTAAGTATAGACCCCGATCTTGTTGTTCCTGATAAAAAAAAGTGTCTGAACGAACGTGCAATCAATGTAAGTGGCTTCGCTGGCGGGTATATGCAAAGTATGTTGGAGCACTTAGGTAAGCGATATGGTTTCAGATTAGATATTCCTTTCCAGAATCTTTCTGCTAAACATCAGAATATTATCCTATATGGTAGCGGTGGAGAACGGATCTCCATGGAATACACTTCTAGGTCTAGCAATTTCTTAGTGAAAGGTAAATTTGCTTTCGAAGGAGTAATTCCTATTCTGCAACGAAGACACGCTGAAACAAAATCTGAGAGAGTTAGACATTATTATCAATCACTTATGCGAATTCATCAGTGTACTTCATGCAATGGTGCTAGACTTAGACCTGAAAGTCTTGCAGTTACAATTAATGATAAAAACATCACACAATTTACTTCCATTTCTATTGAAAAAATACTTGAGATAATACAAAGATTAGTCCTTAGTAATCGGGAGAAAATTATTTGTAAACAGATATTGAAAGAAATTCTGAGTAGACTAAAGTTTCTTATCAATGTGGGGCTAAATTATCTTACATTAGATCGTGCATCTATGACTCTGTCAAGTGGTGAATCTCAGCGTATTCGTTTAGCAACCCAAATAGGATCAAGTCTTGTGGGCGTCCTATACATCCTGGATGAGCCAAGTATTGGACTTCATCAAAGAGATAATTCTCGACTTTTAGATACTCTCAAGCATCTTAGAGATTTAGGTAATACACTGATTATCGTAGAGCATGATGAAGACACTATTTTATCGTCAGATCATATTGTGGACCTTGGACCTGGTGCAGGGGCTCACGGGGGTAGGGTAGTGGCCGAAGGAACGCCGCAAGAAATCATTAATCATCCTGAATCAATAACAGGTAAATATCTAAGCGGAAGATTGCAGATACCTGTTCCTTTTCCAAGAAACAAAGGTAACGGAAAGTTTCTGGTTATTCGTGGTGCGACACATCACAATCTCAAAAATATTGATGTCCAAATACCGTTAGGTGAATTTGTTTGTATAACTGGAGTTTCTGGCTCAGGTAAAAGTACATTGATTAATGATATTCTATATAGGTCTCTTGCTCAGCATTTTTACGGTTCAAAAGAAAGTCCAGGTGCTCATAGTACTATAGAAGGTATAAACAATCTCGATAAAGCAATAATAATTGATCAATCTCCAATTGGAAGAACACCTAGATCTAATCCAGCTACATATTCTGGATTATTCACACCTATACGAGAATTCTATTCTCAATTACCAGAGTCACGTGCTAGGGGATATTCTCTGGGACGTTTTAGTTTCAATGTAAAAAGTGGGCGATGTGAAAATTGTCAAGGTGCTGGCACTATATGTATTGAAATGCAGTTCTTACCAGATGTTTACGTAACTTGTGATGTGTGTAAAGGTAAACGATACAATTCAGACACGTTGCAAATAATTTCCAAAGGTAAAACTATTACTGATGTTCTAAACATGACCGTTGAAGAAGCTTTACAGTTCTTTCAGAATCTTCCAAAAGTTAAGCGAAGACTCCAAACTTTAATGGATGTTGGACTTAGCTATATCAAGCTTGGGCAATCTGCAACTACCCTTTCAGGCGGTGAAGCCCAGCGAGTCAAACTTGCAACTCAATTAAGCAAGATAAGTACTGGAAATACACTATTTATTTTGGATGAACCTACCACAGGATTACACTTTGCTGATGTTCAGAAGTTATTGGATGTACTCCTTCGGCTTACAGATAGAAAGAATACAGTTATTGTTATTGAACATAATCTGGATGTTATTAAAACTGCAGATCACATCATAGATCTTGGACCCGAAGGTGGTGATAATGGAGGGCAAATTGTGGCAGAAGGAAGCCCAGAAGATGTTTCCAAGATTAAAAGTTCGCATACAGGCCAATATTTACGCAAGATATTGAGGCGGCAATTTGAAAAACCTGAAAACCTTAGCGCAAGAATTACCAGATAAACCTGGCGTTTATCTGATGAAGGATGTACAGGGTAAAACTCTGTATGTTGGGAAAGCTTCTTCACTCAAGAAACGTGTGACTAGCTATTTTCAATCTAGTAAAAAAATGCTTCCGCATATCCTTCGGTTAATTAATGAAATTAATGACCTGGAGACTATTCTTACAGATTCAGAGACAGAAGCTCTAATTTTGGAAAATAATATGATTAAGCGTTATCAACCAAAATATAATGTTAGATTAAAAGATGCTAAATCTTACCCCTTTGTGAGGATTTCTAAGCAAGAGCGTTTTCCACGTTTTTTAATAACGCGAAACATTGTAAATGACGGATCAATTTATTTTGGTCCCTACACAGATGTAAAATCTCTAAGAAGAACTCTACAATTTGTAAGGAAAATTTTTCAGGTTGCAAATTGTAAAATAATTATCAACGCAAAAAGACCTAGAGCATGTATTGAGTATCAGATTAAGAAATGCGCTGCTCCATGTATTGGACAAATATCTGAAGAAGAATATAATGAATTGGTTAAAGCAGTTATTAACCTATTAGAAGGTAAACATCATTCGTTAACTTTAGATATTATTCAGAAAATTAAAGATGCATCTGCAAAAAACGCGTTTGAGAAAGCAGCAACTTATAGAGATCAACTTAGGATGGTGGAAAACATAGTTCAAAAACAGAAAATTGTTTCAATTGGAGGGGGAAACAAAGATGTTATTGCAATTGAAAAGTCAGGTGACAAAGCCTCTGCACAAGTTTTCTTAATACGTGATGGAATGCTTTTAGATCGTAAGCAATTCCTGATACAAACAATGCTGGAAACTGAATATGATGAAATACTATCTGAGTTTCTGATGCAGTATTATGTTGACGCTAAACATATCCCAAAGGAGATTATGCTAAAATCCTTGCCTAAAAATTCTGTGGACATTAAAAAATGGCTTTCAGGAAAGGGGAAATTCAAACTAAAAAAAGCTGCAAGTAAACAAGAAAAAGGTCTTTTGAAAATGGTTCACCGAAACGCTGTATTATTTCTAGACCAAAAGATGGGTTCTACATTAAAGAAAACAGGATTACACCTTGAATCAATTAAGGAGCTACAAGAAGTATTAGGATTGGATAACCCACCAAATCGGATCGAGGGTTTTGATATTTCTAATATTTCGGGTTCATTCTCTGTTGGTTCAATGGTTGTTTTCGAGAATGCTGAACCAGTAAAATCAGAATATAG
This sequence comes from Nitrososphaerales archaeon, assembly GCA_030745655.1. GTDB lineage: Archaea > Thermoproteota > Nitrososphaeria > Nitrososphaerales > JACPRH01 > JASMAB01. Next base: position 5,862 of record JASLOE010000011.1, on the reverse strand, counting down.
AAAATTCAAGATAAAAACAGTGAAAGGATCTGATGATTATTTGATGATGAAAGAGATAGTTACCAGAAGGTACCGTAGACTCCAAGATCAAGGGTCTTCTCTACCTGATCTAGTGCTGATTGATGGTGGAAAGGGTCATCTGAGAATAGCTGAAGAATCTCTAAAAGAACTTGGAATTATAAATCTTTCAATAATGGCACTTGCTAAAGGTGAAGAAGAGATCTATACTCCAAATATTAAGTTTCCTTTAATTCTTGAATCTAATTCTAAGGCATTATTATTGGTACAATATATTCGAGATGAGGCACATCGATTTGCGATTCAATATCACAAAATTCTAAGGAGAAAAGGTATGTATGAATCAGAACTTGATCTTATTCCGGGTATAGGAATTTCAAGAAAGAAAATTCTCCTCAAATATTTTGGAAATGTAAACGTTATTCGAAAAACCAGTGTAGATGAAATCTCTAATATACCTGGTATTAGTCAGGCATTAGCACAAAAAATCTGTGATTTCTTTAAAAATAGTTGAAGAACTGTATTTCGAATCAATTAAATACGATAATTCCTTATGCTATTATTGATAATAATTTGGGAATAAATCTTGATGAAAAAGTTAAAGCTTTGGTTGATGGTAAAAACTTCGGTAATATAGCTACAATAATGAGTGACGGTTCTCCGCAGGTTACTCCGGTGTGGATTAATCGAGATGGAGACTCGATATTGGTTAATACAGCCATGGGAAGAACGAAACAGAGAAATTCTGTTAGAGATCCAAGAGTTGCATTAACTATTTTTGATCAAGAGAATCCATATAGTATGGCAATGATCAGAGGTACTGTTGTAGAACAGACAGAAGAAGGTGCAGATGATCATATAGATAGTCTCGCACAAAAATATATTGGGGAAGCCAAGTATCCTTGGAGAAATCCCGATGAAAAACGAATGATATTGAGGGTAATGCCAGAAAAAATTTTCACAATGTAAAGTTTTTTTATTCTTAAAAATAATTATATTAGTCAACTTTAATTTAAAGTAAATATGTAATGATACCGCTGACTAAATCTAAATATGGCAAAATATTGTAGTTTAGATATGTTTTACTGTTAGGGATTAGATGTAAATTGCTAAAATTTGGGATAGGCCTAGTACCTTTCGAAGAATGTGAGGTATCTGTAAAATATTCAATAAAGGCTGAAAAGGCTGGGATAAATTATGTTTTCATAAGTGACCATCTTCAAGGACGAAACATCTTCATCTGCCTTACGGCGATAGCGCTTAAAACAGACAAAATTTTAATTGGACCTGGAATAACAAATCCATATTATGTTCATCCAATTACAACTGCGCAGATACTCTCTTCTCTTGATGAATTAGCTCCTGGTCGTTTGGTATGTGGGTTAGGTGCTGGTGATTCAACTAATCTTAAGCGAGTTGGAATAAAACAAGAAAAACCTGTGGCAGCAGTTAAGGAAGCTTCACAAATCATTAGAAGCAGTCTTTCAGATGGTCCAGTAAATATCGATGGAAAAATCTTTAAAATATCTGATCAAAATTTCAGTTTTCCCAAATCAAATCGTATTCCTATACTTATTGGAGCACAAGGTGAAAGAATGCTGAATCTGGCAGGTGAGGTCGGTGATGGTGTAATCATAAATGCTGCAGATTCGTTTGAATGTGAACTAGGAATTAAATCAGTTAGACAAGGAGCAGAATTGGTGGGGAAAAATCTTGATAAATTTGAATTTGCTGCTGCAATGCCATTTTCTGTTGCAAGAAAATCGGAAGAAGCAGTAAAGCGAGTTCTAGGTAGTGCTGCTTTGATTGCTGCGGGTAGTCCAGATTCATTACTGGAAAGACATGGTATCTCTTTAGAGGATCGAGATAATGTGCGAAAAGCTCTATTGGAGAATGATTATGATTCTTTAACAAAATCTGTTTCCACAGAAATGGTTAACTCATTAACAATTGCTGGAACCCCAGAATACTGCATTGAAAGAATTATTTCTTTATATAAATCAGGTATTTCACTTATTGTTTTATCTGCCCCTCTGGGGCCAGATCCAGAAAAAGCCATTGATATTATTTCTCAAGAAATAATGCCGCAATTTGATTAACTCAGAATAATGGTGTATCTTGAATGTAGCTTCTTTCGAGTTTCAAAGCAGTGAATGCTTTTTCAACCTCTGAGCCAAGGTATGCCGCATGTTCTAATGTTGACATTAATCCTTTTTCAGAAGCTGCCATATACACTTCTTTAGGAGTCTTCCCTCTTATTATCAATTCGGGTTGTTTCATATTGGATCGTGTGTAATGAAGAAGCAATATGCTGTCTTTGTCTCGTTCAAGAAGTATCTTAAAACAACCTTTTGGGTCAAGACGATATTCATCTTTGATTTCGGCATCAATAATCTCTGTTTCTTTCAAAATAGATTTGTTATATTCTTCAGATTTTAGTTTCTCTTCCTTTAGAATAAGTAGATCTAACCCTATTTCTTTTGGGATTGATTCACGTCTTTTTGCAAGAAACATCATGTCTGACACTTTAGCAAGTTCCCTAACGCTTCCTCTCGCTTTATCACTTACTTCTGTGGTCAGGAGAAAACTTACCTCCATTTCGGCAGCAATTCCAGCTAAGAAAGCATTGACACCAGGTGAATCCGCATCTAAGAGTTCTGTAACGTTTCCTACTCCAAGGAAGATTGGAATATTTGGGTAACGTTCTCGAAATTTGTAAGTTGCAACAATAGATTCTGTACTTCCAGGAGTTACCAGTGGGTCTAATATAGGATCTGCTATTATCTTTGTAAAACCGTTCTCTCTGGATGTTTTGATATTCTCTTCTAGAAGTTTTAGTCTTTCTGATGCTTTTCTTGGAAAGAGTCCTTTTCGAAAATCTGTAGGTAATACAACTGCTGGGAGATGAGTTCCAAACTTTGATACTTCAACTATATTTTTTGGATCTAAACTTACAATTAGGTCAGCCTTTGCAGAAACAGCTTCTTCAATCTCAATGGGATCCATACTGTCAATGCTAACAGGAATATCCACTACCTCTTTCACTGCATCAATTGCTCTTGATGCATCCCTAGGCATAGATAACCCGGCAACCATCCCAACATCAATGATATCTGCCCCCGAATTTGCATAATATACTGCCTTTTCCTTAATCTCTGTATCCGTCATCATAGGTGCATCTACAATTTCAGCAACAATTCTGGAAGGGAAATCTTTTCCAACTGCCAGGTTTCCAACCTGAATATTTCCATCTTTTTTCAAAAGTGCTTTTTTGTTAGTCTCAGCCTCTTTCAAAATTTCTAATGATTTCCTGTTCAATTCTTCTCGAATAATATCGCAAGCAGGAATAGTGGTTGAAAGTTCTATCTTTGGTAGATTATCAAGAACAGCAGGTATATCTGCAGCATGCCTAGGACCCTTGAAAGTTGGAATCCCGGTAGTTTTAGTAATTATAGAAATGTTTCCTTTGACTAATCCTGGGATAAGTATCATTTCAAAATTTTCAGTGTTTATTCCGGAAAGTTTCAGTGAAATATAGCGTGAAGTCATTAGCGCAGCTACACCAAAAGGCAAGGCAACTACTGATGGATTGAACTTGCTTTTTTTTGTATATTTCTTCACGATTGGTTCTGCCAATTGACTTGTTACAATGAGAATCTTCATTAGTGAAACCCTTCTTCACATCGTTTGTTTGGCTATAAAGCCATTAAGGTGGATGGATGTATCTATTTTCTTCTTGCTTTTTGTGACTATTCTGCGTTGCAAAGATCAGTTTCTGTGTAGAATACTTCCTATGCAATCCAGAAGTGAGGCGTAGCGATAATTTCAGTGAGTTGTGTTTCTATGTAATCTTAAGATATTCATTCTCTACTATAGCTCCATATTGAATTGGTTGATGTGTCTATTAGTTGTCCATTATTGATTTGAATTCTTTTTAGATTATGCCGTATCTTTTTCTTATTTCGTTGATTCTAGATAAGTGAATATGGTCTAAAACCGATCCATTTGCATTTCGAATATCAAGTACCTCAATTAATTCCTTGTACTCACCTCCTGCAAGTCCATCAGCTATCAATGCTGCCCCTTGCGAAGCCTCTTTCACATTCTGTGTAAATCCTTGAATTTCTTTTACATCACCATATTTATTGAGGCGTTTAGATATTTCATTTCTTATTTTGGGTAAAATTGATAGTCTACCTGAAATTAGAATCTCACGAGGTTTTTTAACAGCAACATTCGTTGATGCTACATCGCATTCAATACCTTCAATCAAAGCATTCCATGCAATTCTGAGCTTTTCAGATGAATTGTGTTTATTAGAAAATTCTTCAGGTGTGATCATCGTTTCTTCAGCTATGGATTTTGCTCCTCCTTCAAATAATGTGTTTTTTGTAATTGTATCTAGAATGTATGCAAGTTCTCCATCCATTTTACCTTGTGCGGCGAAAGCTGGACCTGCAGATGTTCCCCCAATACCGCTTATTATCTTACCCTTATCCACTCCAATAATTGCATTAAAAGCAAAACCGATTTCAACCATTATGAAAGATGTTTCTTCATAACTTATTCCAAGACGTTTTGACTGGTCAAAAACTCCTAGTGTTGCACTACATAATTTATCTGGTGTTCCTAAATCTATCTTGTTCGCTTTTCTATGTTCAGGAACAGTCTTTAGATGAATTACTCCTGGTATAAAGAACACATTTAGATTTTCTTTTTTCATCAATTTTACTAATTTACTTAATCCAACAATTACACCAGTTTTGTCATCAGGTTTTGTTAGAATCATTTCAAAATTTTCTTTATCGCCTACTTGGCTGATATGGGTTAATGGAAGTCCATAACCTGAAGGTCCAACTATGGCATCAAGGTCACCTACAGATTTTAGAGCATCAATGACAATTCCAGGATTCTTAGCTATATCTGCTGAAAATATGCTTCTCTCTAGGAATAATCTTCCTTCGTTTAATCCGCATAAGTCGAAACTCTTTGTTCCAGGATCTATTCCAACAACTTTCACCATATTAATCTCTCAACTTTCCTATTTATGATAAATTGTTGTTAAAAAACTTAAACACAACAGTGGTTTGAAGAATCGTAGAGAATAGGCGTAAAATCCAATGATAAACCATCCGTACACCCCATGGTATTGCACGAAAAAACATCTTTAATCTTAACGCCTAACTGTTGAAAATAACGTGTTTTAACGCCTATATCCTTTGCTGTTGATACCAATTAGAGTTTTAATTTAGGTTCAGAATGTGAACTTACAATCTCTTTGATGCGACCTGTCTTACCGTTTGTCAATATTACTTTTATCCCATGAGGATGCTGAGAAGACTTTGTCAGAATTCTTTTAACTATCCCGTTAGTTAATGCACCATTCTTTTGATTATGTTTTTCTACAATTCTAACCTTAGAACCTACAACTATATTCTTTCTAAGATTTCCAGTTTTCATATGAACCGATTGTCTAATCATTTATGGAAAAACTTTTCTTTTTATAATAATTATTTTTCTCAAGTTTTTTAGTAATGAAAAAGAAATTATGTAATGATATAATCTAAATATGATGATGGTTACTATACGCAAACAGATAATATTAGATGTAAAAATAGTGAGATAATATATTTTTGATTATTAAATAAAGTAGGTATGATTATTGGAGAAGATAGCAAAAGATGTGATGAATGCTGCTCAATTAGCTGCATCCCTTGAAGTTTCAGCTACCCCAAAACCTGGAAATGTACATAGAAACGCCGATTATCCTTCTACTAGATTCGAACATTTTCTATCTGGTGCAGTTGCATTAGGTCCTGCAATAAGCAGTGCAGCATCTCAGGG
>JASLOE010000010.1:242-26179 GCA_030745655.1 Nitrososphaerales archaeon | reverse complement strand
TAACTTCCTTAAAGCTAATCTTCTTCTCCTGCATATATGGAATACTCAAGGCCCAATTATGGAAAGCAGAACCAAACGCAACAGTACCGTCAGCAACATTAACTTGCCATTTTTCCTTATATTCTGGCTCAGCAATCTCGGCTATTAGCTTATTTACTGAATTAATAATATCAATAAATCTCTTCTGCATTTCTTCAGGAGTCAACTTAACTTCTCTAATTAATCGATCAACCTTATTGATGAATAAAATAGGCCTAACTCTTTCTTTCAAAGCTTGTCTAAGAACAGTCTCAGTCTGAGGCATAATACCCTCACTAGCACAAGACAAAACAATAGCACCATCAACAGCTCTCATAGCTCGGGTAACGTCCCCACCAAAATCAACGTGACCTGGTGTATCAATCAAATTAATCAAATAATCTTGATCATTAACAGAATGAACCATAGATACAGAAGCCGAATCAATTGTAATACCTCTTTCAGTCTCATCATCATGGAAATCTAAAGTTCTAGCCTTACCTGCCAACTCCTCACTCATCATACCTGCCCCCGCTAAAAGATTATCAGAGAATGTAGTCTTACCATGATCAATATGTGCACAAATTGCAATATTACGAATATGTGTTGGATCTTTTTGTAGTTCCTTAACCTTTTCTGTCATATCATCTGCCATGATAAATTATTGAAAAATTGCTTTATAAAAGTTTGTGTTCACAAAAACAAGTTCTCCGTCGACAAAAAGAAACTCATATATTTTACAGACAACATTATTAATAATAAAAAACCTAACGCGCTCTTAGTCCGTAAACGCTCAACAAATCCCTATGCCATACAAAGTTTTGACATTTGTCTAAAAAATTCTTAACTCTTACAGAAGGAGTTCCCTGATGAACTGCATGTAACCAATAATCAGCAGACCTCTCCCAATTTTCTACCGCACCGCTATCTTCATAAATAACATTTCTACGATTATCGATAATTCTAGCCAAACTACGTTTTTTATCAGGACGAACTAATGGGATAAAACTACGAACTCCACCCCTCAAGCATTTTATATCTCCGATACCATCAGTAGTTACTCTACCAGAAATAATCTCTTCTGACAATTCATAAAAAGACGACTCAACATTAAGCATTCTACCAACAAATATCTTAGGAACAGCTTTGCCAACACCCTCTACCTTCTCTGTCCACTGCGCAAGAAGAATATCACCTTCAGCCTGATTCACAACATACCTCAAATTAGAATAATCAATTTTCTCTCTTGGTTTAACATGATAGCTTTCCATAATTATACTCCTCTATCTCCTAAATTAACAACAATATCTCTAGTTTTTTTACTGTCCGCCCTAGCTCTCATAAAAACTAATAGAATTTATACTTTATAAAAATAATTATACTAAAAAATTAGGCTCAATTACGCAGCAACAACAAACCTTTCTATATTTCTATGTAAAAATGGCCGTCTATGTGTTTTTCGAGAAATAATATCCATATCACGCAATAAACTCCTAAAATTATATTTTCCGAAATTCCCCTTCCAGCCAGAAGAATTACCAACACGAAAATCCATAATACCAATCTTTCCTCCAGGAACAACAACTCTTCTCATTTCCGCCAATGCTGCCTTTGGATCTAACATCCCACTAAAAGCATAAGTAAAAATACCAACCTCAAAATAATTATCCTTAAATGGTGCATTAAAGGCGTCCCCAACAAAAATACTAAAGTTTTTCCTCCCCCCAATCCTCCTCCTAGCTACTTCTAACATATCTTTATTAATATCTAATAAGGAAACTTTGGAATCACGAGGGAAATGTCGTATATTTCTACCCGTACCGGCACAAAATTCCACACAAGTTCCAAATTTACCCATAGACGAAAATAACTCCATCCTTGAACCAGTCGGTTCGAATCCTGTCATATCACTATCATAACTAGAAACATAATCACTATAACAAGAATTAACGTCGTATTGTGAGTGGGTTTTTGACATTTTCATTTGGAGTCCACCCCTCTCAATTTAAACTTTAACGAGCTGCATCAGCTTGCTTTTCTGCGTCATTTCTCTTAGAAACCGCATAAGACTCACTACTTCCTTCAGCAGCAGCCATTATTTCTTTTGCTAAAGACTCAACAATTGTTGCTTTCTTATTAAAAGCCTTATCATAAGCTCCATTAACAAAATATCTTAAAACTAAATTCAATCTTCTACGTGGAGCAACATCAACTGCTTGTGGATATCTAGCTCCACCATATTCAAGAGCAGTAACCTCATCTCTTGGAGCTCCGTTCTCAATAGCCCTAACAAAAACCTTCACTGGGTTCTCACCAGTCTTTTTCTCAATTATCTTAAACGCATCAATAACAATCTTTGTACATCTTGCATGTTTACCTGTAATCCATCCAGTAATAATTTTATGCTTCTTACCTCGAGAACCTGGAACTTGCAATAAGTTAATCAATCTCTCAACAACATTAACTTTAGTTCTAGCCGGATCCCACTTAATTCTACCATGAGATTTCAACAATAATTTAGGCTGTAAATTAATAACCTTCTTCATACCCGGATCTTCAACTCTAACTTCACTAATATCATATAAACCAAATATTTTCATCTGTACCATTATCTTCTACCCTTCTCGATCTTACCGGACCAAAGTCTGTCTAATGGCTGATCATTTACTTTAATAATTTGAAATCTAACACCCGATAAATCACCTTTTGTTCTACCCTGCTTTCCACCAATTCTCTCAATAACAACCTCATCATGCTCATCAACAAACTTCTGTGCTAAGTTCCCTGGAATGAAACAGGTTTCTTCTTTCCCATTCTTAATCAACTGAACTCTAGCACACTTTCTCATAGCTGAGTTAGGCTGCTTAGCTTCCTTTTGAATCTTCTTAACAACAATACCTCTTGCCTGACTGGATCGACCAAGTGAATCAAACTTCAAGCTAATACCAAGTCGCTTTTTTTTATACGGCAACTTATTATCACGAAATGTTTTTCGCGCTTTCTTCAATTTTCGTCCGTTCATTAGTCCCATTCTATAATTTATGTGAAAAATCCTTTTATAAAGTTTTAGGCAATCCTTAACTTGCCTATATGAAAAAAGTTCTTCAACACCTCCCCTAATTCTTTTTCTCGAGTTCTATTTCTACCAATCAAAGCAGCCTTACTCTCTCGACCAGCCGTAATGACAACAGATCCATTCTTAATATCAGCTCTAACAAATTCAACAGGAGCAACCACATCGGCAAGAAACTTAACAATTCCCTCATCGCTATCAATTGCTGGCATAGCAACAATTTTTATCTTTTTCCTCAAAATATCATTCATTCTTTTAATGTTAGAAGCACCCTTCCCAATTGCTGCCGAAACCTTTGCTTTAGGAACCGCAAAAACAATTTGATTATTATACACAAAAACCTTTGTTGTTTGAACTTTAGTTGTACGAGAAAATAAATTAATATATCTCATTAACTGCATATCAATAACTCCTGCCATATTACTTGATAGAAAAAACTTCAGATTCGAAATCGAGATTTAGTTCTTTAGCAAGATCGGCCTTAGATTTCAAAACATCGAACTCAATCTTAGCCGCTTCAAGCTTTTCAACTGTATCATCTCGAGCATCTTTAGCAATAAAAACATTCTTAGCTTTTTTACCAAGCTTCAAAGTTTGCTTAATTCCAAAAACAATATTACCTGATTCTATAGCTTCCCCAATCTCTTTTACACTCATTTCTTTGCCTCCGCCTTTATGGATTTCTCCTTAGAAGCTGGCTTCTTACCCTTATCAGCTAAAGAACCCGTAACCTTAACTAAAAGACCAGGCAACCCTGTTCCAACCGGAACTGGTTGATTCAAAATAATATTCTCAATTACCGACGCTAACTTATCCTTTTGACCAGTCTTAGTAGCCTGAACAAATTGTGGGATTGGGGTCTCAAAAGATGCTCTTGCAAGAATAGAACTCTTATCAGAGATAATACCCATTCTCGTAATACCCTTAACAGCACCAGACGATGTTATGGTATCAGAAACCAACATCGCATGCTTTCCGTCAATTGCTAAACCTTGAGATGTAATAACCTTTTGAATTTCATTAACAACAACTTGCCTAGCAGCCTCAACTCCGAGAACACTTGAAACTTCATGAATATCGTTAGTCAAAATCTTGTCTGGGTTAACTCCCTTAAATGCCATAATATCTTTCAAATTGGAACCAGCAGTTAAGATAACATAATTGCTATCTCTCTTAACAACAAGAACCTGTGAAATCTTCTTAATACCAGTCAAAATAACTTCCTTGATTTTCTCCTTTGTCTTGTATATCAACTTATAATCTTCTTTAGACATATCAAGAACAAGTCCACTAGCAGACTTCTTTGTAGCGAAGCCTTTATCATTCAAAACATCTACAACCTTATCAATTCCAATATGTGCACCCTTTAGAGCAGCAGTATCAACACTAATATTAATCTTCTTTGATCCAAAATCAATTGCAACTTCAGACATAATTTCCTTCAACTTAACTTCTCTAATCTTTTCAGCTATTAACTTAGCACTCTTCTCATTATTATTGTCCTTATCTAAATAAATTTCCATCGACGGTGTTTTCGGTAATTTTCTAGCGTCTAAAATTTCAATCAAACGAGGAAGCCCTTGAGTAACCTGTACTTCAGCTACACCAGCTGCATGGAACACATTAAGAACCATCTGAGTAGAAGCTTCACCAAAAGATTGAGCAGTTACAACACCAATAGCTTCACCAGGCGCAACCTTTGTTTTTTTATGCTTAGCAGAAATATCAACACCATCGATTCCATATGCAAATTGAACAATATTACCAGAAGCATCTCTAACAGTACCATCGTATGCCATAACTAAATCTTGTAAAGCGTTAGCCAATCTTCTATACAAGTAACCAGATTTAGGAGTTCTAAGAGCAACATCCATCAGACCATCTCGTCCTGTCATGGCACCGAAGAAAAACTCATCAGGCTTAAATCCTTCCATTAAAGAACTATGAATAAATCCATGGGACTTTGGAGACAAATCACCTTTCTTGAAAAAAGACAATGTTCTCTCAGTATACCCGAAATCAATCCTTTTACCATGAAGAACCTGCTGTCCAACCGAACATGCAATCTGAGTAATATTAAGCAAACTACCACCAGCCCCGCTACCAATCATCTGATTTGCCAAATTATCCTTAGGAAAACCTGTCTTAACCGCATCACCAATCTCAGTTCGAGTCTCGTTTAAAGCATGCAAAATCTTAGCTTCTCGAGTTTCCTCAGCTGTCTTACCTGGCAATAATTCTAAACTCTTATCATAATAACTTTCAATAATCTTCTGTGTTTTTTCTTCAGCAGCAGCAATAATTTTTTGTGTTTTCTTCTTAACTTCCTCTGGAACATCAATATCTTCTGCAGAAAGTGTAAATCCATTTCTAGATAAGAAAGTAGTTCCCAAAGAAAAGACCTTTCTCAAAAGCTCAACAGTTTCATCTCGTCCAAGCTCTTTATCCGCATCCTTTAATATAAATCCACTTCCATTCTTAAAACCCTTAGTTTCAATATCTCCACTAACAACCTTTTTAGGAACAATTTTTGAAAAAATCTCCTTACCAGAACTCTTCTTGCTGATTCCACTAACATCAGCCCCAACACCGTGCAATAATTGAATAGCGTCTTCTTTGCTTAATTCGGCCTCATTAAGAAGGAAACTACCACTAACGGCGTCCTTAACACATCCTAAAAAGTTAGAATTATTCTTTGGGGAAAATAAGTTATTATTAACATTCAATAAAACTTCTGCCTCAGCTCTAGCCTCTTCAGTTTGAGGTGCATGAATATTCATTTCGTCCCCATCAAAGTCCGCACCATAAGGAGCACATGTGGCAGGGTGAATTCTAAAAGTCTTACCTGGAAGAACCTTTACAAAATGTGCCATAAGCGAGGCTCTATGTAAAGAAGGATGTCGGTTGAATAAAACAACATCACCATCAACAACGTGTCTTTCAACAATATATCCTGGCTCAATTTCAGTTTTCAAATCTTCTCTTAATTCTTCAGTAATTCTTTTTCTCTTTCCGTCAGGTCGAACAATATAATTAGCTCCAGGATAATCTGCCTTAGCAACTAATAATCTCATTCTCTCAATATTAATTGAGGTAACCTTTTCTGCAACAGTTAAAGTACTTGCAACAGCTAACGGAACACCAACTTCGTTCAATTTTAAATTAGGATCTGGGGAAACAACAGTTCGAGCAGAATAATTAACTCTCTTACCAGCCAAGTTCTTTCTAATTCGACCCTCTTTACCTTTAATTCTTTCAGTAATAGTTTTCAATGGCTGTCCACTTCTATGTCTCGCAGGTGGAATTTTGGCGATAGAATTGTCAAAGAATGTTGTAACATGATACTGCAATAAGTCCCAAAGATCTTCAATAATAACCTCAGGTGCACCGGCATTCAAGTTCTCCCAAAGTCTCTGATTAGATCGAATAATATCAGATAACTTATGAGTCAAATCGTCTTCCGATCTCTCCCCAGTCTGCAATGTAATAGATGGCCTAACTGTAACAGAAGGAACCAACAACAAAGTTAAAATTGCATGCTCTGGTCTAAGTGTTTCTGGATTAATTCCCAATACTTTCAAATCTTCATCAGGAACATTAACTAATCTCTCTCTAATTTCGGATGGGAATAATCTTCTTCTACCGCTTCTAAAAGTAGATGGTTTTTCAAGTTTAACCTTTTCCTGAATAATTTGACAATGTGGGCATTTCTTCCCATCCTTTGCTTTCTTAATTCTACCAACTAAATCCTTACTCAAATCCTTCTCCTCTTTAAGTAAAACCTTACCACATGCCTCACATGTACTTCGAAGAACTAAATCAATAATTGGTAAATACTTTATATGAATTAGAGGTCTAGCAAGTTCAATCATACCAGGATGACCTAGACATTCTTTTAGTCGTCCACCACAGGTTCTACATCTAACACCCGGATCAATTGCACCAAGTCTTAAATCCATTAAACCACCGTCTACTGGATATCCATCAACATCATAAAGCTCTGGAGTTACAATCTTAGCGACGCTAAGCTTCTTAATCTGCTCAGGGCTAAGTAGGCAAAAGTTCATTCCGTCAATTTGTTTTTTTACTGGTCTTACCATTTTATTCACATTCCCCCTTCAATTCTTTTGCCAAATTTACTTTTGTATCTTCATGAACTTCGCCTAATAAATTCAACAACCTGGAATTTGGTTTCTCTCCGATAGAAAGAATAGGTTCTCCGCTAGGTAGTTCCGATAAATATTTTTCGTGGTTTGTTCTACTCATATTTATTCTTCATATCGAATTTAGTTAATAAGTGTAGTCCCTGTAATTCTTCAATCAGTAACTTGAATGCATAAGAAACCTCAACGGGCTCAACTTGATTAGAATGACATAGAGAACAAACCTTCTTATTATGAATCTGGTCGTCGATAACAAGACTTCCACATTTAGCACAAATATGAACCAATGTCTTATCTGAATCATATCTTTCCTTCAATAGTAATGAAGCTCCATGTCCTACCAATGCTTCTTGCTCCATTTCTCCAAGTCTCAAAGCTCCACCACGAGCCCTACCCTCAATTGGCTGTCTAGTTAATAATGCAACCTTACCAGAAGCTCTAGCATACATTCTATCAGCCACCATATACTTTAACTTCAAATAGAACATGTTACCAATAAAAATCTTAACAGGCATCCTTTTACCAGTAATACCGTTATACATAGTTTCCTTACCATTTTGTCTGAACCCTAATTTCTTCAAATTATCTTCCAAGCTAGCAACAGTCTCACCAGAGAATGCAGAAGCGTCAACAACCTTTCCAGATAAAGCCGCAACCTTACCACCAAGGATATCCATCAAATAACCAACAGTCATACGGGAGGGTATACCATGAGGATTAAACATAATATCTGGTCGAATACCATTCACAGTAAACGGAATATCTGCCTCTGGGGCAATCATACCGACAACACCCTTCTGTCCATGAGGTACAGAAAACTTATCTCCAATTTCAGGAACTCTTAATTCCCTCGTCCTAACCTGAACAATCTTATTTCCTTCCTTGTCTTGAGTCACGAAAACAGCATCGATAATTCCAGTTTCATTTTGAGTAATGGCGGAAGAAGATTCCTTTTTAGTTTGAATAGAAATTTCACGAGCCTCACTCAAGAACTTTGGCGGGCTAACCTTACCAATTACAACTTCTCCAGCAATTAATTCTGCTTCTGGGTAAACAATTCCGTCATCTTCTAAGAATCTATAACTTTCCTCAGTTCTATATCCAGAAACATCTTTGTCTGGAATAGTAATATGATCTGCAAGACTTCCTGCATAGTTTAACTCAACAGAAACATATGGCCTAAATCTAGAGCTTCTTCCAAATCCTCTATCCACTGATCCCTGATTCAAAACAGTAGCGTCTTCCATATTATATCCTTCGTAAGGTAAGACTGCCAAGATAACATTTTGTCCAACAGGATGAACATTCAAAGTATCATAAACAAAAGTTCTCACCAAGGGCTTTTGCGGGTAATGCAAAAGAGAAACATCAGTATCAATTCTTACAGGAAAATTACCAGCATAAATTCCAAGACCCTGTCTATATGCTCTAGAACCACCCTTAACCATTCTTGCAGGTGGGTCATGGTTACCAAATGGAATTAAAGATACACTAAGACCAAAAATATCCAATAAATCGACCTCTAAGTGTGTATGCTCTTCAGTTAAATCTTCCTCATTTAAAGAAACCAAACAATCATCTTCCTCAGCAGCATCTAAATATTCCAAAATTCCCTCTTCAAATAATCCCTCCCATGTCAAACTACCGCCCTTAACCATCTCTAAATGTTCAGGTTTTAATCTGGATTCTCCATTCTCAACAACAATCAAAGGCCTAATAACCCTACCAACTTCAGAACTGATAAAAATTGTATCTAAGAACTTGTCAAACTTAACAGACATTTCAATAGACAACTTGCCCTCTCTTCTAGACTTTCTAACATTCTTAACAAACCCTTCATGATCGCCAACAAGTCCCACAAATCTTCCATTATAGAAAACATCAATCTTACCTTCCTCGGAACTCATACCGCCTTCCTTCAAAACCCTCAAAACATCCTCATGTTCTACACTAGTTCGTGTAGAAATTCTAGCCAAAAGAGCCAGGTTCTTTCTTAAACCAATTTCAGTTCCCTCTGGGGTTTCAATTGGACAAAATCTTCCATAATGTGTTGGATGAACAGTTCTCGCAGCTAAATTCTCTTGCTCCCCAGGAAGAGTGGATGTAACCCTCTGCAATTGAGACATAATAGCAAATAAATTATTCTTATCCATATTCTGCGTCACACCATTTCGCTCACCGATCCACGAACCAGTTGCAATAGCCGACTCAATTCTGTGTGTAAATAAGGTAGATTTGGCAATCGTCTTGATAGAATAGAATTTTCTTCTCTTTACGGTCTTTTGTAAAGTATGTTGAACTTCTCTCAATAAAATATTCATATTAACTCTAAATAAATCAGAAAGCAAATCACCAGAAAGCCTAACCCTCTTATTCGCATAATGGTCCTTATCTGTCATAGAATCCTGTGGGTTTTCCTTAGCAACATAAAACTGCTTTATAAACTTACAAAGAGTTCTAGCCTTCTCGACACGATCCTTCTTATCCAAACCGATATGTGGCAAGAAATAAGAATCCATTCTCTGCTTAACCCGATCAAGCATTTCCTTATTTGTACCCTGCAAGGATCCCTTTTCAGCAATCCACATCAAAGCATCATTAACTGTAGCAACATCAGCATACTCATAAAGATTAACCATCAAGCTATCTGTTTGTTTCCCAATTAATTGAACAATATCGGCATCACTAGATAGGCCAAGGGCCTTCAATAAAACAATTGCAGGAATATCCTTAAATCTAGAAAATGTAACCTCTAGAATTCCCTCTGGGCTCTCCACCAAAGAAACTGGAATCTTATATGCCCCTCTTTGTGAAAATAATCGCAACATCAATCTCTTCTTGATCTTTTGCCATTCAACAAAAGTCTGATTGGAAGCTAAATCTTCAGCCATAACCATAACTCTCTCGTTACCATTAATCAAGAAATAGCCACCCTGATCTTTAGGGTCAATATAATTCTTAACCAAATCTTCCTCACTCATTCCATTAAGATTACAAGACTCGCTCTTAATCATAATAGGAATTCTACCAAGCTGAACCTCCTCAGATTCCATTTGTCCTGCAAAATTAATTGTCATCTCCATGGAAATCGGAGCAGAATAAGTCAACTTTCTTAATCTAGCTTCAGCAGGTGTAATTATTCTAGAAGATCCATCAGATTCAACAATATTTGGCTTACCAACACGAATCTTGCCAAGTTTAATCTCAAAATCTTCATTTGGCAAAGCCTCAGAAAGCTCAGTCGCAATCTCTTGAACCCTACTCTCAAGGAAATTGTTAAAAGACTTAATGTTAGATTCAACTAAAGAATGATTCTTCAAAAACTCTTTAATTAAAATATGTTCTGCCATTAAATAACAACCCTGTAATACGTTTCAGCAAATTCACCGGTTCGCGCAATCTCTACAACGTCCCCAGTTTCACAACCTTCAGGAAGTGCGGCATCTTTCTTAGAAATTTTAGGTAATTGCGCCAAAGAGATATTAAGCTTAGTAAGCATCTTGTCGATAGCGTCGCTGTTCATCTTAGTGTGCTTTGGTTGGAGTACGTGCATTTTTACCTTGAAAGTATTAATTTTTAGATAAAAAAAATACCTAAAATAGCTTTAAAAACCTTTCGACTTTTGCTATTTTTCAGTAGTTCAGCGTAAAATGCGCTATTTTAGCTATCTTCTAGGAGATTCTGGCACATCTAAACACTCAACACAAGAAGGGTCATAACTAACATCGGATCCTTCCTCTTCAACGACCTTATTATCATAAGAATACGGGGCTGGCTTTCCATTAACACGCATTTGAGTTCTATGTGCGGGGCGAGAACATTGGTGACAAACTGCCAACCCAGTCCTAGTAATAGAATACGGTTTAAGATTATGAACAATTTCTACCGGATCTTCATTAAAATAATAATCAAGTGATGTAATTATGATCTGCTTACCACTAGAAACATCCTCCATTGGAACACCCATACGAAGCTCTTCAAATTGTTCAGGGGAAAATCTATCCTGATCCCATCCGTAATGCTTAACCATCTCAACAAATCTCCTCTCACCCTCTTTTGACAAATTCGGAAAATGCGGCTCCTCAATTAACACAGTTTGATTTGATTCAAGAATTTTTTCTAACTCATCAACATAAACATCAGATCCATCCTCCAAAACAACCGCAGAAATATTCCTACCGCTTCGAGATTTCACCTCTGGATTAAATAAATCTATATCTCTAATATTACTTGCGGGCTGCACTCCAATATGACTACCACCCTTCAAAATAAGTTTTTCATATAACTTAATCCCGGCATCAGTTTTCCCAGAATACATTCCACCCAAACACAAATATATCATAACCAGAAATAATCTCACTGACTATTTAAGAATTATTGTGGTGGAAATCTAGCGACCAGAGCACTTTCTAAAAGAACGATTAACATCTTCAGAAGTTGGAATTTTGGGCGTAAATTCATATCCAACAGGAACGCCCATACCTAAAGAATCCTCACTATGTTGCATTGCCGCACGACTTTTAATGGCTTCCACATCTGTTAAGACTTTAATTCCCGGATACGCATCCAAACCACAGTTCTCAATAGATTCAATCATAAAATTAAATAGAATCAAAACTATTTAAGGATTATTATGATCAAAGGCTAGACTAATTTATACTAAAATGACCCCGGGGGGATTTGAACCCCCGACACCTGGATTAAAAGTCCAGTGCTCTGACCAGGCTGAGCTACGGAGTCGTTATAATTACTGAATAAAATCAATTTAAAAAGTTAATGTTATCGAAACAAAACACCCTTATGAAACATTTATTCTATCCGAAATATACTTTAGCCAAAATAAGTCAAGGCACCTTTCTGTATAAAATATATAGCCATAGCAATTTTTACCCCAGCCAACACTGGACTATTAAAAATAATTAATAAGACTATCACAATATCCATTATACTTGCGATATCTCTATGAAAAACAAAAGGTAATGCCTTTAGTAAAATAAACACAGCAACTATAAACAAAAAGATATGTGGAACTATCCCGTATAGTATATCTAAAATAATCAACAAGCCAAAAATTAAATCCACATTACCCAAAATTGCAATAAAGTTAAACCGTTTCCTATATTTAAGCTTTGGAATATTATAATTCTTAGAGTTAATAGAAACATCATAAATTAAAAAAACAATTAATAAAATACCAGCAATCTGGAAAATAGGATTAAATTTTATAACACCATTATAAATAAGAAGAACCGACAAAGCTGCAAAAAATAAAACTTGCTTATCCATATCAAAACCAAAACACTTTTACTTTAAAGGATTTATATTATTAGAAATATATAACGCAGCAATCCTATTCAGCTTTCTTCGAGTACTTCTCCACATTTTCCCTCTTATGCGGATAATTACAGCTACTACAATCCCAAATCTTACCGCTAGGTAGCTTATCACTAAAAAACCACTTCCCCTCTTTAGAATCAATCTTACACCCGCCCTCTTTTTTAGACTGATCATATTCTGGACAATAACAAAGTAAACAATTCAATTCCTCCGGATCCATATCATGACAAGGTTTATTTTCAATATAACACGGACACTTATCTGGAAATTTTTTACGCATATTCTCAAAACTAAAATCATTAATATTTTCTATCATCTCTCAAAACTAGGAGCCACATCCATTTTGACTTTGATTATGACAACTCGGACATTCTTCAAGACAATGTCCCCTCTTAATCATCTGGGTTCCGCAAGTCGAACAAAAACCACCAAGCTCACCAGATAATTCTTCTTCTACTAGCTTTTCTTTACTCGGAACACCAGCCTCAATTTCTACATCAGTCTCGCCATAAACAAACACCTTCTCCATAAATTGCCCGATATAATCCACAATAGATTCAGCGGTCTTAATATTCTTATGTCCAGAAAACATAATTCCTTTAGGTTCAAACTTTTGATGCCTAAATTTCTTAATCATATCTTCAACCGGAACTCCATATTGAAGTGAAATGGATACTAATGTTCCAAGAGTATCCATCAAACCACCAATAGTACTACCCTCTTTATTCATCGTTATGAAAAGTTCCCCTGGCTGACCATTAGGATACAATCCAAAGGTAAGGTAACCCTCATGTCCACCCACATTAAACTTATGGGTCAATGAAGCTCTCGTATTAGGAAGCTTTACTCTTGCAGGCTTAGCCTCTAAAACATCACTATCCTCCTCATCCTTTTTAGAAAAACTAAGTGGCTGAAATCTCTTACTACCATCCCTATATAATGCAACAGCCTTTAATCCGAGTCTCCATGCATCCATATAAACAGCCTCTATATCTTCTACGCTAGCCTCCTCAGAAAGATTAACCGTTTTAGATATGGCACCAGACAAGAAAGGTTGAGCCGCAGCCATCATCTTCAAATGCCCATCACAACTTACAGTTCTATTTCCATTTTTAGGCTTATTTGCACAATCGAATATCGATAAATGCTCGTCCTTAATCATACTCCCCTCTATGGTCTCCTCTTTTTCAATATGTTCTAAGATTTTAGAAACATCCGAAGAAGAATACCCCAGTCTACCAAGAGCCCTTTCTACTGTCCCATTTACAAGTTTAAGTACCCCGCCATCAGAAAGCAATTTAACCTGGACAAGTCCAATTTCTGGCTCAATACCCTTAGTATCGCAATCCATCATAAATCCAATAGTTCCAGTTGGCGCAAGAACTGTAGCTTGAGCATTTCTAAAACCATACTTCTCGCCTCTCTCTAAAGTACTATCCCAAACCTTTTCTGCATACTCAAGTAATCCCAAAAAACCATTCGGAAGTTTATTTCTATCTATACCAACCAAAGCATTTCTATGCATTCTAATTACATTAAGCATAGGATCTTTATTCTTAGAAAATTCTTCAAATGGCCCAATTGATTCTGCAAGTTCTGTTGAAGTTTCATATGCTCGACCAGTCAGGGCAGCAGTTATAACGGCCGCAACAGCACGACCCGCATCAGAATCATAAGCAAGCCCCATAGACATTAACAAAGAACCAAGATTAGCATATCCCATTCCAAGAGGCCTAAACTTATGAGAATTATCTGCAATCTCCTTTGTTGGATAAGAAGAATTGTCAATCAATAAATCTTGAGCTATAGCCGTAAGTCTAACTACATTTGAAAAAGAATCCACATCAAAAGAATTATCATCTTTCAAAAACCTCATTAAATTAAGAGATGCCAAATTACAGGAGGAATTATCCACAAACATATACTCGCTACACGGATTAGAGGCATTAATCTTACCTGAATTAGGGCAAGTATGCCATTTATTGATAACATCGTCAAACTGCACTCCAGGATCACCGCAAAAATGCGTCCCCTTGGCAATATTGCCCAAAAGCATCTTTGCAGAATACTCCGGCATCTCATCTGCCATTTCATTATTATGGACAGGGACCGTCTTCCATTTCTCATCCTTTAAAACTGCATTCATAAAATCGTCACTAATTCTTACAGAAATATTTGTATTCTGATAAGAAACAGTCTCGGTAGCTTCCATCCAATCAACTCCATTATCTATCAACATATGCATCTTCTCCTCCTCCCTACTCTTAGAATTAATAAATTCTAAAATATCCGGATGGGTAATATTTAAAATATCCATTTTAGCCGCCCTCCTTGTTTTTCCACCAGACTTTACAATTCCAGCAACCTTATCCCAAAACGTCCAATAAGCCAGTGGCCCAGAAGGGGTACCTCCTCCTGACAACTTCTCCCTAGAAGATCTTAAAGTTGAAATATTGCTTCCAGATCCAGATCCATATTTGAACAAAAGCGCCTCTTTTTTAGCCAACTCCATGATATCTTCCATTGTGTCATCTACACTCTGTATAAAGCATGCAGAAGTTTGTGGATACATCAACTCCCTCCCCTTGGGTATCATGATAATCTCTCCATCTTCAATAACATAAGATTCCTTTTGCTCTTTAGACTTGGAAAAATCCATCTTATAGACCTTATGCGCTCCAACATTAAACCATACAGGAGAATTAAATGCCATCAACTGGTTCAAATTAATAAAAGTCAACTCTCTTTCAAAATTCTCATAATCAGCCTCAGACTTAAAATAATTATATTTCAAGGCCCAGTCCTTCATCGTTGAAGTAACCCTCCAAATAAGGTCCTTCAAGCTTCCCTCTCTATCATCGGAATTTTTTTCCCCGAAGAAATATTTTGAACAGGTTATCTTTCTCGCTAATGGACTCCAAAAAGAGGGAAACTCTGCATCCTTTTGTACAAACAACGGATTTCCGTTATCATCAGCAATATCAATATCTGCTTTTTCCCACTCTACAGAATCAAAAATATTACCAACTATCTCTTTTGTAAAAAAATCTTTAATCTCTATTTTACTACCGCTATCCAATTCCTCTAACTTAACCTTGTTTTCATTTTCTATATTCATTTTAATTTTTTAATCTCCTGCTTAAATTCATCAAGATCTGCAAAATCTCTATACACAGAAGCAAATCTAATATATGCAACCTTATCAATCTTCTTTAATTTCATCATAACAATCTCTCCAACTGCAGAACTCTTAATATCCTTATCTTTAGCCATCCGATAAATCTTAGCCTCAATATCATTTACGAATCCCTCAATATCCAATCCAGAAAAAGGTCTCTTTTCAAGGCTCTTTGAAACGCCATCATAAATTTTACTACGATTAAACGCCTCTCTTTTCCCATCTTTCTTAATAACACTAAGGTCAAGCTCAACCCTCTCATAAGTTGTAAAACGTCGACCACATTTCAAACACTCTCTTCTACGTCTATTAACAGAACCGCTATCGCGCTTATCTGTCACCTTCGTTTCCCCAGCAACACAATATGGACATTTCATTTTATAGTTACTACAACATATTGTGGGTATCCTTACAAACAACCACAATAACTTGTACCTTTAACGAAATATAGAATTAATCGCTATTTAAAGATTTGTATGATTTTTGGAAACATTACTATGGAATTACAAAAAGAAAATTAATCTTAACAAACAATTTCATCCAACTTATCTTGCATTTTAGACTTTATCCCATTCATGGAATCATAAATACTAAAACGGTGAATTTTGGGAGAAACACCACCATAAAGACCACAACCCTTATCATAAAGATTTTCTAACCAATCAGAGGCATATCTATTATTAACTAAGACCTGATAATCTGGATCATTTTCATGATCATCAGAGGACCTGCCTACACCCCTTCTCTCCTTAAGCTTTAGATAACTCTCGCTAGTCCAATCTTCCGGACCACACACTACAAAAATATCAGTTGGCGCATTAGCAAAAGCTATTCTGTGCCCTGGAAGATTCAAATAATCATCCATAGAAATTCCGCCAGGAAGATCTTTATCATCTCTAACTTGATAACAAGCAGACTCTTCACTTCTACTTCTCAAAATAGTTCCGCCAACATTTCTTATTGGGCCACGAAATCTCAAAAACTCACTAGTCCTATATCCCTGATGAAACATGGCCGCAGAAACTGGATTAATATCCATACCAAATTCAGATCTATGCTGCTCGATAACCCTATTTGATTGACCAGCACCTCTCTTACTAGGCTCCTCCATTACCCAAACCTCTGCAGATCTCGGATCGATATATGTAGTAGCTGGAGTTTCTACCATGGATGCAACAGATAAATCCTGATTAGTTTCACCTCCAGAAAGCAATTCATAAGCCTGCCATAAAAAATCTCTAGGAGAAAGTGTAGAAACAAGAGCACAGTCATTTGCCATATCCAAAAATTCACCAAAACTAGAAAAATAATCATGAGCTGAACTAAGTCCTCTTTGAAACTTGCGGGTATGAAAAAGTGCATCTATTTCAGTTCCCCTAATATCTCTAACACCCATACCTTTATTTTGAAAATATTTTATACCATCTCTAATCTGAGTACTAGTCCCACTCATATCCGGTCCGCAAATAACTATATCTCTAAAATCTTTCATTATACAACTCTTGATATGGCCTGCTGTGGGCCAAATACACACCCTCCCTTCTCACATCTAGATCCAGAGGATAAACAAGTAGCACCTCTTAGCCTACCCATATCCTCAATATGGCTACTATATTTTTGAACCAAACCATCCATAACCTTTGCAATTTCCAATTGAGCCAATCCACAATTCCTTTCACGAAGTTTCATTTCTAAATCTTCTCGATTACCCCTCTCGGCAACACCAATAATTTGTGCTTGCGGAAAATCCTGATCAGAAATACTATTTAAATCAGAAATCCATTCCGATTCCAAATCACTATTCCCGCCAATAATAGGTGGAACAAAATATCCCATGGGTGCCCCTAATTCAGGACCACTAGAAATATGGTTGTGAGTAACTCTGTGCCTTTGGTTCTGTGCCAAACAAGCCAAACTCATTTGAAGATTAGTGGAATACGCATCTTCACCAAAATGCTCCTCTACCTCTCCGGCGAATAATTTAACACCCCTATCAGATTTATCCCTAAGTCCAGAAATGCGAAATCTCTCAACAACCTCAGATTCCAAAAATGGAGCCACCCCCTCTTGAAACAACCTATTCTTAAACACGTCGGTAAAAGGATTACATCCGCCAAGCCATTCAAAATTATCAGCAAGTATATTCATCTGTCTAATGGATATGGTATACCCCATTTTTGTGGGAGTAAATACACTAGTAACATATCTGGCATTTTCTTGGGCCAATTTAGAAATCTTTTCTTCACGACCCGGAACAGATTTAGGGTAAATTTTACCTATTTCCCCAACAAAAATACCCTTCCATTTATCATACAAAATCTTTTGAGCATCTGGAACGTCGTCCATTTCGGTATATCTTGCAGATTTTTCACTAGTAGCATATGGAGGCTCATTATTAAGGACCATAGCCATCGCCTTCGGAACGTCTTCAAGATATAAACTCATATTAAAATGATCAAAAACACTATGGTGCCCACTATGAATTAGACGATCAACCAACTTAAAACTATATGCTTCGGCATGAACACCCTCCATATTCTTCTCAGAATAACAAAGTCTAGCAAAATCCTGACAATATTTTTTAGCACCCCTTAATGTATCGATACCATTTGGAGTACTTACTAAACTTATTTTCATAATAAATAATGAACAATTCTCCTTAATAAATAATTATACTCTAGAAACTATATATTACAAACTACCTTGCAATAATTACAAGTGTCCGATCGAGATGGCTCCCCACAACTCTTACAGGTCTTTAATTCAACCACATTTTCCTTTCTTAATTTAAGAACTTCCTTTTGGAAATTCTCAACAATCGCTAATTTTTCCTTATCACTTATATTATCTAACCAATCTCTAGTATCCGCTCGGTAAGTCTCAAACGAACACGGACACTTGTCATATAAAATCTCAAACTTCATCTTTTTAGCATAAGCTCTAATATCATTTTCAGAAATAAAAAACAAAGGCTTAATCCTTTGAGCAAAACCAGCAACGGATTTACCGCCGGCAGAAGGACCAGAATTAACGCCCAACAATATATTACCCTTCAAAAAATTCATCAAAACATTCTGCGCCTCGTCATCCAAATTATGCCCAGTAACTATCTTATCTGCCCCCATCTCCTTAGCCCACTTATTTAAAATCCATTTCTTAATAATACCACAAACCGTACAGCCAGTTAGATTTTTTTGCTTCTTCAAAACAGCCTTAATAAAACAAATCCCTTGCCCCAACTCTTTTTTCAGGTCAACAATTGTCAACGGGATATTATTCTCCTTACAAAATTTAGTCATATTAACCTTATGAACTTCAGACCATTGTCCTAAATACAAATCAATCATTAATCCTTCAACATTATAACCCATTTTTTTTAATATATATATAACACTAGTAGAATCTTTTCCTCCAGATAAAGCCACAACTACCTTATCTGTTTTCTTCAATAACTTATACCTCTTGATAGTCTCAGCTACTTTCTTCTCGACATTTACACTAGAACCACTATCGTTACCTTTAGTTTTCATAATATAGGATAGAAAAATATCCTTTTAAGCTTAAGGTTAACACCGACCCCGCAAACTTTATAAAGAAAAAGGATTAGAATAATTTATGACTAAGAAAAAAAAGAGTGTTAATTATAAAAAAGTTATGAAAACTTTATCTAAAAATTATTGGGCAATCTCTACAGTTGTCCTTGCTATATTATTAATCGCAGTTTTAGCAACTGGCGGACTAGGCGGTACAAAAGTATCAGCAGATGAGGCAGGACAAAAAGTATTAGAATTTGCAAATAATCAAGGAGCTAATGCAGAATTAGTTGAAGTTAATAAAGATGGATCTTTCTATGAAGTAATCTTAACAATTCAGGGTCAAGAGGTTCCTGTATATGTAACAAAGGATGGAGAAAACTTAGTCCCTCAATTAATTCCATTATCAACCGACGAAACTCAGGCCCCAACACAGCAAGCCCCAACACCAACACAGACAACATACTCAAAAGAAGATCTTGTAAAGATAAAAGACTTCTCCCAATGTCTAGCAGACAATGGCGTCAAAGCATATGGAGCAGGTTGGTGTGGATATTGTAAAAAGCTAAAAGAGGCATTCGGCGGAGCGGAGCAAATTGAGCCATTCTATTTAGAATGTCAAAATGCAGATAGAACAAATACAGAATATGCAGAACTATGTCAACAAGAACAAATCAGCGGATTTCCAACAATTAAAATCAATGGAGAACTTTACAATGGCGCTAGAACAATTGATGGATTGGCTGCAGCAGTAGACGAGTGTGAAGCCCCAGAAGTAGAGGGAATAGAAACTCAAGCGACTCAAGTATCTGGATATACAGAAGAGGACTTTGTAAAATTAAAAGAATTTAATAATTGCCTTGGAGAAAAGGATGTAAAAGTTTACGGAGCAAATTGGTGTGGATGGACAAAAAAATGGGTTGATACGCTGGGTGGAGTTGATGCTGCCTCCGCAGTTTACGTTGAGTGTACAGAAGAAACAGAATTATGTTCATCTGAGGAAATTCAAGGATACCCAACAACAAAGATTAATGGAGAAACTTACAGTGGAGATAGAACAATATCGGCAATCGCACAAGCAACTGGATGTACAGCACCAAGTTTAGAGGGATCGGTTGCAACAACAGACTCAGCAACAGCAGGCTGTGGAGCTTAATTTTTTATTTGATTATTTTAGAACTTAATTACTAAAAAATTTTATCATAACTATGCAACAATTGGCTTATCCAAATAAGCAATCTCATCGTTAGTTAATTGCAAACCTTCTCGAATATCTGGCTTTTGTAATATAACTTTCAATAACATAAAGTCTTTCATAGCAGTTTTAATAGAAATATGACAATGCTTCGCGTACTTCTCACAAATAGATTTCTTCTTAGCACTCCTTTGATTCTGTAACCATATCTTCAAAATCCTAGACGGTTTCTTATATTGAGTCCATCCAGACCGATCATACTTCTTAACAGAGGCAACTCCAGCGCCAAGCAAGAAATACTCATAAACCATAAACCTCCAATGCCTCTGCCTTCTAATACGCCCCCTAAAGACATCTGCTAAACTTAAGGCATCAATAGCCTGACATAATTCCTCACCCTTATATGCCAACGGTAAATTCTCCTCAATCCACAAAAAAACATCATCAATTGACATATTCACCTCATCATAAACCTTAATCATCTCTTCATCAATCTTTGCCGTTTGAAAAACATGCTGCAAAGCTGTAAAAATAGACTGCTCTTTATTTCTATCTCCAACTTCCTTTAATAATTCGGGAGAATCCATCTTAGACAAAATCTGCAAGTCATTTAATGCCGCACGAATATCACCACGAGCCTTAATAGCAATAGAAGTCAAAACTTCATTAGATACAACACAATTTTCTTTCTCACAAACATCACTCAAAACACCCAAAACAACCTTATAATCAACTTCTTTCAAGGCAACAACATCCGCCTTCTTTCTAAGTAAACTAAACTTCTTATGCCAAATATCATTAGCTGTAAAAATAACTGGGAACACAGACTTCTCTAATAGAACAAGTAATTCAGAAATCCCACCTCGATCTTTCATAGAAGAAACTCCATCAGCCTCATCAATTAATATAATCTTATTATTTCTAAACAAACTTTTCTGCTGTGAAGCCGGACCAACAATCTCAGCAATCTTTGCCTTATTCCTAAAGTCCGATGCATTCAATTCCAAAACTTCAGCATCCATCTCCGACGCTATGGCATAAGCCAAACTTGTTTTACCAACTCCAGGGGGGCCGTGTAAAGCAATAGCTTTTTTCTTTGGAAAACTCTTCAAAAATAATTTAACCTTACTAACAGCTAACTCCTGACCCTTCATATCCTCAAAAGATCGAACACGGTACTTCTCGCACCACGGAACATTATCCATATTCATCATGTTAATGCCATCCTATCAGTAAGTTTAATACCAAGACGCTTAGCAAAAATTTCCAAAATATTTCTCTCATCATCTCTAGCATGAGAATAATCTAAAACTACATTGCCATACTCGTCGCATCTAAATCCCGTCTGAACTTGAAAAACAATTAAACTAAGCCCATCTCCCTCCGCTTCTTCAATAGACTCAATACCAAGTTGCCCCCTTCTCCAATCAGCTACTTCACCAGAACCAAGAAGATCTCTTTTAATTTTATCATATTTAGGAATATCTCCTTTTGAAAAATATCGCCAAAAACCCATTTTACTCTCCCCCCTTCAAGTCCCCACTCTCACCACCAAGACCAGCTCGAATAAACGCAGCAATCAAAGCTTCTAATTGAATAAACTCATCAGCACCCTCAACCAACCTAAACTCTGCCTCTCCAGTCTTCTCAGTCAACTTAACCTTCAATGCATTATCAATTGGTAAATTCCAAACCTCTTTTTGGATAGCTTTTATCACATCTTGTCCCGAAATAGATTCTTTGAGCATAATGTCCAATAACTTCTCCCTAGAATTTTGGAAATCTCCGCTCAAAGCATAATCTAAGACAACCTTAATATCAGATGGCTTAGCTTTAGAAACAATTGTATTAACTAAATCTGGTGTAATGTTAGGACTAATCGAAGCAGTCGCTTGTAATAAATTAATAACCCGTCTACAATCTCCTTCACTAGCCTCATATAAAGCATCAAAAGCATCAGCAGAAATACTTAGTCCCTCATTTTCAGCAATCAAATCTATCCTTCTCTTAATATCCTTTTTCTCCAATAACTGAAATCTAAACACAACCGCTCTAGACTGAATAGGATCCAATATTTTCGACGAATAATTACAAGACATCACAAACCTACATGTAGAAGTATAGTTCTCCATAGTCCTCCTCAGAGCCTGCTGAGCCTCTCTGGTAAGAGCATCTGCCTCATCCAGGAAGATAACCTTAAACGGAACATCCCCTAAAGCCTTGGTTCTAGCAAAGTCCTTAACTTTTTGTCGAACAACATCAATACCTCTCTCGTCCGATGCATTCAATTCCAAATAATTCTCTCTCCAAGATTCTCCAAATAATTGCTTAACAATAATCAAAGCCAAAGTAGATTTACCAATTCCAGCCGGACCAGCAAATAATAAATGCGGAATATTCATAGAATTAACTAATGACTTAACTCTCTTGATAATCTCCTCTTGCCCAACCATATCCTCAAAAACCTTAGGACGATACTTCTCTGTCCACACCTCTGAATTATAATGATCACTCATAACAAAAAACACGATTCCAAGTTTATAAGGATTATTGTGATAAACTAAGAATCATTTCCATCTCTTATATCCCTAATCACTTCTTCAAGGGAGGTATCTGCATCATCGAATACTTTTCCAAGATCACTTGTCTTAACTGGACGAACCTCGCCATCACAAGTAGCCGCATAATCATCAGCATGGCTCTGAAATAAGAAATAAGCTCTAAAAACCATCTTGTCACCTCCAGCGGGAACATAAACTGTACAACCACTATACTCAGGACTCTGGATTGACCTATTCTTCATAAAAAAATAAGATCTTTATTATTTATAAGGATTATTGTGATAAATTATTTCTAAGCCTTTCCTCTGTTTATCCACCAGTCACTCTTCCTATCCCCAAACCACCATTCATCAGAACTAGTTTCCATAATCATTTTAGCAGCCTTCTTGCCAACCTCTGTTTTTAATCTCTGAATCGCCAAATCAAGCCAATCTTTAGCATTTTTATTCCCAATATCAAGTTGCTCTTTTAACGACAACATCAACTCTAAATTATCTGCATCCTTAGCAATCAAAGATTCAGTGGTAATTCTCTCCTCATACTCTCTTATTATTTCCCTAATGTCTTCGCCAAACGGCAATTTGCACGTCATATCTTGTACAGCTTTATGTTCTTTTGTCTCAACATACTTCTGATGAACATAATTTGGATCAGAAGTCCTCGTTTCGGCCATATCATGGAAGAGACACATCTTCAAAACCTTATTAACATCAATTCCTTCACAAGCAGATGCCAAAGAATAACCGATAAAGGCAACTCTATTAACATGTTCTGCAACTGACTGACTTCCAGTTCCAAGATAATGAAACCCACTTCGCGGAGTCTTCGCAAGAATTCCCATTTCAAAGAGAAAATTAATTATATCTTTCATATCTCTCTTTCAAATACTCTATTTATAAGAATTATTGTGATAAACTATTTATTATTTTAAAGTACCTTTCTATAAACACGAGGAGTCCAGATATGACCTCCATAGTTTTCAGAAAGTTGAATCTTTTCTGCCTTGCTTGTTAGTCTCATATGGGAAATAAGCCGAAGAGATCCTCCAAGATGCGAATTCGCCCCACTATAAGTCGTCTCATAAGCAAGGCCTCCAAGAACGATAGAAGATACAATAACCCCCATATCTTCACGAGAAACAGGCTCCCGAGACCATCCCAAAGAATTGGATAAATAAAGCTTGTTCACCCTTTTTCTACCCTTCAAAAATTCAATTATATCTGTATTTACAACTCGCACCCTATCTATGGCAGCCCTACAACTCAAGAAACGATCCCCAGAAAAATATCTCTCTCTAGCAACAAAATTCCCTACCGATACGTCACCCATCTCATCTGGACTATAATTTAGAGCTCCTTCTCTTAAAGCATCTTCGGAAACCCTCCACATTCCACAAAATTCCACAAAATCATTAGCCCTCATACATCCCGCTTGCTCTGCCATAAAAGACGTCTGTACTTCAGAACTATCCACCGCATAAACTTGACCCACATGTGGAGCAATTGCAAAGGGGATATCTCCCGATCCACCAATAGAAACAACAACATCAGTTTTCTTTAGATCTAAACCAGCCACAACAGCCTCTATAGATTCATTCGTACATGGATACTTTAATTTTGGATACATCTTATTAATTCCCCCGCACGCACGCCGCCCACAACTGAACAAGCAACTCTAAGAAAAAACCTATCCAAGGCATCTGCTTTAAACATACTAACAAACTTGGAGGCGACCTCTGGTGGGGCCCTATTTAAAAATTTAATAACCTCCAGATTATGATACCCATCCAAACGAGACTCAGAAATAGGCCTAAATTCAAAGGTGGGCTTCATTCTATGCTCATCAAATAAAAAACAATCTAAACTACCTGCCGTGATAATCCCAGCAATAGTGCGGTGATGTCCGCCATAATCATAATCACTTCTATCGGAACTGTTATTATACCCATAGACCAATTCATATCCACGTGGTCCCCTAACGGCCTCTACGGCTGGGGGGACAGATCCTATCAAATTCTTATCAGCATAAGAAGCAACAGTAAGAGCAGGCTTACACATTTCCCACCCCAAAACAACATCTCTAGTTAAATCCAAGGTAATTTTATCAATAATCTTTGCCATCATATTTTACTCACCAACTCTCTCTCAGAATCCTAGAATTATCTATTTCTCTTCAACTTTCTCTTTCGCTTTTCTTTCTTTAGTCTCTTTCGTTGCCATTTCCAACGCATTTGACCTTTCTTCTTCCAACGTCTTGAACTTCTTTTCATATTAACTTATCAAAATTTCGCTTTATAAAGTTTTAGATAAGCGAAGAAAAAGAAAAATAGCCCCACCAGGATTCGAACCTGGGTCGATTGGCCCAGAACCAATAATCCTTGACCACTAGACTATGGGACTATATCGAAACAATCAATTTTGAATTTAAAAACCTTTATAATGCAATCCCACTTCAATAAAGTATGAATAAAATCAAGGCAATATTGATCTCAGGGAAAGTAACATCAAACACAGCTGAAGCTAAAAATTTATTCGCAAAATCAAGATTTGGAGAAAAACTGGGAGAAAAAATCCTATACTCTCTATCTGAAGCACTACTTTTAATCCAGGATAAAAAAATGGACCTATTTGACTACAAAGATAAGAAATTATCAGAAAAAGAAATCCTAAAAAAATTCCAAAGGTTAGACAAAAACTTCAAAACAAAATATCTAGTGTTCAAAGACTTAAGGAAAAAAGGCTACATAGTAAAAACTGCATTAAAGTTCGGGGCAGAATTCAGAGTCTACGAAAAAGGAAAGAAAGTAAGCCAAACACACTCCAAATGGATATGTTTCCCGGTAGAAGAAAACAAAACACTAACCTGGCAAGACTTCTCAG
>JASLOE010000010.1:0-232 GCA_030745655.1 Nitrososphaerales archaeon | reverse complement strand
TAGTTGCCGTAGTCGACGACGAAGGACAAGTTTCATACTACGAAGTTAAGTGGACGAAAATATAAATCCTTAAAAACTAGCCTCAGCTAATTCTAATATGATAGACATTCAAGAAAAAAAGGGCAAAATAGTATCCTTCATAGAAGAAAATGGGCCATCCCTCCCAGTTAGAATAGCAAAAACAATAAACATGGACCCAGTTTTCGCATCAGCAATTTTATCAGAATTATTA